>JASJCA010000132.1 GCA_030066215.1 Rhodobacter sp. | reverse complement strand
ATCGCCGAGGTCGCGGTGATCGCCGACAGCCCGGACCCGGTGTCGCCCTGCGGCGGCTGCCGCCAGAAACTTGCGGAATTCGCCGGTCCGGAGGTCCTCGTGACGATGGCGACCTTGGCAGGGACGCAGGCGACGGCGACGATTGCCGCGCTGCTGCCCGGCGCGTTCAAGAAATCCCATATGGACGCGGGCTGAGATGGATGCCCGGGCGATCCTGGCCAAATTGCGCCTTGGCGGGCGCTTGAGCGCGGTCGAGATCGGCTGGTTCGTGGAAGGCTTGGCGAGCGGTGCGGTCGACGACGCGCAGGCCGGCGCTTTCGCAATGGGCGTCTGCCGCAACCCGATGACACAGGACGAACGCGTGGCTTTGACCCTGGCGATGCGCGACAGCGGCGAGGTGATGACCTGGGACCTGCCGGGGCCAGTGGTGGACAAGCATTCCACCGGCGGGATCGGCGACTGCATCTCGCTGACGCTCGGGCCGGCGATGGCGGCGCTCGGCGCCTATATCCCGATGCTGTCGGGGCGCGGGCTGGGCCATACCGGCGGCACGCTCGACAAGCTGGAATCGATCCCCGGCGTGTCGACCGAGGTCGACGCCGACAGCTTTCGCCGCATCGTGCGCGACGCAGGCTGCGCGCTGGTTGCGGCGAGCGATCGGATCGCGCCCGCCGACCGGCGGCTCTATGCGATCCGCGACATCACCTCGACTGTCGAGTCCATCGACCTGATCACCGCCTCGATCCTGTCGAAGAAACTCGCCGGCGGCGTCGATCCCCTGGTGCTGGACGTCAAGGTCGGCTCGGGCGCGTTCATGAAGACGATGCAAGAGGCCGACGCCCTTGCACAATCGCTGGTCGGCACCGCCAACGGGGCGGGCAACCCGACCGCGGCGCTGATCACCGACATGAGCCAGCCCTGCGTGCCGTCCGTCGGCAATGCGCTGGAGATCATGGAGGTGATGGTGTCGCTGACCGAGGACGGCGCCGACACGATCCTCAGCCGGCTGACGGCGGAACTGGGCGGCGAACTGTTGCGCCTTGCGGGGATGGCCGAAAGCCGCGAACAGGGCGCGGGCCAGGTGATGGACGTCTTGGCCTCGGGCGCGGCGGCTGAGCGGTTCGGCCGTATGGTGGCCGCGAAAGGCGGGCCGTCGGATTTCGTCGAACGCTGGCGCGACCGGCTGCCGGCGGCGCCGGTGATCCGTGCAGTGCCGGCGCCGCGGACCGGGATCGTGGCTGCGATGGACGGCTATGCGCTTGGTATGACGGTGGTGCGGCTCGGCGGCGGACGGGCGCATGCGGACGCGCGCATCGACCCCTCGGTGGGCCTCTCGGACGTGGTCATGCTGGGCGACGCGGTGTCCGAAGGCGATCCCTTGGCGGTGGTGCATGCAAAAGACGAAGACGCCGCCGAAATGGCGGTGGCGGCGTTGGTGCCGGCCTTCAGCGTCGGCGAGGCCGCAGTGACGCCGCCGCCGCTGTTGCACAAGGCGGTCGCCTGATGCCGCGCGCGTTTCTGGTGGTGCTCGATTCGGTCGGCTGCGGCGGGGCGCCTGATGCCGCCGCCTTCGGCGATGCGGGCGCAAACACACTGGGCCATATCGCGGCGGAATGCGCGGCGGGCCGGGCGGAAGATGGCCGCAGCGGCCCGTTGCGGATGCCGCATCTGGACACGCTGGGGCTCGGCGCCGCAGTTCGTCTGGCCAGCGGCGATCCGACGCTGGGACTGCAGGCTGTGCCGGACGGGCTCTGGGGCGCCGCGACCGAGGTGTCGCGCGGCAAGGACACGCCCTCGGGGCATTGGGAGCTGGCCGGCGTTCCGGTGCCCTGGGACTGGCACACTTTCCCCAATACCGATCCGGCCTTCCCCGACGACCTGGTGGCCGAGGTCTGCCGCCTGGCCGGCACCGACGGCATCCTGGGCAACCGCCATGCCAGCGGCACCCTTATCATCGAGGACGAGGGGGCCGCGCATCTCTCCACCGGCTGGCCGATCTGCTACACCTCGGTCGACAGCGTGTTCCAGATCGCCGCGCATGAAGAGCAGTTTGGGCTCGACCGACTGATGGCGCTCTGCCAGGGGTTGGCGCCGCGGCTCCATTCGATGAAGGTCGGGCGGGTGATCGCGCGGCCCTTCGTCGGCTCGGTCGCCGACGGTTTCACCCGCACCCCGAACCGCCGCGACTTCGCCATCGCGCCGCCCGGCCCGACGCTCTGCGACTGGGCCGCGGGTGCGGGGCGGCCGGTCCATGCGGTCGGCAAGATCGGCGACATCTTTTCGATGCGCGGAATCACGGATGTTCGAAAAGGCAAAGACGTTGATCTTTTCGAACATTTGATGGCCTTGGCGGCCGGCGCTAAGGCCGATTCCTTGACCTTTGCCAACTTCGTCGAATTCGACAGCAGCTACGGTCACCGCCGCGATGTCAGCGGCTATGCCCGCGCACTGGAATGGTTCGACGCCGCCCTGCCGCGGTTTCTCGATGCGCTGCGGCCGGGCGATCTGGCGCTTTTCACCGCCGATCACGGCAACGATCCGACCTGGACCGGCACCGACCACACCCGCGAGCGGGTGCCGGTCGTCGGCCACGGCCTGGGTCGAAGCGAAATCGGTCTGGTGGGGTTTGCCGATGTCGGCGCCTCGGTCGCCGCCCATTTGGGGATCCCGGCCCAAGGCCCGGGGCGGTCGTTCCTATGAGCGTCGCCGATCTGCCCAAGGTCGAGCTGCATCTGCACCTCGAAGGCGCCGCGCCGCCGGGCTTCATCCGCGGGCTGGCGGCCGAAAAGGACATGGACATATCGCACATTTTCGACCCCGATGGCGGCTATGCCTACCGCGATTTCCGGCACTTCCTCGAGGTTTACGAGGCCGCGACCGCGACCCTGCAAAGCCCCGAGGACTACCACCGGCTGACCCTGGCGGTGCTGGAGCAGAGCGCGGCGAACGGTGTGGTCTATTGCGAGACCTTCCTGAGCCCCGATTTCTGCGGCAACCGCGAGGTCTCGGCCTGGAAAGACTACCTGCAGGCGATCCGCGAAGCCGCCGAGATCGCCGAGGCCCGCGACGGCATCGTGCTGCGCGGCATCGTCACCTGTATCCGGCATTTCGGACCCGAAAAGGCGAAGCAGACCGCCCGTTGCGCCGCAGAAACCGCGGGCGACTGGCTGGTCGGCTTCGGTATGGCGGGCGACGAAAGTAGGGGTAAACCGGGCGACTTCTGCTACGCCTTCGACGTCGCGCGCGAGGCGGGGCTCGGGATCACCGTGCACGCCGGCGAATGGGGCGGCGCGGCCAGCGTGCGCGACGCCATGGTGGCGCTGCGGCCGTCGCGGATCGGCCACGGCGTGCAGGCGATCGAGGAACCGGCAGTGGTCGCGCGGCTCGCCGATGAGCAGGTGGTGCTGGAGGTCTGCCCGGGCTCGAACGTGTTCCTCGGCGTGTTTCCCTCCTGGCAAGACCATCCGATCCAGCGTTTGCGCGACGCGGGCGTGCCGGTGACGGTCTCGACCGACGATCCGCCGTTCTTCCACACTGCGCTGGCCGCCGAATACGATCGCCTCGCCGAGACCTTCGGCTGGGAAGCGAAGGATTTCCGCGACATCAACTTGACCGCCGCCCGCGCGGCGTTCTGCGACGAGGCCACCCGCGCGCGGGTGATCGAAACCCTGGAGGCTGCCTATGCTTGACCATCTGACCGTCGTCAAACATCCGCTGGTCCAGCACAAGCTGACCCTGATGCGCGAAAAGGACACGCCGACGGCGGTGTTCCGCCAACTCTTACGCGAGATCAGCCAGCTTCTGGCCTTCGAGATCACCCGCGAGCTGCCGATGACGACGAAACGCATCGAGACGCCGCTCTGCGAGATGGATGCGCCGGTGCTCGACGGGCCGAAGCTGGCGCTGGTATCGATTCTGCGCGCCGGCAACGGGCTGTTGGACGGCGTGCTGGAGCTGATCCCGTCGGCGCGGGTCGGCTTCGTCGGGCTTTACCGCGACGAAGAGACGCTGCAGCCGGTGCAGTACTACTTCAAAGTGCCCGAGGGGCTCGCCTCGCGGCTGGTGATCGCCGTCGACCCGATGCTGGCCACCGGCAACTCGTCGGCGGCGGCGGTGGACCTGCTGAAGGGCGCCGGCGCGACCGACATCCGATTCTTGTGCCTGCTGGCCGCGCCGGAGGGCATTAAGCGGATGAAAGCGGCGCATCCGGACGTGCCGATTGTTACAGCATCTGTGGATGAATGCCTGAATGAATCCGGATATATTGTTCCCGGACTAGGGGATGCGGGCGACCGGATGTACGGTACAAAATAGGCGATCCGCCCCCTTTACGGAGCCAGTATTCTAAGGCATCCTGCCACAACATCTTGTGTGGGGCCACAGAATGCTGAGAACATCGACCTTGACTGCCATCGCGCTGATCCTGGGGCTAGGGGCCGCCGAGGCCCAGTCGCTGCGCAACGCCGACGAACCCGCGGAATTTCCGCCCGCCAGTTTCACCGGCAAGCAATATGTCGACAGCAAGGGCTGTGTGTTCGTGCGCGCCGGTTTCGACGGGGCGGTGACCTGGGTGCCGCGGGTGTCGCGGCAGCGCAGGGTGCTCTGTGGGTTCCAGCCGACCTTCGCCAAACGCACCGCGCCGGCCGAACCGCCGGTGCGGGTCGCCGCGGCCCCCACCGTAACGCCGCCGCCGCCGAAACCGCCCAAGCCAGCGCCCGCGCCGGTCGTCACCGCGAAACCGCGTCCCACCCCCGCGCCGCCGCCGCGAAGGGTCGTCGCCGCCGCGCCGACGCCGTCCCCGGTCCGTGTGGCGCCCGCGCCCGCTCCGGTGCGGGTCCAGGTGGCGCCGCGCCCGGCCCCGGTGCGGGTTCGCGTCGCACCACCCGCGCCGGCCCCGGCCCGGATCCAGACCGCGCCGCCGGCGCCCTTGCGCAGCACGGGCGTGGCCAGCGCCTGCCCCGGCGCCTCGGCGATGAGCCAGAAGTATCTGCGCAGCGGCGGGCACCAGGTGCGCTGCGGCCCGCAGGGCGACCACCCGGCGAGCTACTCCGCGCCCGAGACCGCGCGATTGGCCACGGCCTCGGGCGTGATCCGGGTGCCGACGCCGCCCAAGATCGTGCCGCCGCCGGGCTATAAACCGGCCTTCGACCAGGACCGGTTCAACCCCTATCGCGGCCAGCAGACCCGCGAGGGCTTCGTGCAGATGCGGTTGGTCTGGTCCAGCGGCGTGCCGCGGCGTCTGATCGACCAGACCACCGGCCGCGACGTCACCAAGCTGTTCCCGAACCTGCGCTACCCTTTCACCAGCCTGCAGCAGCAGCGCCGCTATGTCGCCGCCAACGGGCCGGTGGTGTCGGCCAAGAACCCGCCGCCGGCGAAGGTCCGGGTGTCGACCAAGGCGGTGGCGCCCGAGACCGCCGCGCCCGCGGCACGCACGCCGGTCCGGGCGGCGCCGTCGGGGCACCGCTATGTTCAGGTCGGCACCTTCGGGGTCGAGGCCAATGCGCGGCGCACCGCGGCCAAGCTGCAGGCGATGGGCCTGCCGGCGCGGCTGGCAAGTTACACCAAGCGTGGCAAGGTCTACCGGATCGTCGTCGCCGGCCCCTACCGCGACGCGGGCGCCCTGCGCGCCGGCCTGACCGCGGTGCGCCGAGCCGGCTTCGCCGACGCTTTCACGCGGAAATAGCCCGGGCCGAAAGGGGTTGCTGAGCGCATCCGACGAAGATGTGGGCCTGTTGCGGGCACTGACCCCTTAGAGACAAGCCCCGCCATCGCCGACCCGCGGGGTGGCGAACCAGCGTTCGACCGGCAGTGCTTTATGGCTGTCGCATCCGTAGGACCTGGAGTGGTGCGCGAGGCTCGACCAATCGCCGCCCCACGGGGGCGGGTCGGCGATGGCGGGGCGGCCTGCGGCCTTGAGTCCGCGCCTGTGCGTCGCGCGAATGCTGTCTGTCGGCCAAGACCGACCCCCAGACCAGCCGACCCCGTCACTCGCCGCAGATGCCCTGCAAGCTGACCCAGTCGCCGTCGGCAAGCACAGTGCGGCCGCCGCCGGGAGGGACGGGATCGGCCTCGATCAACGCCAGTGTGGTTTCGCCAGAGATATCAAGGGCATAGGCGTAGGGCGTCGAGGACACGACCGCGGCCGCGAAGCGCTGCAGCAGGGTCTCAGGGTCGATGGCGGCAGGTGCGGCAGTCATGACCACCTCAGCAAAGACGGCCAGATCGGCGTCCTGCACATCGCCGGTGGTCA
Organism: Rhodobacter sp.; assembly: GCA_030066215.1. Taxonomy (GTDB): domain Bacteria; phylum Pseudomonadota; class Alphaproteobacteria; order Rhodobacterales; family Rhodobacteraceae; genus JASJCA01. The sequence continues at coordinate 4,444 of JASJCA010000132.1, read as the reverse complement.
AGAGCCGAAAGGCCGTCACCGGTCCGGTGGCGCGCAGCAGCGTCTCGACCGGATCCTGTGCCTCGGAGCGCAGCGCCTCGGCCAAGACATAGCCAGCGGCGGCGTCGGGATCCTCCTGGTCCTCGACCAGGGCGCGGTTCAACAGGATCAGGCCGCCGGGCAGATGCGCGGTCTCGGCAATGCCGCCGGGCAGAACGACAAGGCGGCCGGGTCGGTCGGCCAGCAGCCGGGCGTAGAGCCGGTTGAGCGCGCGCCGTCCCAACGCCGTTTCGCAGGGTGCGCCGGCCACGCGCCGGATATCGCCGAGCAGCCGCGCGCCCAACTCGGCGCGCTTGGCCTCCGGCACCACGCCGGCGGTGTGGCGGACCAAAGCGTCGGGCAGCCAGAACACGGCGAGCGCCAGCACCGCCGCAAGCCCGCCGCCAAGCAGAAAGAACCGCAGCCGCCCGGGCTGCGGCCGGCGCCGGGCGATGGCGCGGCGTACGGTCTCGATCGCGTCGACCATCATGTCGTCGGCGATTTCGAGCTCTTCGGGCGAATCCTCTCCCGGACGGTAGAGCGCGGGTCTGGTGCCCTGGTTCAAACGCTCCACCGCGGGCAGCGACCAATGCGCCAGCGCGCGATTGGCCATGTCGTAGATCACCAGCGTGGCGTCGCCGACCGAGACCATCACGTCGCGGCGCTGATCGCCAGCCGAGGCGCGCCAGACGCCAGGGGTCTCCAGCCGTTGATACTCGCTCAGCGCCGTCATGTCTGCGGGCGGGGTCTGCTCGATGGTGTTGTTTTGCCCGACGATACCGCAAGATTTGGCGTGTGCCAACATTGGGCTGGTGCGGGTCCGCGGCTGCCAGTGCGTGCTCGGTCACGGCGAGGGCGCCGGTCCCCGGCGCGGTCGCGGCGAAACAGGCTTGGAGCCGGGCCCATGGCCAACCCGCGGGGTGGCGAAGCGACCTCTGATCGGCAGCGCTTTATGGTCGTCGAGTCCGTAGGACATCGAGCGGTGCGCTGGTGTCGACAAATCGCCACCCCTCCGGGGCGGGTTGGCGATGGGCCCGGCGGGGCTGCGCCCCTTGATTCCGTGCCCGGGGCGGGCACCGACGGCACCTGCTAGGCAACAAGCGCCATGCGCGATCCCGCGCCCTACAGCCCCTCGGCCGTCTTCCGCAACTCGAATTTCTGGATCTTGCCGGTCGAGGTCTTCGGCAGGTCCTGGAACAGCACCTGCTTCGGCGTCTTGAAGCCGGCGAGGCGTTCGCGGGCGAAGGCGATCAGCTCGTCCGCCTCCGCCGTCTGGCCGGGCTTGAGTTCGACGAAGGCGCAAGGCACCTCGCCCCATTTGTCGTCGGGCTTGGCGACCACGGCGCACAGGAACACCGCGGGGTGCTTCATCAAGACGCCTTCGACCTCGACCGACGAGACGTTCTCGCCGCCCGAGATGATGATGTCCTTGGCGCGGTCGGCGATCTTGATGTAGCCGTCGGGGTGCTGAAACGCGATGTCGCCGGAATGGAAGTAGCCGCCGGCAAAGTCCTTGTTGGTGGCGTCGGGGTTTTTCAGATAGCCCTTCATCACCGAATTGCCGCGGATCATGATCTCGCCGGTGGTGGCGCCGTCCATCGGCACCGGCGCCATGGTTTCGGGCGCCATCACCGCGATGTCCTCCATCATCGGCATCAACACCCCGGTGCGGGCCTTGATGGCATAGCGGTCGTCGTCTGGCAGCCCGCCCCACAGCTCGCCGTGCCAGAGGCATTCGGTGACGTGCCCGTAGGTCTCGGTCAGGCCGTAGACCTGGGTGACGTTGAAGCCCAAGGGCTCGATCGCCTGCAGCGTGGCGGCGGGCGGCGGGGCGCCGGCGGTGAAGACCTGCACGATGTGGTCGAAGGGGCGGCGGTCGGCGTCCTCGGCGTTGACGATGGTGTTCAAGACGATGGGTGCGCCGCCGAAATGCGTGGCGCCCTCGTCGGCGATGGCGTCGTAGATTCCCTTGGCGGTGACGTTGCGCAGGCAGATCACGGTGCCGCCCAAGGCCGGGATCATCCAGGTGTGGTTCCAGCCGTTGCAGTGAAACAGCGGCACGATGGTGAGGTATTTCGGGTAGAGCGTCATGCCCCAGCTGATCACGGTCCCCAGGGTCATCAGATAGGCGCCGCGGTGGTGATAGACGACGCCCTTGGGCCGCCCCGTGGTGCCCGAGGTGTAGTTGAGCGCCAGGCTTTCCCACTCGTCCTCGGGCATCACCCATTGGAAGGCCGGGTCGGCCTGGGTGAGCAGGTCCTCGTAGTCGGGGTAGCGTCCGGTGGCGGGAAAGCCGGCCGGGGGGTCGGCGACCTCGATGATCTGCGGGCCGTCGCCGTCCATGGCGTCAATGGCGGCCTCGGCCAAGGGCAGGAACTGGGTGTCGACCAGCACCGCCTTGGCCTCGCCATGGCCGACGATGTAGGCGACGGTGTCCACGTCGAGGCGGATGTTGATGGTGTTCAGCACGGCGCCGCTGGCGGGCACGCCAAAATGCGCCTCGGCATGGGCGGGGATGTTGGGCAGCAGCGTGGCCACGACGTCGCCGGGTCGGATGCCCATGGCGGTCAGCGCCGAGGCGAGGCGGGTGCAGCGGTCATTGTATTCGGTGTAGGTCTTGCGGTGGCTGCCGTAGACCACGGCCAGGTGATCGGGAAACACCTTTGCGGCACGGCGCAGGTGGCTGAGCGGCGTCAGCGGCACGTAGTTGGCGCGGCGCTTTTCCAGCCCGGTTTCGTCCACCATCCAACCCATGGCCGATCCTCCCTATGATCTCCCCGACAGGCCAGGGAGTTTTACCGCGGTTGCGCAGATTGGAAAGGGTGAATTATGGGGGCATATGCAGAGCTTGCCCGCCCAAAGACCGCTTGCCGCCGCCGGGTCGATCGTCGCTGCAATGGCGCTCATTGGGCTGATCGACAACCTGGTCTACTCGCTGGCGGGGATGAGCGGCATCTGGCAGTTCCACCTGGTCCGCGCGCTGATGGCACTGCCCATCATTGCTGCTGTGGCCGTCCTGGGCGACCGCCGTCTCTGGCCGCGGCGGCCCGGACCGGTGGCGGCGCGCAGCCTGATCGTGTCGGTCTCGATGGTGTTCTACTTCGGCTCGCTGGCCTTCCTGCCGGTGGCGCAAGTGGCGGCGGGGCTGTTCACCGCGCCGATCTTCGTTCTGCTGATCTCGGTGGTTTTCTTGGGCGAGCGGGTGAGTTGGGCGAACGGCCTGGCGGCCTTGGGCGGGTTCGCCGGCATCATGCTGGTGCTCCGGCCCGAAACCCAGGCGGTGTCGCTGGTGACCTTCATGCCGGTGGCCGCCGGGTTCTTCTATGCCTGCGGCGCCATTGTGACCCGGCGCTGGTGCGGGAGCGAGGGCACGCTAAGCCTGCTGGCAGCGTTCTTCGTGGTAATGGCGGTCTGGGGTGCGGGCGGCTGCGCTGTGTTGGCCTGGCTGCAGCCCGAGGTGCCGGAGGGCCCCGCAGGGTTCCTGCTGCGCGGCTGGGTGTCGCCGAGCCAGGACTTCCTGGGACTGACCGCGGTCCAGGCCCTGGGGGCGGTGGCCGGCGTTGGGCTGATCATCCGCGGCTATCTGTTGGCGGATGCGTCTTTCGTGTCGGTGTTCGAATACGTGCTGCTGATCTTCGCCGCGGCCTGGGGCTATGTACTGTGGGGCCAGACCCTCGATGCGGTGCAGGCCGGCGGTATCGTCCTGATCATCGCCTCGGGCGTGCTTCTGGCGCGGACGGTACGGGCTGGATGAGGCCCAGATGTTTCGCGCGCGAAACATTCCGCGCCGCAGAAGGTTAAGCCGCAGCGCGGCAAGTCGTTGGATTCGCTCGCGTGCGCGTTAACCACTGGGGCGGCGGCGGTCCGCTGCGCTGGCGCGTGGGGCCGGGCTGGGCTAGGACGGAGCCATGATCATCTCGCGCGGTCGGCGCTACATCTTCGTGCATATCCCCAAGACCGGCGGGACAGCGCTAAGCCTTGCGCTGGAGGCGCGGGCGATGAAGGACGACATTCTGATTGGCGACACGCCCAAAGCTGTGAAGCGGCGGCGGCGGCTGAACGGCATCAAGACAGCCGGGCGGCTTTGGAAGCATTCGACACTTGCCGACATCGACGGTCTGGTGTCGCTGGATGAGCTCGACACGATGTTCCTCTTCACGCTGGTGCGCAACCCATGGGACCGGATGGTCAGCTACTACCACTGGCTCAAGGTACAGGATTTTGACCATCCGGCGGTGGATCTGGCGCGGCGGTCCGGTTTTGCCGCATTTTTGGCTCATCCCCACACGCAGACGACCGTCGCGGCGGCACCCTATGGAAGCTATCTGATCGATGCGGCAGGGGTCGAGCGGGCGGCGCATTTCATCCGGCTCGAACATCTGGCGGAGGATCTGCAGGCGGTGGAAGCGCATCTGGGGTATCGATT
>JASJCA010000131.1 GCA_030066215.1 Rhodobacter sp. | reverse complement strand
GGGGCGGGTCGTTGGCGGCAGTTCCAGGTTCAAGCGTATCTTGCGCCTCCGTCGCCGGGCCCCTCCGCCCAAGACCATGGACCCGGTCGCCGGATTCGGTCATCGTCGCCGCGACCACTGCGCGAGGGACAGCCATGATCGAGGAACCGCCGCTTCTGACCGTCAAACTACTGGCGCGCCGCCCGACGCCGGACCAGATCGCCGCGTTCCAGGACGTGCCGACCAGTTTCGTCGTCGATGCGATGTTCGGCGCCGGCGCGCTGTCGCCGGCGATCCGCCCGTTGGGCGAGGGCCGCGACCTCGACTGTCGCGCCGCTGGCCCGGCGCTGACGGTGGATTGCGGGCCGGCCGACATCCTGGCGCTACTCGCCGCGCTGGAGTCGATCCAAGACGGCGACGTCGTGGTCTCGGCCTTCCACGGCCACCAGGGATGCGCGGCGGCCGGCGACCGGGTGTCAGCGATGATGAAGAACTGCGGCGCGGCGGGCTTCGTAACCGATGGGCCGATGCGCGACTATGCCGGCATCGTCGAGGTCGGCCTGCCGTCCTGGTGCACCGGGCTGAACCCCGGTTCGCCTTACGGCAACGGACCCGGGCGCGTCGGCTTCCCGGTGCAGATCGGCGGGCAGCAGGTCGAGACCGGCGACATGATCGTGGCCGACCGAGACGGGGTCGTGGTGGTGCCCTTCGCTCAGATCGACGCGGTGATCGCGATGCTGGCCAAGGTCGCCGAGCTCGAGACCGCGCTCGATGCAGAGTTGAAGGACGGTCTCGACATCCCACAGGAGATCCGCGCGCTGATGGCCAGCGACAAGGTCAAATATATCGACTAGCCGGCCAGCCCGCGCCGGATCAGGTTCAGGCCGGCGAAGACCAGCACCCATAAGGTCGCTCGCCGGAAGCGCTCCTGATCCAGCCGGTCCTGGACCCAGAACCCGATCAAGAGCCCGACGACGGCCGGGACCAGCAGCACCACCGAGAGCGGCGCCGACTGCGCGTTGAAGAGCCCGGAATTGACATGCGCCGCCGTCAGGACCATGGCGCCCAGGCCATAAACGGCGCCCTGCACCCGGATATGCTCGGCCTTGGGCACCTCGATCGCCGTCAGATAGGCGACCGTCGGTGGCCCCCAGACGCCCGAGAGCCCGCCGACGAAGCCCGCGATGGCGCCGATGACGACCTCGGCGCGGCGGCGGTGCTCGGGCCGCAGGTGCAGCCGCCAGCCCAAAAGCTGGGCCACCGCAAAGGCCGTCGCCGGCCCGCCGATCACCAGAAACAGCGCCCAGCTCGGCAGCACCCGGACCAGTTGCGCGCTGCCGGCGATGAAGACCAGCACCAGCGCGATATAGACCCGGAACCGCAGGATCGACGCCCAGGCCGCGGCCAGCCCGTCGCGCAGCGCCTGCCAGACATTGGTGACCAGCGTCGGCAGGATCAGTGCTGCAAGTGCAAGCTCGGGTGCGAGGAACGAGCCCAGCCCCGAAATCATGATCATCGGCATGGCGAACCCCACGGCGCCCTTCACGAAGCCCGCGCAGAGCGCCACGCCGAAGGCCAGCGCCAGGAAAACCGGCTCTAACTGACTGAAAACCGCGCCCATTGCCGCCTAACCGATCTGCGTCCCGCCGGTGATACGCGGTTTTCGCCGGCACTGCAGCGACGAAATCGGGCGCGACATTTTCGGTCTTGATAGGTGGCGCAGGCGAATTAATGTTGCGCTGCAGGTGCAAAGTGAATATGCCCGCCCAGACCGGTTTGAAGGAGCTGCGACATGGCGCATGATGGCCAGGACATGACGATCGGAACCGCCCTGTTGCCGGACCTTCTGGCGCTGACCAAGGCCGCGCTCGGCCCCTGCGAGGACTTGCTGGCCAAGGCCAAGGACCGGGTCCGGGGGCTGGTGTCGCAGGACGGCAAGGTCTCGGGCGCGCTGCTCGAGACGCACCAGACCGCGGCGCACGGGCTGGCCTGGCTTGCGACTTACGTCGAATCCCTGCGCGAGATGCAGGGCTGGGCCGAACGGCTCGACGCCGAGGGCCGGTTCGGCGAGATGGAGCAACTGATCCATCAGATCGCGTTCGGCGAATACCTCTGGCAGATCTACGGCGGCATTCCGATGAGCCAGGGCGAGATCGTGCGGCCCCAGGATCTCGGCCTCAGCCAGGACGACCAGCGGGCGATGATGCACCCCGCCGTGATGACGCTGACCCAGGAAGGCAACAGCCAGGCCGCGCGGATGCGGCTGGTGGCCTGTATGCAGGACAATGCCGGCCACGCGACGATGGGCGCCACCGGGCTCGACGACGAGCTCGAGATGATCCGCGCCCAGTTCCGCCGGTTCGCCGACGAAAAGGTCGTGCCGCAGGCCCACGATTGGCATCTCAACGACGATCTGATCCCGATGGAGATCATCGAGGAGTTGGCCGAGATGGGTGTCTTCGGCCTGACGATCCCCGAGGAATTCGGCGGCTTCGGGCTGTCGAAGGCCTCGATGGTTGTGGTCAGCGAGGAACTGTCGCGCGGCTATATCGGCGTCGGGTCTTTGGGCACGCGGTCGGAGATCGCCGCCGAGTTGATCCTCTGCGGCGGGACGGAGGCGCAGAAGGAGAAATGGCTGCCGGGGCTGGCGAGCGGGGAGATCCTGCCGACCGCCGTGTTCACCGAGCCGAATACCGGGTCGGACCTCGGGTCTTTGCGGACCAAGGCGGCGAGGGACGGCGAGGATTGGGTGATCACCGGCAACAAGACCTGGATCACCCATGCCGCGCGCACCCATGTGATGACGGTTCTGGCGCGGTCTGTGCCCGAGACCTCCGATTACCGGGGGCTGTCGATGTTTCTCGCCGAAAAGACGCCGGGGACGGATGAGCAGCCGTTTGTCGACGATGGGCTCTCGGGTGGCGAGATCGAGGTGCTCGGCTACCGCGGCATGAAGGAATACACGGTCAATTTCGACGACTTCCGGGTGCAGGGCGAGAACCTTTTGGGCGGGGTTGAGGGCCAGGGCTTCAAGCAGCTCATGCAGACCTTTGAATCGGCCCGGATCCAGACCGCCGCGCGGGCCGTCGGCGTGGCGCAGTCGGCGCTGGAGGTGGGCATGCAATATGCGCTTGATCGGAAGCAGTTCGGGAAGCCGCTGATCGAATTTCCTCGGGTGGCGGGCAAGCTCGCGATGATGGCGGTCGAGATCATGGTGGCGCGGCAGCTAACCTATTTCTCTGCAAGGGAAAAAGACGAAGACCGGCGCTGCGACTTGGAGGCCGGGATGGCGAAGCTTCTCGGGGCCCGCGTGGCCTGGGCCTGCGCGGACAATGCGTTGCAGATCCATGGCGGGAACGGGTTTGCGCTGGAATACGGGATCAGCCGGATCCTGTGCGACGCGCGGATTTTGAACATTTTCGAGGGCGCGGCCGAGATCCAGGCACAGGTGATCGCGCGGCGACTTTTGGGGTGAGTCCGGACGAAAAACCGCTGTCTGTAAATCGTCGGTAAAACGTCGGTATTACGTCGGTACTGCAGTGCAGAAACCGGTGTCGGAAAAGCGCTGGTCTTCCGTCAGACCCGGTGGGGTGGCTTGGAGACCCGCCCGGTGGTCACTGATGGGTCGGATCACTTGCTTGCTAACTTTCTGCACGGCGGCTGTCAGTAAAGTCCCCTGACACCCAATGTGGCGCTTGGTTTCAAGGTCTTGGGCGGATCAGATTTCCGAGGTCCTCGTTCCTTAGTTGGGGCCGTCACCCCATGCCACCAGGAATGTGGTTGTGATGTTATAACATCACATATAGGTTGCTCCGGCGAAACGTTCTTTGCGGTCGTGGCGGCCGTATCAGGAACGGTCTAGCCCCAGTAGGAGGAATCAATCGAATGGCAGACACCCGACTTCCCGTCACTGTCCTCTCAGGCTTTCTCGGTGCCGGAAAAACGACTCTTCTCAACCGCGTTCTCAACAATCGCGAGGGGCGTCGGGTTGCCGTCATTGTCAACGACATGTCCGAGGTGAACATCGACGCGGACCTGGTGCGGGCGGACACCGAACTCAGCCGGACGGACGAAACATTGGTAGAGATGTCCAATGGCTGCATCTGCTGCACGCTGCGGGATGATCTGCTGGACGAGGTGCACCGATTGGCGGCGGACGGGCGGTTTGATTACCTGCTCATAGAGAGCACCGGGATTTCGGAGCCGCTGCCTGTCGCCGCGACCTTCGAGTTTCGTGACGAGTTCGGCGACAGCCTGTCCGATGTCTCGCGTCTGGACACGATGGTCACGGTGGTCGACGCCGTGAACCTGCTGAACGACTTCGCATCCCACGACTTCTTGCGGGATCGCGGCGAGACCATGGGCGAAGAGGACGAGCGCACCCTCGTGCACCTTTTGACCGACCAGATCGAATTCGCGGACGTGGTGATCCTGAACAAGGTGGGCGACGCCGGACCCGAGCGCACGGATGCCGCTCGCAAGATCATCCGCAGCCTGAACGCGGACGCGAAGATCATCGAGACCAATCACTCCGATGTCGCGGCGGAGGCCATCCTCGACACCGGGCTTTTCGACTTCGAGAAGGCCCATGAGCACCCGATGTGGGCGAAGGAGCTTTATGGGTTTGCCTATCACGTGCCCGAGACGGAAGAGTACGGCGTAGCATCTTTTGTCTATCGCGCGCGGCGGCCCTTTATCCCCGAGAAGATCCTGTCCGTCCTGAATGGCGACCTGCCGGGCGTGATCCGCGCCAAGGGGCACTTCTGGATCGCGACGCGGCCCGATTGGGTGGCTGAGTTCTCGCTGGCGGGTGCGCTGTCCTCGGTCAAGCCGCTGGGCACTTGGTGGGCCGCGGTGCCGGAGGCGCGGCGTCCGACCCATGACAGCGCACGGGCCTATATGGAAGCCCACTGGCAGGAACCTTGGGGCGACCGGCGCCAGGAGATCGTCTTCATTGGCGCGGGCATCGATTGGGGAACATTGAAGGCGCGTTTGGATGCGTGCCTTGTCCCCGCCGTCGCCACCTCCGGTCCCTACGATGTTCCAGACTTCCCCGACCCGTTCCCGATCTGGCGGCGCGCGGAGGAAGCGGCATGAACCTGGTCCGGAAGTTCGTCAAGGGCGCCGCGATCGGCGTGGGCGTGGCCCACAGCCCCGAGGGGCTCAGCGCCATTCAGCACCGGGGCTGCGCGGCCACGATCTGGCAACGCGATCCGTTGCCGAGTTTTCAATCTTGGATCGATGCCGTTCAACCTGAGTATCTGCCGAGTTCGCGTGTCGTGCTGCGGCCTGGCATGGTTCGCGGAGCTTTGTCCGATATTGTCGAGGCATCGGAGCTTCCGAGCTGCGAAGCACGCGCGATGCTGGTGGACGACATCTCGGCCCTGGCGGATATGTTCGCCGATGTGATGCGGGCGCCCTATCTCCGGCTTCGCTTGGACGTCGTAACCACCAACATGTGCCGGAAGTTCCACATCGATGCCGTGACCGCGAGGCTCATATGCACCTACCGAGGAACAGGCACACAGTACGGAATTTCGACCGACGGCGCCGAACCGCGGCGCATCTTCACCGTGCCCACGGGTTCACCCTTTCTGCTGCGCGGCACGCTCTGGCCCGAGAACCCGAAATCTGGTCTGCTGCACCGATCTCCACCGATTGAGGGCACCGGAGAAACCAGGCTCGTTCTCGTTCTCGATCCGATCTTCGATCTGGATGACGAGGCCGACGAGCAATTCGTGCATTAAGGCCAATACTCCTTCTTTCCAAACTCCCGCCCGTGGGGTGCCGCGGCGTCGGATGAACGGCGCGCGATATGCTGCCAGGTACATCTTCCAATCGAGCGATGAGGTTGTGGCAGCAAAAGCGGCGGCCCACCGGGGCGGGCCACCGCTGGGCGTCGTCATTGGTCGCTCGGACCAATGGCGCGCCCAATGACGACCGCTTCGCGCCTTTTAACTGGCCCGGGAATGCGTGGTTCAAGGGGCGCTTCTGTGGAAGGACGGCAGGCCTGAGGTCCCGGATTAAGTCCGGGACTGCGATGGGATCAGCGTGAGAGGAACTCCCGCATTCGCTCTAGCGCCCTGCGGATATTCTCTTGGCTGTTGGCGTAGCTGAGGCGGATGTAGCCCTCTCCGAGCACACCGAAATCGGGGCCGCCGATGGTGGCGACGCCGGTTTTTTCGAGAAGCTCGGCGGCGAGGGGTTTGGCTTTCCACCCCGTCCCGGTGATGTTGGGGAAGGCGTAGAAGGCGCCCTTGGGGGTGATGCAGCTGACGCCGGGGAGGGTGTTGAGGAGTTCGACGGTCAATTTGCGGCGGGTGTCGAATTCGGCGACCATTTCTGTCACGGCATCTTGCGGGCCGGTCAGCGCCTCCAAGGCGGCCCATTGCGCGGGGGCGTTGACGCAGGACCAGGCGTTGACGGCCAGCTTGCGGGCCTTGTCGAAGATCTCCTCCGGCCAGACGGAATAGCCCAGGCGCCAGCCGGTCATGGCGTAGGTCTTGGACCAGCCGTTCAAGAGGATCAGGCGGTCGCGGATGTCGGGGTAGGTGAGGAGCGAGACGTGTTCCTCGCCGTCATAGAGCATCTGATCGTAGATCTCGTCGGATAGGATCGCGATGTCGGGGTGATTGGCGAGACCCGCGACGAGTTTGTCGATTTCGGCGCGGGGGGTGACGCCGCCGCAGGGGTTGGCGGGGGAGTTGAGGATGATCAGGCGGGTTTCGGGCGTGATCAGCGACAGGGTCTCGTCGGCGGAGAAGGCGAAGGCGTTTTCCTCGCGGATCGGGATCGGGATGGGGCGCGCACCGGTGAACTCGATCATCGAGCGGTAGATCGGAAAGCCAGGGTCGGGGTAGAGGATGTCGGCGCCGGGTTCGCCGAACATCAGGATGGCGGTGAACATGGTGACCTTGCCGCCGGGGACGATTAGGACGTGGTCGGGGTTGGTGTCGGTGGCGAAGCGGCGGTGCAGGTCTGCGGCGACGGCCTCGCGCAGCTGGGGGATGCCGGTGGCGGGGGTGTAGCCGTGGTGGCCGTCGCGCAGCGCCTTGACCGCGGCCTCGACGATGTTGGGCGGGGTCGGGAAGTCGGGCTGGCCGATGCCGAGGTTGATGACGTCCATGCCCTGGGCGGCGAGCGTGGCGGCGCGGGCGAGCACGGTGAAGGCGTTTTCCTCGCCGATGCGGGTGAAGTTGTCGACGGGTTTCATGGGGCTCCCTCGGGTTTTGGACGGGTGATGTGGGATTGGCGGGGGAATGGCAAGCGTGGCCAGGTTTTTCGTGGTGGGCCTCTAGACATGCGGCACGGTGTACCTATGTTAGAAGTTCTAACATTGAGGAGCCGTCGAGATGACCGCCAAAGAGACCGTTTTCGTGACCGGAGCGTCCGGGTTCATTGCCAAACATATCGTCGTGAAGCTGCTCAATGCGGGCTACGACGTGGTGGGGTCGGTGCGGGCGTTGAGCCGGGCGGCGGAGGTGCGGGATGCGGTGGCGCCGCATTTGGACGATCCGGCGGGGATCGAAGAGCGGTTGCGGTTTGCGGCGCTGGATTTGGGGTCGGATGACGGGTGGGCCGAGGCTTTGCAGGGCTCGGACATCTTGATGCACACGGCGTCGCCGTTTCCGCTGGAGCAGCCGGACGACGAGGACGAGGTGATCCGGCCGGCGGTGGATGGCGCGTTGCGGGCGTTGAAAGCGGCACAGGCGGCGGGGATCGGACGGGTGGTGTTGACCTCGTCCTCGGTGGCGGTGATGAACGCCGACCTGTCGCCAGGCAAGGCGGCCTATGACGAGGACGACTGGACCGACATCGCGCATCCAGCGGCGACGGCCTACGTCAAGTCGAAGACTCTGGCGGAGAAGGCCGCGTGGGACTTCGTGGAGCGCGAGGCGTCCGAAATCGCTCTGACGGTGATCAATCCGGTCTTTGTGCTGGGCGCGCCGCTCGACGGAAACTACGGCACCTCGATCAAGGTGATCGAGCGGCTCTTGCGGGCCAAGGACCCGATGCTGCCCAAAGTTGGCTTTCCCTCGGTCGATGTCGGGGACGTCGCCGAGATGCACCTACGCGCTTTGACCAATCCCGACACGGTTGGCCGGCGGTTCATTGCCGCCGACCGTTTCCTGTGGTTCCAAGAGATGGCCGAGATCCTGAAGGCGGCACATCCCGATCGCAAGATCGTCACGCGGACGGCGCCGAATGCCGTCGTTCGTATTCTGGCGCTGTTCGACAGGTCGATCCGGACCATCCTACCGGTTCTGGGTGAACGCGACGACATCTCCAACGGGCGGGCGCGCGCGGTGATGGGCATGGACTTCACCGACGTGGCCGACAGCGTTCGTGCGGCGGGAGCCTATCTGGTGGACAACGACATCGTTTGAGACGGCGCCAACCCCCCCCGGGGGCGATCTGCGATAGATCAAGGCCTGCCGGCACGATGGCCGGTACCCTGTCGGCTCAATGGAGCTGCACGTCTTCTTTCTGACCCTCGGGGCGCTCTTTCTCTTGGGCCTCGCGGCGGACCAGATCGGCGCACGCACGCCGCTGCCCCGGGTGACGCTGCTGCTGTTGTGCGGCATTGCGCTTGGGACGTCGGGGCTGAACCTGCTGCCGGTCGGAGCCGATCTTTGGTACGACTTCTTGTCGATCGCGGCGTTGACGATGGTGGCCTTCATCCTTGGCGGCTCGCTGTCGCTGCGCAATCTACGCTCCCATGGCCGCACCATCGTGGCGATCTCGGTCGCCGTCGTCTTCATCACCATCGCGATGGTTGGCACGGGGCTTTGGCTGATGGGGGTCGAGCTGGGGCTGGCGCTGATCCTGGGCTCGATCGCCACCGCCACGGCACCCGCCGCGACCCAGGACGTGATCCGGCAATCGGGCATACGCGGGCCTTTCGTAGAGACGCTGTCGGGCATCGTCGCGATCGACGACGCCTGGGGGCTGATGGTGTTCAGCTTCATCGTCGTGCTGGTCGGCGCGGTGAACGGCACCACCGCCGAGGGCGCCCTGGGGCACGCCGCCTGGGAGGTTGGCGGCGCCCTGGCGCTCGGCGCCGCGGTGGGGCTGCCGTCGGCCTACCTCACAGGTCGGCTCGGCAAGGGCGAGCCGCTGCAGACCGAGGCGTTGGGCATCGTCTTTCTAACCGCCGGACTGGCGCTCTGGTACGAGGTGTCGTTCCTGATCGCCGGCATGACCGCCGGTGCGATCATCGTCAACCTCGCCCGGCACCACAAGCGCGCCTTCCACGAGATCGAGCACATCCAGTGGCCGTTCATGATCCTATTCTTCATTCTCGCCGGCGCCTCGCTGGAGGTCGCGGCCCTGGGCAAGGTCGGGCTGATCGGGCTGGCCTATATCGTGCTGCGGATCGCCTCGCGCATCGTCGGCGGCTGGGTCGGCGCGGTGGCGGGCGGCGCACCGGCCGACCAGCGCCCGTGGTTCGGCATTGCGTTGTTGCCGCAGGCGGGGGTCGCCGTGGGGATCGCGCTGATCGCGTCGAAGCAGTTCCCGGATTACGCCGAGACGGTGCTGACCGTCACCATCGGCACCACCGTCGCCTTCGAATTGCTGGGGCCCGCGGCGACGCTCTTCGCCCTGCGCCGGGTCGCGCGGACCCCGGCCTGAGCGGTGCGGCCCGCGCCGCCGCCGGCCTTCGACAAACCGCCCTGGCCGGCCTATCACTGAGGTCAGGGAGGCGCCCATGCTCACCGTCGCCGTTGCCGGCCTGGGATATTTCAGCCAGTTCCACCTCGCCGCGTGGCGCAGGCTCGATGGGGTGCGGCTGGTGGGCGTCACCGATCTCGACGCCGGTCTGGCTCGGACCCGCGCTGCCGAGTTGGGCGTCGCGGCGTTCGCCGATTTCGACGCGCTGCTGGCGGCCCAGCCCGACATCGTTGACCTGGTCGTACCGCCGCCCGCCCAGGCCGCGCTGATCCGCCGGGCCTTCGGCCACGGCGCGGCGCTGATTTGCCAAAAGCCGTTTTGCCGCTCGCTGGCGGAGGCCGAAACGGTCACCGCCGAGGCCGAGGCCGCGGGCACCCCGCTGATCATCCACGAAAACTTCCGCTTTCAGCCCTGGCACCGCGAGATCAAGCGGTTTCTCGACGCCGGCCGCATGGGCCAGGTCTATGGCGCCCGCTTCGCGCTTCGCCCCGGCGACGGGCGCGGACCCGACGCCTATCTTGCCCGCCAGCCGTCGTTTCAGACGATGGAGCGGTTTCTGGTGCAAGAGACCGCCGTGCATCAGATCGACGTCTTCCGCTGGCTCTTCGGCGAGGTGCGGTCGGTCTATGCCGATCTGCGCCGGCTCAATCCGGTCGTCGCCGGCGAGGATGCCGGCCAGATCGTGCTGACCCATGACGGCGGCGCGACGTCGGTTTTCGACGGCAACCGCCTGTCGGATCACGTCGCCGCGAACCCGCGCACGACCATGGGCGAGATGAGCGTCGAGGGCGAGGCGGGCGAACTGCGGCTCGACGGCGCGGGCAAGCTGTGGTTCCGCGCGTTCGGCGCGCAAAGGGCGGCGCAACTGCCGATCACCGCGCCGGTGGATTACGGCCAGTTCGGCGGTGGCTGCGTCGAGGCGCTTTGCCGGCATGTGGTCGCGGGCCTCTCGGGCGATAGCGCGCTGGAGAATAGCGCGCGCGAGTATCTGGCGGTGGTCCGGCTGGTCGAGGCCGCCTACCGGTCGGATGCGGAGGCCCGGCGCATCGACCTTTGACGTCCCG
>JASJCA010000135.1 GCA_030066215.1 Rhodobacter sp. | reverse complement strand
GGTGAAGACTTGGGCAACGGAATCAAAGGTAGCGTACAACATAAAGTTCGGCGCGAAGGGAAAAACACACAACTACGCTATTCCATTTTTCTTTTCTAATCACCTTGATTCTATAAAGATAGATTCGAATGATGCGCGGGCTTTTGTTGAGATAACAACGGGCAAAAGAAAAGATCAGGAGTATTACGATAAGCTATGGGGATGGATGGAAAGCGAGCAAGGGTGCTCTGCGATTATGGAACACTTTTTACATCGGGATGTGAGTCACTTTAACCCGATGGATATACCTCACAACACTGTTTCGAAGTCTCGCATAGTTGAAGAAAACATGAGTCCGCTTGGGCTTTTTATAAAACAGAATTTGATGTATCAGACAAGTGAAGCACCGGCACCGGACTACAAAGGATTGCCAAGTGTGATGTATACGAAACATATTCGAAACATGCTTCATAAAGTCGATGACTTGTTAGAAGATCGGGAAGAAATCGATAGAAAAGAACTTGGATACGCGCTTAAAGAAGCGGGTGCGAGACAGGTTAAAAACTCGGTTCGGTCTAAAGTCGTTCGGGGCAGTGAAGGGATTATGAAGCTTTGCATTCTTCGCGATTTTGATAAGTGGGATAAGCTTTACAGGGATGTGCATAGAGACGATACGGCTTGGCGCGGAGCGCTTCGAGACGAGGCGGATTTGGCGTTTGGAAATGTAACTATCGTTGGAAAAATCGAGTATATGAAGCATAAATCAGAGTTACAAAACCAAAAAAAGGTCAAAAATCGCAAAACTTGGAAACCTAAAATTGTCTGATGTACTAACTAAAATCGAATGTAACTGAGTTGTATTTTTAATGTAACCAAGACAAGTTACATAAAAAAATTAGCAAAAACATGAACTTAGAAAACGTGTAACTGTGTAACTGAGTAACCGTGTTCCATAACGCATATATATAATATATATATATATACTATTATCAAGATTATATTAGTTACTTAGTTACATCAGTTACATCAGTTACAAACATACTTTCACTTATTCAAAACCGACCGCTAAAAAGATCGTTGTTGTGCTCACTTCTCACACTAAAATTGTTGTTCGCAAGTCGAACGTGTTAATCTTCGCTACACTTTACATAATGCAAAGGTGTTAGGTTTTTAGATGTCGCCTCAAACGAAAAAGAAAAGAGCAAGATTGACCGCACTTGGGAGACTTGCGACGGCGGCGCGTTGTGGGCCTGGTACAGCTACTAAGCCTTTTTCACAATGGGCTGAAAGCTCGCGTATCAGGCTTGCTAATTATATAAAACAAGAGCCGGTGCAGTTCGGATCTTTTGATTTCGAATGCTGCGACTTAGTTAACGGGCTTTTGCTTTTAGATAAAACGGAAAAAGATATTCTTTCTTCACTTGGAGCAAAGTTTCCAGGTGTCCCTGAAAGCGTTTTTAAATATGTGTTTGAAGAAGAACTTCGGAACGGGAAAACGGTTGCTGATGCGCTGGTGACTAACGCGGCTTATCAGAAAGCATTAACGGGAAACGTTCAGGCGATAAAGATACTTGGTGTTAAAATGGGATGGCTTGAACCGGGAGACGGTTCGGGCGATATGGACGACATAAACGAAGTAATGCGTGTTTTTGTTAAAAAGAAATGATGAGGTTAAACGATGGCTTTTTTAAGAACAGCGTACACAGTTGGGCAACTTATTAAACAACTTGAAACGGCGAAAAATACAGTGGGTCCGGATGCGCCTGTGGTTGTGACAGGAACGTATTTTATGAAAGATCTTTCATGCGTTCGTGCGGTTCAGGTTACTAAAGAAGAAAACGGTGAAGGGTACAGCGAAGGATTAGAAGGTGCGGTGCAGGTTGTATGCCTTGAATCGTAGTTTTTAGTAGCTGCTAAAAATGAAAGAAGAGAATTTTTTCGAGAAGATAAGACAAGTTGATGCTTTTCAATGCGGGCCTAAAAATAAATGTCCTGATGGTGAAAGGCATATTTATGATAAGTGGGAAAACACTGAAGATGGTGGCACTGCTGTTTGCTCGCGTTGCGGCCATCGTGCGATAGACAATGCTTTTTGGTTGTAAAAATGGATTACAACTTATCTTACCCACAATCAGAATTCTGGCTTTCAAAAAAGAAATTTGTTGGCTATGTGTCGGGTGTTGGCGGCGGTAAAACATTTATCGCGTGTTTGCGTTTATTGCACACTAAATTTGCTTATCCGAATGTGCCGCTTATGTACGGTGCACCAGATTACTCTTTAATAGGTGATATTTTTTATCCAGAAATGGAAAAAATACTTTCAACTTTGCCTGTTAAATACAAAATAAACTATCAGAAAAACCGCGTTGTGTTTTCTCGTTTTGGGCATATTAAATGCAAAACGCTTATTGATCCTGAAAAGCTTGTAGGGTTCGAAGTCGGAGATGCTGTGTTAGACGAGTTTGACACAATGCCGACAAACAAGGCGCTTAAAGTTTGGCGCAAGATGATAAGCCGTATTCGGTTTAAATTTCCTGACGGTAAACTTAATCAACTTTTTGTGACCACTACGCCCGAAGGTTTTCGAGCGACTTACAAGCTT
This sequence comes from Rhodobacter sp., assembly GCA_030066215.1. Taxonomy (GTDB): domain Bacteria; phylum Pseudomonadota; class Alphaproteobacteria; order Rhodobacterales; family Rhodobacteraceae; genus JASJCA01. The sequence goes on along the minus strand of JASJCA010000135.1, from coordinate 8,083 downwards.
TTTAAAAAAGAACCAAACCCGAAGTTGCATCATCTTATACAGGCGAAAACGCTGGATAACATTGAGAACTTACCAGAAGATTATATTGAAAGCTTAGCCGCAAGCTATCCAAACGAGTTGTTGCAAGCTTATCTCAACGGAATTTTTATCAACTTAACTTCGGGTACGGTTTACTATGTTTACAACCGTGAGTTGCACGATACAGACGAAACAGCTAAACCGGGCGACGCGCTTCACATAGGCTGCGATTTTAACGTAAACAAACAAGCGGCAATTGTTTTTGTTTATCGCGGGGAATGGCCGTATATGGTTGATGAGTTTATAGATTTGCGCGATACACCGGATATGGTTGTAGCGATAAAAGAACGTTATCCGGGTTACAAAGTTTTTATGTATCCCGATGCTACGGGTAGCCATAGAAGCTCAAGAAGTGCCAGCGTAAGCGATACAGATATAGCCATTATAAAAGACGCTGGTTTCATCGTTAAGAAAAAGAAATCCAACCCGCTTATAAAAGATCGGGTTAACTCCGTTAACGGTCTTCTCATGAACGCAAAAGGAGAGGTCAGGTTAAGAGTTAATTCAACTAAATGTCCGAAAATGGTTGAGAGTTTAGAACAACAAGTTTATGACAAAAACGGACAACCAGAAAAAGAAGGGGATTTAGAGCACCGTAACGACGGTATGGGTTATTTTGTTTGGTATCAGCATCCACTTAAAAAACGTAGTCAAATCGTTTCACGTTACAATCAATAGGTAAGGTTATGCTTAAAAAGATAATTGAAAGCATAGAAACGGAAGGGCTGGCTTCTCCAAATTTAGGGCTTTATCTGGAAGCTTTAAAGGTGCAAGCGTTTGTAGACATATCGGCTAACTTGGCACTTGTTAGACAAGAGCTTTCAGAACTGAATGAAAGACAGAAAAGTAAGAGTATTACAACGCCGGTCGAGTACAAAAGGTAAGGAGAATTTGAAATGCTATTAAGTTACAAAGAATTAACAAAGCTCGTTGAGCATAATGTTATTACTAACGTTAGTTCGCAACTGATAAACGGTGCGAGTATAGATGTAACGCTTGGACGTTATTTACAAGTGGAGAAAAGCAATGTTTATGTGAGAAATCTCGTTAATTTGAAAAATAAAGGAATAATAGGAACACGTGAGATTGATTTATTGTTGGATTGTTTTTATCTACATCCCGGAAATTTTGTGCTGGCACAAACAGAACAGGTTTTTAACTTGCCATACGACATAGCTGCAGAGTACAAGCTAAAATCTTCTCTAGCGCGTTGCGGTCTTAACCATGCCCTGGCAGGTTGGTGTGATCCGGGGTGGCACGGTAGCGTTTTAACGCTCGAACTGCACAACATAACGCAAAGTCACGTTCTTACTCTCGAACAGGGCATGAAGATAGGACAGGTTATCTTTTACCGTGTTGAGCCAGTTGCGCACGATGTAAGCTACGCGGCGCGCGGGCAGTATAACGAAGACACTAAAGCGACAGCATCAAAGGGGGTTCGGTAATGGAAGAACTTCCTTCTAGCGTGTTCTGGTTTGTATAAGATTGATATCGGTTACGAAGAAGCTAAATTGCCAATCTTTTACTGATCACTTGGGGCAGGAAACATATTGATAGTTTATGGATAATCACAAAATAGAAGCTTACCAAAGTTACAAAACGCGAGCGCGGTTTCCTGAGATAACAGAGAAAACACTTCTTGCTATGCAGGGTATCGAGGATCTTTTTAACAGGTTACTTAAATTAGATGATTCTGTTGAAGAATTAGAAAAAGCAAACGTTGCCTTAACCACTTTAATAGACGTGACTGAAGAACTAAGCATGGAACTTACTCGGTTAAGAGCGGATTTAATTAGATTTAATAACGGGAGATTGACTGATGGCGATTAGCTACAAACACCCAAGTTGGCAAAATATGATCTATGAATGGACTATGAACCGTGATTGCATCGAAGGAGAGACAACAATAAAGCGATATAACCAAGCATATTTACCAATTCCAGCGGCTTTTCTTGCTCAACCTCTCGCGCCCGATGAAACGCGCGGGCAAAGTTACTCGTATAACTATAGTAGTTTGGTAGGGCAAGAAATTGACGATTACCATAAACATTGGGATAGTCGCGTTAACCCTAATTATCACAAAATAGAAGCTTATCAAAGTTACAAGACGCGAGCGCGGTTTCCTGAGATAACGGAGAAAACACTTCTTGCTATGCTTGGTATTGCGATGCTTAACCCGCCCACTGTTAAACTACCTTTGTCTATGGAGTACTTAATTGATAACGCTACTAAAGCGGGGAGAAGCTTGGAGTCGCTTTATAAGCTTGTATTAGAGGAAGTGTTGCAGACAGGGCGGGAAATTTTAGTTGCTGATCCTGAAGATAGTAGCAACAATATTTACATTGTTCCTTATTCGGCTGAAAATCTCATCAACTGGAATGCGTCAAAAGAAAAAGGCGATGATGTTAATTTCGATATGGCGGTTTTAACGGAAAAAATAGTCGAGGTAACAGAAGATTTTGAACTGAAGCCTTATTTAATTTATTTTTGTTTGAGAATAGATGATGGGGTTTTCACTGTTGAAAAGTATTCCGAAAAAGATGGCAAAGAAGTAAAAGAAGAAGTAAATACGCCTGGTTTTATGGGCGAAAGCATTAATGCTTTGCCGATGGTTGCTATAGGTAGTACAGACATTTCGCCAGATGTGGATAAACCGCCTTTAAGTGGTATTAGTCGCATAGCTATCCAACTTTATCAAATTGATGCAGATATGCGGCAAGCCGAATACATGACTTGCAATCCTACACTTTTTATTACTGGAATAAGTAAGGAAGATACGCCTAAAACTTTGGGTAGTACGGTAGCTGTTACTCTAGAAGAACCAGACAGCAAAGCTTTTTATCCTAAAACTGATACAAGTGCTTTAGGGCATATAAGGCAGCACGCATTAGATCTTTTTCAAGAAGCGTACAACATGGGGGCAACTTTAATTGGATCAGATAAAAGTTCGGTTGAAAGTGCTGAAGCGCTTCATATTAGAAAATCATCTTTTGGTGCCAGTTTGTCTAGTGTTGTTGATAACGCTGGTAACGGCATTGAAAGAATGTTGAAAATGATAGCTCTTTGGATGAACGAAGATCCGGATGAGGTAACTTTTAAACCGAGTAAAGAGTTTGCCGGTGCGAAACTTTCATCGCAAGAAATCCAGGTGTTGTTGCAAGCTTACTTAGAAGGTGCTTATTCGCTTGAAACGTTTCTTAGAAAGCTAGAGGAATCGGGCAATTTACAGGAAGGAGAAACCGCAGAAGATGAAATAGAGCGTTTAATAAGCCAACCTCCTGTATCTGGCACAAACGCGGCTCAGGAAGGCTCTGAAGAGCTTAGTTTAGAGAATGTCTGATCTTCAACAAAGAGCCGATTTAACAATTCGTCATCAGCTACAGCTTGAACGCTATAAAGCAGGGCAAGCTAAAAAGATGCAGGAAATGTTGGATCAGCTTAACGAAGACGTTGTTGCACGTCTCGAAGAGTTAAACGCGTTGATTGTGGCGGGACAATCAAAAGCGTTTTACACAAAAAAGCGTTTTGAAAAATTAAATCAAGGATTGAAGAAACTCATTGATGATGGATTTGTTGATATCCACGCTACAGCTACAAAAGATAATCGTGAATTGGTAGACCATGAAATAGAGTGGTCTTCTGATGTTTTGCTCGCCGATTTAGATGATGTAGCGGTGCCGACTACGCGGCAAGTTTTTGCGGCGGTAGAAGAAGATCCTTTTGCTGGTTGGGTTGAGCAGGGAAAACGTCCGATGACTTACGTTAACAGCAGTCCACTTCGAGAAGTAGAAGATAAGTATACGCGCGATATGTCGCGTTCGATTCGTTCTTCTTATCTTTCGGGGGCAACGGTTCGCGATGCTGCAAAGCGTTTAGATAAGATAAATCAAAACATTGCGCGAACTAAAAAAGATTACGATGTTACGCGGCGCAATGTTGAATCGGAAACACGTACAGCGATTCAAACTTACGCTAATGCATCAATGGAACAAACGCTTTTAGAGAACGGCATAAAATGGACGTTGTACGTTGCGACGTTAGACTCTAGAACAACAGAGATTTGCAGTGCGTTAGACGGTACTCGATGGAGTTTTGAGGATGAGACACGCCCGCAAATACCTGCGCATTGGTCGTGTCGTTCGGTCTACGTTCCGCTTTTTCGAAAAAACGAAAAGCTTCCAGGTATGCGTCCTCAAGTAACGCCGGGGCCTACTTATCAGCCAGGTGATAAATACTTATCTAATGGCAAAATAAGAAAAGCGCGGCGGGGCGATGGTTCGCTTAAACGCAGCGATGTGTCAACAGACATGGATTTCAATTCGTGGTTAAGTCGCCAAGATAGAGAAAATCCGGCGTTTGTAATCGATTACTTCGGATCTCGTAAGAAATACGATGATTGGAAAGCGGGCAAAGTCGGCAAAGTTACGTATCACGATGCAAGCGGGAAAGCTCACACGATTGATTCTTTGCGGTACGTTTCTTTGGGGGAAGGTGGAAAAGCGGATCTCGAAATGCGCCGCAATGCGCCCGCGCAGTATTTTATGGCCCGTGGGGCGTCTAAGCGCGTCTCTAAGGCGTTATCTCGGTGGGACGCTATACCTAACGCGGGTAAAAAGCTTGATGCTGAAAGCGAGGTTCTAAGGCGATTACAGAAAGATCTTATCGATTCACGAATTAAAAACTCAAAACGACTTAAAATCGCTGATGATATGTTGAAGGGAATTGAATTTGTGGGGAAACCTGGGAACGCAAGTATTAGCAACGAATCGGTTTCCCAAACGTTTAGGGAAGCGGTTGCGCTTTATGGGGCAAAAGTACGGGGAATCAAGCGAATTGAGTATACAGACGAGTTAAAAGCTTCTGATATCAACAAAGGTACAATGTTCCTTGATCAAAATGCGAGCAACGTTTACCGCGAGCTTGGGCGTTTTATTGCGCATAACGATAAAGCGTATTTAGAAGGCAGTAAGTATTTTTCTACTACTGATATTGATAGTGTTATTGCCAACGCATTTAAAAATTTCAATAACCCTGATTCCATTCTTGGCTTGTTTAAAAATGAAAAAGACGTGTACCACTTTATGTTCGGTATTGTTGACGATAAGCCGAAGCGACTGAAAACGCCTGTTAAACCGCCAACAGTGCCGGGAACTAATCAGCAACTACCGATAAAAAATAAAGATAATGCGTTGCTCGCTTCCGTTGAGCACAATACTCTAAAATACTTCGTTAAGCTTGCCGAAAGAACACCCGTTGTTCGCCAGCTTGCAAAGCTTTTCGATAAGAAGGGAAAGTTTTTAGATTTAGCGCAAGAAATAGAAGACGAAGAAAAGATCGAAGTTCCGGGGGATCTTCACGCGCCGAAAGCAGCGTTAAGCGCTGAAGCTTTACAGATACAAGAAGAAGTAGCGGCGTTAAGAGAAAAAGTTAACGCGCAAATTCAAAAAACAATTCTTGATAAACGCATTAAGAAACGATTGCCTAAGTTTCGCCGCGTTGCTAACGAAGAACTAGATGGGTACTTAACAACAGAACAATATGGTTATAAAAACTTGCAGGGTGCTCAATTGCAGGATGCTAAAAATGCTTCGGCTGAAGCAATGGCGTTGTTTAACCATAGACCGGCAACTTTTCGCCATTTAGTTGGCGGTGGCAATAGAGGCTCTGCGAGTGCTTACGGGGAATTTGTTAATGTAAGTACAGGCAGTAAAAGAACGATTTACCACGAAGTAGCACACCACGTTGAATTTTCAAACCCTGATATTTTTAAAGCAGCGAAAGATTTTGTAGCGAGTAAAACGACAGGCAAAAAGACAAAGTTGAAAACGCTTTATCCTAATAGTGGCCACGAAGATTGGGAAACGGTATTAGAAGATGAGTTTATTCATCCTTATGTTGGAAAAATTTACCCTGATGCTACGGAAGTTATTTCGATGGGGTTTGAAAAATTCATTAGTAGCGGTTCGATTGTTGATTTCTTCGAAAAAGATTCTGAACATTTCAAACTAATTTACGGAATTTTATTGGAGTACGACAAATTACCATGATCACATTCAATCTAGAAGTTGGCGGTTCTTTCAGTATTTACTCAATGCAAGCGGAAGAAGCGGGAGTTTTAAAAACGCAAGGTGTTTTGAGATTTTTACGCGAGCGCATAGCAAACGAACCGGGGGTGCATGGTATAGGCGCAATACAAGAATTGGCGGGCGTTGGCAAGGTGGCTATTCCTAATGATTTGCGCTTTGTGCTCGATGGCTTGGGTATAGGTTACAACGAAGTAAAGACAAAGGGTTTTATAGAAGTTGATCCGGAACCGATATCAAGCGAAGAAGTTAGGTGACATGAATAAGAAAATATCTAAACTTGAAGTTGTTAGTGATACTAAAGACGCGGATATAAAAACGGTTTTAAAAGAGTACGAAGGTTACGATGAAATTGTGGTGGTTGGTATAAAAAACGGAGAAGTAAACGTTTCAAGTAGTAAAGCAGCTATAGATAAAGTTTTGTTGAGGTTAGAGCAAGCGCGGTTAATTATAATTGACTCAATGTTAAGTGTAGGAGAGTAGAAGATGGCAGAAAACGGTGAAGGTAATAACGACGGTTCTGGAAACGGTTCTGGTGATAATTTAGCAGCGGTGCGCGAAGCAGTTGATAAAGAAACGCGAGCGTTGAAAGAAAAAAATCAAGAGCTTTTAAACGAAATTAAATCGTTTAAAGATAAGGCTAAAGAGTTTGACGGATTAGATCTAGACAAATTGAAGAACCTGCAAAAACACATGGACGAAAGCGAAGAAGCAAAGCTCATTGCTGACGGAAAAATCGATCAAGTGTTTGATCGTCGTTTCGCGCGTCTTAATGAAGACAATGCTACACGTTACGGAGCACTTGAGGAAAAATATAAGAAAAGCGAAGAACGCGGCGATAAGTTTGAAAGACTTTACGGAAAGGAGAAGATTCGCAATCGTGGGATACGGGCGGCGGAAGCGGCGGGCGTTGATCCGGAAGCAATGGAAGATGTCACAGACAAAATTCTTGCTAAATTCTCGTTAGGTGAGCGCGGGGAAATGGAAGCTCGCGACGAAGACGGAAATCTTATTATGTCAAAAGATGGGAAAACCGTTCTTCAGCCTGAAGAGTACATATCAGAAACGTTGAAGAAAAAGCATCCGTATTATTGGCGAACGAGCCAGGGGGGCGGGCTTGGCGGCGGTCGAGGGGGCAGCGGAAGGGAAAGCTTCAACGGCGCTGATGAGTCGGCAATGGTTGAAGCAGCTAAAACCAAAGATATGAGTGAATTCAGGCGGTTACGAAATAAAAGAATGTCGAAGTAGCCAATAACTTGTAGGTTTTTGGTGTTTTGTGCTATGTTTTCAGTGTTACAACGCAAGTGAAGTAATTGAATTTGTTGCCGTTTGGGTTGGGCCTGAACGAAAAGCGGGGCTTTGTTAGCAACAAGTAGGTTACTCAAAATCAGGGCAGTGCGCCTGATGTGCTCCTAGTAGCTGGGCAAACGGGGTACGCGGAAAGGTAATTAATTTTACTTTCTTCTGCGTATCCCTTTTTTATTGCGCAGATAACTACAAGAGGATTTCACATCATGCCTAATGCTTATACTAATGTAGATTGGATTGCCGCCGAAGCGCTCACTGTAATGTCAGATGAGCTTATCATTTCTCCTCTTACCGCACGCGACAAAACCGCCGATTTTATGAATGAGCCTAACGGCTACAAAGTTGGTGATACTGTTCGCATTAAAACTGGGCCAGATTACGAAGCAAAAGAGTTTACGGCGGGCGGCAACGTCGAGGTTCAATCCGTTCGTTCCAGTAATCGAAACATCAAAATCGAAAAACATCTTGATGTGTCGGTTGAGATCGGCGCAAAAGAAAAGAAGCTTAACTTCGAAGGTTTTTCTTCCGAAGTTATTCAACCCGCTGCTGTTCGCCTTGCCGAAAAATGCGATCAGTACGTTGGCACTAAGATTCTAAACGCTTCGGGTCTTTAC
>JASJCA010000134.1 GCA_030066215.1 Rhodobacter sp. | reverse complement strand
CCATCATCTGCTGCATTATCCGCTGACATCCGTCGGGCGGGCCGGTCTTTCACGTTTTCCTTGTCACACGAGACTGCTAGGGCCCGCCGCGGGGGCAGTGCGCGTGAGGACATGAGATGACCGAGATCAGGCTCTACAACACCAAGACCCGGACCAAAGAGCGCTTCGAGCCGCTCGATCCGCGCGACGTGCGCATGTATGTCTGCGGGCCCACGGTCTATGACCGCGCGCATCTCGGCAACGCCCGGCCGGTGGTGGTCTTCGACATGCTGTTCCGGCTCTTGCGCCACGTCTACGGGCCGAACCACGTTGCTTACGTGCGCAACATCACCGATGTGGACGACAAGATCATCGCGCGGGCGCAGGAGTCGGGGCGCGAGATCGGCGCGATCACCGAGGAAACCGCCGAGTGGTACCGCGCCGACATGGCCGCTTTGGGCGCCCTGGACCCGACCTACACGCCGCACGCCACGGCACATGTGCCGCAGATGGTGGCGATGATCGCCGATCTGGTGGCTAAGGGGCACGCCTATGCGGCCGAGGGCCACGTGCTGTTCCGGGTGCGGTCCTATGCCGATTACGGGCGGCTGTCGGGCCGGTCGGTCGATGACATGATCGCCGGTGCGCGGGTCGAGGTGGCGCCCTACAAGGAAGACCCGATGGATTTCGTTTTGTGGAAGCCCTCGTCCGACGACCTGCCGGGCTGGCCGTCGCCTTGGGGCCGGGGCCGGCCGGGCTGGCACATCGAGTGCTCGGCGATGGCCTACGAGATCCTGGGCCAGTCATTCGACATCCACGGCGGCGGCAACGACCTGACCTTCCCGCACCACGAAAACGAGATCGCCCAGTCGATGTGCGCGCATCCCGAGGGCGACTTCGCGCGGGTCTGGATGCACAACGAAATGCTGCAGGTCGAGGGCAAGAAGATGTCCAAGTCCTTGGGCAACTTCTTCACCGTGCGCGATCTCCTGGACCAGGGCGTGCCGGGCGAGGTGATCCGGTTTGTGTTTCTGGGCACGCACTATCGGAAGCCGATGGATTGGACGGAGAAGAAGCGGCAAGAGGCGGAGGCGACGCTCGCCGATTGGTTTAGGATCACCGATGGCATCGATATAGAGCAAAATGGCTACGTGAAGATCCTCACAGAGCTTGGAAGCGATCTGAATACGCCTGGGGCGGTTGCATGGATGAGACAACTTGCCTCGCACGGGCAGAGCGGGCAACTCAAAGCAGCACTGGAGTTGCTCGGATTGGCGCCGTCCGGCGATTGGTGGCGAAAAAGTGAGGAAGATTCGGAACTCAAAGGCCTGTCGATTGGCCTTGAGTGGACCGGAGACCTGGCGAAAGCGTCCCAAGATGCTGCGCGTGAACTGGGATTTCGATGGGCCACTGCCCGTAGGTCGAAAGACTACAAAAGCGCCGATGTCCTCCGATTACAAGCTGACAAGATGGGAATTGACTTGCGTGCGATCCCTGGAAGAGACGTTCAAATCGAAATAAGACTGGACTTCGACCCGGCTAAGTTGGAGGCGCTGAAATGACCTGCCGGGCAACACAGGGCCGCGCCCGACCTGGAGGGCGGGTCAAGACGGTTGTCTATTGCCGTTCACCCCAAAGCCTCCATGCCGCACGTGCTGCGAGTGACATCGCCAACGCGCCCTCCGGGGGGAGGTCGGGCGCGGCCCGGCGGTGCCGGGCGGGACGATTGGATGGGGTGGTGCAGCTTTGTCAGGGAATGCCATGACCCGCGAGCGCCTTTCTCTCTTCGACACCACGCTGCGCGACGGGCAGCAGACCCACGGCGTGCAGTTCTCGACCCCCGACAAGCAGCTCATCGCCGAGACGCTGGATGCTCTCGGGCTCGACTATATCGAGGGCGGCTGGCCCGGGGCGAACCCGACCGACTCGGCGTTCTTCGATGCCGCGCCGAAGACCCGCGCCACGTTCACCGCCTTCGGCATGACCAAGCGGGCGGGCCGCAGTGCCGAGAACGACGACGTTCTCGCCGCCGTCCTGAATGCCGGCACCGAGGCCGTGTGCCTCGTCGGAAAGACCCACGATTTCCACGTCGACACCGCGCTCGGCATCACGCTGGAGGAGAATGCTGAGAACATTCGCGCCTCGATCGCCCATCTGGTGGCCCAAGGCCGCGAGGCGCTGTTCGATGCCGAGCACTTCTTCGACGGCTACAAGGCCAACCCGGCCTACGCGCTCGATTGCCTCACCGCCGCGCGGGAGGCCGGCGCGCGCTGGATCGTGCTCTGCGATACCAATGGCGGCGCGCTGCCGCATGAGGTCGCCGAGATCACCCGCAAGGTCATCGCCCACGGCATCCCGGGGCAGGCCTTGGGCATCCACACCCATGACGACACCGGCAACGCGGTGGCCAACACGCTGGCCGCCGTCGATGCCGGCGCGCGGCAGATCCAGGGCACGCTGAATGGCCTGGGCGAGCGCTGCGGCAACGCCAATCTGACCACGCTGATCCCCACACTCCTATTAAAGGAGCCCTACAAAAGCCGTTTTGAAACAAGTGTTTCCGCCGAGAACCTCACGCAGCTCACGCGCGCCTCGCGGCTGCTCGACGACATCCTCAACCGGGTGCCGAACCGCAGCGCGCCCTATGTCGGCGCCTCGGCCTTTGCGCATAAGGCGGGGCTCCATGCCAGTGCCATTATCAAGGACCCCACGACCTACGAACATATCGATCCCGCCGCAGTCGGCAACGACCGCATCGTGCCGATGTCGAACCAGGCCGGCCAATCCAACTTGCGCACCCGGCTGTCCGACATGAACCTGACCGTCGAAAAGGCCGATCCGGCGCTTGGCCGCATCCTCGACGCAGTGAAGACCCGCGAGGAACAGGGCTACAGCTACGACACCGCGCAGGCCTCGTTCGAGCTGGTCGCGCGCGCCGAACTGGGCCTGAAGCCCGCCTTCTTCGAGGTCGAGCGATACCGCGTGATCTCGGAACGCAGGCGCAATGCAAAGGGCGAGATTGTCGTGGAATCCGAGGCTGTTGTGACGATTTCCTCACCCTCCGGAAGCAAGACCAGCTATTTCAAGAACGATCACCCAAAGGACATGCAGGACGACGGGCCGGTCAATGCGCTGTGGCAGGCGTTGAAGGCCGATCTGGGCCCGCACCAGGACCTGATCGAGGACATGCGGCTCGTGGACTTCAAAGTGCGGATCACCCAGGGCGGCACCGAGGCGGTGACCCGGGTAATCATCGATTTCGCCGATGCCACGGGGCACGAATGGTCCACCGTAGGCGTGTCGGCCAACATCGTCGACGCGTCTTTCGAGGCGCTGCTCGATGCGATAAACTGGAAGCTGATCCGCGACCGGGCCGCGCACCAATGACCGACGCCTTCTACACGCTTTACCAGGGGCTCGACCGCGAGGGTCCGGGTGAGCCCGACGATGTGGCCTGGGCGGCCGAGGTCGCGGGGCTGAGGCGCGATGCTCGGATCTGCGATGCCGGCTGCGGCTCTGGCGCCGATGTGCCGGCGCTGCTCGCGGCCGCGCCCGAGGGCAAGCTGACCGCAGTCGACAGCCACAAGCCGTTTATCGACGAGCTCTGGATGCGGATCGGGCCGGACAAGCGAGTGACCGCCTATGCCGGCAACATGGCCAAGCTGAAGGGTCCGTTCGATCTGATCTGGTCAGCCGGCGCGCTCTATTTCATCGGCGTAACCGAGGGCCTGCGCCACTGGCGCCCGGCGCTGGCCAAGGGCGGCATGGTGGCGTTTTCCGAGCCTTGCTGGTTCACTGAGACGCCGTCTGAGGCCGCCCGCGCCTTCTGGGCCGAGTACCCGCGCATAACCGGGCCCGAGGGCATCGACGCCCGCGTCCGGGCGGCGGATTTCGAAACCGTGGCGGTGCGGCGGATCTCGGATGCGGCCTGGGCGGCGTACTACGTGTCGGTGCAGGCGCGGGTCGATGCCCTACGGCCCACGGCCGATGCCGATCTGGCCGCGGTGCTCGACGCCTCGCAGATCGAGATCGACGGCTGGCAGCGCGCGAAAGCCGATTCAGGCTATCTGCTGAGCGTGGTGCGCCCGGCATGAGGCGCCGATGAGCCTGCAGGCCTGCGCCGAGATCGTGCGGCGCGGCGACCCCGACCGGTTCCTTGCCGCCATGGCCGCGCCGCCCGCTGCGCGCCGGGTGCTGTTTCCGCTCTATGCCTTCAACGTCGAGGTGGCGCGCGCGCCCTGGGTCGCGTCCGAGCCGATGATCGGCGAGATGCGCCTGCAATGGTGGGTCGACGTGCTGGACGAGATCGCCGCCGGCGGCCCGGTGCGGCGCCACGAGGTGGTCGATGCGCTGGCCGGGGTGCTGGATGCGGAGGGAGCGGCGGTGCTGCGGCGGCTGGTGGCGCGGCGGCGGTGGGACCTTTATGCCGAGCCGTTCGCTGACACGGAGGATTTCGCCGATTACCTCGACGCGACCGCGGGCGGTCTGGCCTGGGTCGCGGCGCGCGGGCTCGGCTGCCGCGGCGGCGAGCGGGCGGTGCGCGACATCGCCTGGGCCGGCGGGCTGGCGAACTGGTTTCTGGCGATCCCCGTGCTCGAGGTCCGCGGGCGGTTTCCGCTGGTGGACGGCCGGCCGGCGGCGGTGGCAGCGCTGGCGGCCGAGGGCCTGGCGCGCCTGGCCCGGTCCCCCGCGCCCAAGCCGGCACGCGCCGCCGTGCTGGCCAGTTGGCGGGCCAAACCGCTCTTGCGGCAGGCCCGCCGAGACCCCGGCCGAGTGGCCGCCGGCACGCTGCGCCAGTCGGAGTTCGCCCGCCGGCTGGGGCTGATTGTGCGGAGTTTTGCGCTTTAGGGCGAGGCGACGGTTGCGGGGTGCAGCCTTGGTCGTAGCCAGAAGCGAAGGTCGAAGACATGCGCCAGGCGCGGAATCAAGGCGCGCAGCGCCGCCGCGCCATCGCCGACCCGCCGCCGAGGGGCGGCGATTGGTTGACACCTTCGCACCGCTCGAGGTCCTACGGACTCGACAGCCACAAAGCGCCGCCGTTCAGAGGTCGGCTCGCCACCCCGCGGGTCGGCGATGGCCCGGCTCGTCTCTGCAATGGCATGGCCCTTTGCAGGCCAGATCACGCCTCCTTCGGACGCATCGCGAGCCAGATCAGCGCGCCGCCGGCCAGCGCCAGGAACGGCGCCATGGCCAGGTTGACCGCAACCCAGCCCTGCTCTGGGTTACCGCCCGAGCAGTTCATCAGCCCACCCGAGGCCAAGGACGCCAGCGTCACGCAGCCGAAGACCAGCATGTCGTTCATGCCCTGGACCCGGCCGCGCTCTTCGGTCGTATGCGCGCCGGCCAGCATCGTGGTGGCGCCGATGAAGCCGAAATTCCAGCCGATGCCCAGCAGCACGAGCGCCACAAAGAAGTTTTCCAGCTCGACCCCGGCGACGCCGACCACGCCCGCCGCCGCCAGGATCGTCAGACCGGTGGCGACAATCCGCTCGACCCCGAAACGCGCGATCAAATGCCCTGTGACGAAGGACGGCGCGAACATCGCCAGCACGTGGCCGGTGACCACGTCGGCCGCGTTGTTGGTCGAAAACCCGCAGCCCACGACCGCCAGCGGCGTCGAGGTCATCACCAGGTTCATCAGCGCATACGAGACCATTGCACAAATAATCGCCACCGCGATCCGTGGCGTGGTCAAAAGCTCCCACCGCGTGCGGCCGCGCGCGGCGCCGGCGGCGGGGGCGGGCGGTTTCGGGATGTCGAGGAACAGGAACAAGAGCGCCCCAATGACGTTCACCGCGATCACTGCCAGATAGGTGCCCAGGAACGGGACCACCATCGCCTCGGCGGTCACCTTGACCAGTTGCGGCCCGATCACGGCAGAGACCAGCCCGCCCGCCATCACGTAGGAAATCGCCTTGGGCCGGAACGCGTCCGACGCGGTGTCGGCGGCGGCGAAGCGGTAAAAGCCCTGCGCTGACATATAGATGCCCGTGCAGATTGAGCCGATCAGGAAGATGGTGAAGCTTTGCGTGACCAGCCCGTAGGCGCCGATCGCGCCGCCGACCGCGCCGCCGAGGGCGCCAACAAAGAACCCCGCGCGGCGGCCGAAGCGTTGCATGAAGGCCGACAGCGGCGTCGCCGACAGCATCGAGCCCAAGACGATCAGCGAGATCGGCAAGGTCGCGAAGCAAGGGTTCGAGGCCAGCGACTGCCCGGCCAGCCCGCCGAGCACGAAGATCATCGGCATCTGCGCGCCAAGGAACGCCTGCGCCAACACCAGGATCGCCACGTTGCGCTTGGCGCGGGCATCTGCGGCCGGGGCCTGGGCGGGGGCGAGGTCGGTCATCGCGACGGGCTTACCCGCCGGGGCCGGCGAAGGAAAGGCGTCAATCCGCGCGGTCGATGATATGCGCAAACGACCCGCTGACCCAGCCCACGCGCAGGCCCATCGGCGGCAGGGCCGCGCCCGCGGCGTCGGTGGCGTCGAACAGCGGGTCGCCGGCGGCGCGCAGCGTGGTGGCGTAATGGAATTCGTGCCCGGTGAGCGGGCCGGCGAAGGGGCCCGCGCGCGGCGTCAGGCGGCGATAGCCCAGGTGCAGCCGCCGGTCGGCGAAGCTGGTGTCGAGCGGCAGCAGCCCGGCCATCCGGTGGCGCTGGCCATCGGCGTCGGTGAGGCTCTCGCCCAGAACCATGTAGCCGCCACATTCTCCATAGATTTCAGTAAACTGCGCCGCATCTCTCAGGCTTTTTGTGAAACCTTGGTTGGCGGCGAGTCGGGCGGCGTGCAGTTCAGGATAACCGCCGGGCAGAATCACCAGATCGGCCGGCGGCACGGGCTCGTCGTTGAGGGGCGAGAAGACCTGGATGGTGGCGCCTGCGGCACGCCAGTCGGCGAGCAAATGCGGATAGGCAAAGGCGAAGGCGGCGTCCTGAGCGAGCGCGATGGTCTGGGCGGGCGGCGGCAGACCGGGGGCCGTCGCCGCGCGCGGCAGCGGCGCCGCAAGGCCCGCGAGCGCGTCGAGGTCGAGCGCGGTTTCGACGGCCTCGGCGGCGCGGTCGAGGAAGGCGTCGAGGTCGGGGCGCTCCTGCGCCTGGACGAGGCCCAGATGGCGCGCGGGATGGGCGAGGCCAGACTCGCGCGGCAAGGCGCCCAGAACCGGCACGCCCAAGGGCGCCAGGGCGCCACGCAGCATGTCCGCGTGGCGGGGCGAGCCGACGCGGTTCAGGATCACGCCGGCGATACGTACCTCGGGGTCTTGCGCCTGGAAGCCGCGGACCAGCGGCGCGACGGATTGTGCCATGTGCGCGGCGTCGACGATCAGCACGACCGGCAGACGCAGGATGCGGGCGAGGTCGGCGGTGGCGCCTTTGCCGTCGGGCGGGGCGCCGTCGAAGAGACCCATGGCGCCTTCGATCAACAGCAGGTCTTGGGTGGCGGCCAGCGCCCGAATGCGCGCCGGCACCATCGCCCAGGCGTCGAGGTTGAGGCAGGGCGCGGCGCAGGCGGCCTCGTGAAACCGCGGGTCGATGTAGTCGGGGCCGGATTTGGCGCCGCGCACCGCGACGCCGCGGCGGCGGAACGCTCGCAGAAGCCCCAGCGTGACCGTCGTCTTGCCGCTGCCCGAGGCCGGCGCGGCCAAGATCAGGCCGGGCATCCGAGTGGTTTCTTTATCAAATAGAGCGGGTTGCGCGCCATTCCTCAGGCACTTTCGGCAGGCCGACCGCGGCCCAGCGGGTCGAGGCTGCGCGGCGCTTCGCCGGCGGCCTGGGCTTGCCAGTCGAGCACCTGGCGCATCAGCACCGAGCGGCCGATGCAGATCACCGCCGGGGGCTCCAGCCCGGCGGTGTCGATGTCGCGCTCGATGCGCGCCAACGTGGTTTCCAGCACGCGCTGGTCGCCGGTGGTGGCAGTGGTGACGACCGCGCACGGTTCGTCGGCCGGGCGCCCGGCGTCGAGGAGCGCGGCGGCGATGCGGGCGATATGCTTCATCCCCATATAGATGACGATCACCTGAGAACCGTCTGAGATCGCTTGCCAATTCAACGACGAGGGCGCCTGGCCGGATTGGTCGTGGCCGGTGACGAAAGTGACCGACTGGTTCACGTCGCGATGGGTCACCGGGATGCCGGCATAGGCCAGACCGCCGATCCCGGCCGAGATGCCGGGGATGATGCGGATCGGCACGCCGTGCTGGACCAGGGTCTGCGCCTCCTCGCCGCCGCGGCCGAAGACGAAAGGGTCGCCGCCCTTCAGCCGCAGGACGCGCTTGCCGGCGCGGGCAAGCTCGACCAGGCGCAGCGAGATGTCGCGCTGTTTCGGCGAGGGTTTGCCGCCGCGTTTGCCGGCATAGAGGCGCTCGGCCCCGGGCGCCCAGTCCAGGATCGCCGGCTCGACCAGGGCGTCGTAGACGACGACCTCGGCCTGGCGCAGGGCGTTGAGCCCGTGCAGGGTCAGAAGGCCTGGGTCGCCGGGTCCGGCGCCACAGAGCCAGACCCAGCCGGGCAGGAGCCTGGGCCAGGGGCCGTCGGGCAGGGCGGGCGAGTCGGTCATGGCCCCAGCATGGCGCGGCAGGGCGGCGGGGAAAAGCGCGGATGCGACGCCGGTTGACGCTTTGGCGGCGGTGCGGCCTAGTGGCCGGGCATGACACGGAAACCGACAGGCGATCTGCGGCGCGGCTGGACCACTGGCGCCTGCGCCACGGCGGCCACCAAGGCTGCGCTGGCGCGGCTCTGGGGCGGGGCGTTCCCCGAGGCGGTGACGATCACGCTGCCGCGCGGCGAACGCCCGTGTTTCGCGCTGGCGCACCGGGCGGCGGACGACGGCTGGGCCGAGGCCGGGATCACCAAGGATGCGGGCGATGACCCTGACGTGACCCACGGGGCGCTGGTGATCGCGCGCGTGCGGGCCGCGCCCGGCGGCGTGACGTTCCGCGCCGGCCCGGGTGTGGGGCGCGTCACCAAGCCCGGCCTGCCGATCGCGCCCGGCGAGCCCGCGATCAACCCGGTGCCACGCGACATGATGCGCGCGGTGGTTGAAGAAGCGGCGGCAAGCTACGGAAAAGACGCGGATATCGAGATCACTTTGTCGATCCCGGGCGGGACGGAGATCGCCAAGAAGACCTGGAACCCGCGGCTGGGGATCGCGGACGGGCTGTCGATCCTGGGCACCACCGGCATCGTACGGCCATTCTCTTGCGCGGCGTGGATCGCCTCGATCCACCGCGGCATCGACGTGGCGCGGGCCGCGGGATTGGACCATGTGGCCGGCTGCACCGGAGCGACGAGCGAGCGGGTGGTGCAGGCGCTTTACGGCCTGCCCGATCACGCGATGCTGGATATGGGCGATTTCGTCGGTGGTATGGCGAAGTATCTGGCCAAACACCCGGTCCCGCGGCTGACCGTGGGCGGCGGCATCGGCAAGATCACCAAGCTTGCCCAGGGCGCGCGTGATTTGCATTCCGCCCGCAGCCAGGTCGACTTCGCTGCCTTGGCGCAGCAGTTCCCCGGGAAAGCGCTGGACAGCGCCAATTCGGCGCTAGATGCTTTCGAAAAAGCGGGCCCTGACTATCCAAGGGCCATGGCGGAAATGGCGAAGAACGTCATCGACCAGGAATTGGAAGGGACCGGGACACTCGTGGATGTCGTGGTGATCGACCGCGCCGGCCGGGTCCTGGCCCAGGCGGGATGATCCGGCTTTTGCTCTTGGCGGGCACGGGTGAGGCGCGTCAGATTGCCAATGCGCTGGCCAAGGAGCCGCGGGTGTCGGCGGTGGCCTCGCTGGCGGGACAGACCCGGTCGCCGGTGGCGCTAGGCCTGCCGACGCGGATCGGCGGCTTCGGCGGGCGCGATGCCTTCGGCGACTACTTGGGGCACGAGAAGATCGACGCGGTGCTCGACGCCACGCATCCTTTCGCGCACCAGATTAGCCACCGCACGGCAGAGGTCTGCGGCGACCGTGGGGTGCCTTATCTGCAATTCCTGCGCCCGCCCTGGATGCCGGGCGAGGGCGACGACTGGACCTTCCTCAACGCCGAAGAGGAGGCGGCCAATCACATCGCCACCGGCGCGGTGGTGTTCCTGGCGACCGGGCCGCAGAACCTCGACCGGTTCGCCGGGCTGCAGGGCTGCCGGATCTACTGCCGGCGGATCGACCCGCCCCGCGCGCCGTTTCCGCTGCCCGGCGGCGACTGGCTGGTCGGCCGGCCGCCGTTTTCCGTCGAGGAAGAGATGGCGCTGTTTCACGACCTGGCCGTCGACTGGCTGGTGGTGAAGAACTCCGGCGGCTGGGCCAGCCGGTCGAAGCTCGACGCCGCGCGCGATCTGGGGCTGAAGGTCGCCATGATCCGCCGCCCGCCGCAGCCACAGGCGCCCAAGGTCAGCACCGTGGCCGACGCGCTGTCCTGGGTGCGGAGCCTCACGTGATCGGCCGCATCATCGAGACGCCCGATTGCGTGGCCGAGGGCGCGGCGCATTTGGCCCGGGTCGAGCCGCGGTTCGCCGAGGCCCTGGGCCGGACCGGGCCGCTGCCTTTGCGCCGGCGCAAGGACGGGTTCGAGCAGTTGCTCGGCGCCATCGTCAGCCAGCAGGTCAGCGTCGCGGCGGCGGATGCGATCTGGGGCCGGCTCAAGGCGGCGCGGCTGGATCGCCTCGATCCACCGCGGCATCGACGTGGCGCGGGCCGCGGGATTGGACCATGTGG
>JASJCA010000136.1 GCA_030066215.1 Rhodobacter sp. | reverse complement strand
CTGACCGTCACCAAGGGCTGGTCCGAAGCCTATGGCCTGTTCCTCGATGGAGAGGCCGACATGGTGCTGAGCTACACCACCTCTCCGGCCTATCACCTGATCGCCGAGGAGGACGCCGGCAAGGCCGCTGCGCCGTTCGACGAGGGCCACTACATGCAGATCGAGGTCGCCGGCAAGGTCGCAGCGACCGACCAGCCCGATCTCGCCGACGCCTTCCTCGACTTCATGCTCACCGACGCCTTCCAGACGGTGATCCCCACCACCAACTGGATGTATCCTGCGATCACGCCCGAGGGCGGCCTGCCGCAGGGCTTCGAGACCCTGATCACGCCCGAGCCGGCGCTGCTCTATCCGCCCGACGAGGCGGCGGCGGTGCGCGAGGCGGCATTGGAGCGATGGCTGACCGCGCTGACCCAGTGATCCGGACCGCCGGCGCGGTCTCGGCCGCGCTCGTGGCGCTTCTCACCCTGGGCGCGCTGGCGGCGGTGGCGGGCCGGGCCGAGGGCCTGCCGCGGCTCGGCCCCGCCGACTGGGCTGCGATCCGGTTCACCCTGATCCAGGCAGTGCTTTCGGCCGGCTTCAGCGTGGCATTGGCGATCCCCGTCGCCCGTGCCCTGGCGCGCCGGCGCTTTGTGGGCCGCGAGCTTCTGGTGACGCTTCTGGGCGCGCCGTTCATTCTGCCGGTGATCGTCGCGGTCTTCGGCCTGCTCGCGGTGTTCGGCCGCAACGGGCTGATCAGCCAGGCCCTGGTCTGGGCCGGGCTGGAGCCGGTCCACATCTACGGGCTGCACGGCGTGGTCCTGGCGCACGTCTTCTTCAACCTGCCGCTGGCGACGCGGTTTTTGCTGCAGGGCTGGCTGGCGATCCCGGCCGAACGCTTCCGGCTCGCCGCCGCCCTGGGCTTCACGCCGGCGGACGTCGCCCGGAGCCTCGAGTGGCCGATGCTGCGCGCGGTCGCACCCGGCGCCTTCCTGACCGTGCTGTTGATCTGCACCACCAGCTTCGCCGTCGCGCTGACCCTTGGCGGCGGCCCGCGCGGCACGACGGTCGAGCTGGCGATCTACCAGGCGTTCCGCTTCGACTTCGACCTGGCCAAGGCCGCGCTTCTGGCGTTGATTCAAGTCGCCATCTGCGCCGCCGCCGCGGCCCTGGCCTGGCGCGTGGCGATCCCGGCGGGGTTCGGCGGCGGGCTCGACCGTGTGACCGAGCGGTGGGGGCTGACTGGGACGGGCCTGCGGCTGCAGGACGGCGCAGCGATCCTGCTGGCGGCGCTGTTCTTGCTGACACCGATGGCGATGATCGTGGCCGAGGGTCTGCCGGGCCTGACCGGCGCGTCCCCGGACATCTGGGCGGCGGCGCTGCGGTCCTTTGCCGTTGCGCTCGGCTCGGCGGCGCTGGCGGTGACGCTGGCGCTGTCGATGGCGCTCGCCGTCGCTGCGGGCCCGCGCCTCTGGGCGGCGCCGGTCGGCGCGCTGGCGCAGCTGTCGATCGCGCTTTCGCCACTGGTGATCGGCACCGGTCTGTTCATCTTGCTGTTTCCGGTCGCCGACCCGATGACGCTCGCCCTGCCGGTCACGGCAGTGGTGAACGCGGTGATGAGCCTGCCCTTCGCCTACAGGGCACTCGCGCCAGCGGTGGCGGACACGGGGCTGGTCTATGGGCGGCTGTCCGACAGCCTGGGGCTTTCCGGCTGGGCGCGACTTCGGATCGTGGTGCTGCCGCGGGTGGCGCGGCCGCTGGGCTTCGCCGCTGGGCTGTCGGCGGCACTGTCGATGGGGGATCTGGGCGTGATCATGCTTTTCGCCGCGCCGGACGCGCCGACCTTGCCGATGCAGATGTACCGGCTGATGGCGGCCTATCGGATGGACGAGGCGGCGGCGGCAGCGCTGATCCTGCTGGCGGCCAGCCTGGCGTTGTTCTGGGTCTTCGATCAAGCGGGGCGGCGCCATGCTGTGGCTTGACGGCGTCGCCGTCGAGCTGGGGCGGTTCCGGCTGACCGCGTCGCTCGAGGTCCCGCCGGGGGCGCGGGTCGCGATCCTTGGGCCGTCGGGCGCGGGCAAGTCGACCCTGCTGTCGGTGATCGCCGGCTTCCAGGCGCCCACCGCGGGCCGGGTGCTGTGGCAGGGCCAGGACATCACCGGTGCCGATCCCGGCGACCGGCCGGTCTCGGTGGTGTTCCAGGACAACAACCTCTTTCCGCATCTGACCGCGGCCGAGAACGTGGGCCTCGGGCTGCGCCCCTCGCTGCGGCTGTCGGCGGAGGAGGGGTCACGGGTCGCGGCGGTCCTGGCGCGTGTGGGGTTGGAGGGACGCGCGGACGACCGACCCGCGCAGCTGTCGGGCGGCGAGCAAAGCCGCGTGGCGCTGGCGCGGGTGCTTCTGCGGGCGCGGCCGCTGATGCTGCTCGACGAGCCCTTCGCAGCGCTCGGGCCGGCGCTGAAGGCCGAGATGCTGGACCTGGTGAAGGCGGTGGCCGCCGAAACCGGGGCGGCCGTCCTGATGGTGACCCACGACCCCGAGGACGCGCGGCGCCTGGGCGGCCAGGCGATCGTCGTCGAGGCCGGCCGCGCCGCCCCGCCCCGCGACACCGCCGCCCTCTTGGACGACCCGCCGCCGGGCTTGAGGGCCTACTTGGAGGGCGGCGGGGAGTAGGCGGGACGGCCTTCTGCGTCGATCCCTTGTTTGGAGCGGTGGTTGGAGAACCGCCCCCGGTGCGGACTCAAGCCCGCAGGCCGCCAAAGAAAAACGCGCCCCGCAGGGCGCGCTTTCTACCTTTCGAACCGGTGCCGCCGCCTACTCGGCGGGCTGACCCTTGGCGCGCTTCTTGACCGGCGCCCAGATGCGCTTGTTGGTCAGGTACAAGAGCACCGTCAGCACCGACAGAAACAGCACCGCGACGAAGCCGGCCTCTTTGCGGGCCATCAGCTTGGGCTCGGCGGTCCACATAAGGAAGGCCGAGACGTCCTTGGCGACGGCTTCGAGTTCGGTCGAGGAGCCGTCTTCGTAGTCAACATCGTCGCCGTAGAGCGGCGGCGCCATGCTGATCCAGCCACCCGGGAACGCCGTGTTCTCGTAGAGGATCGTGCCGGCCTCTTCCTTTTCTTCGCCGGTGTAGCCGACCAGCAGAGAGGCGACGTACTCCGCGCCGCCCATGCCCTGGAAGAACTGATTGATGCCCAGCCCGTAAGGCCCATGGAATCCAGCCCGCCCCTTGGCCATTAGGCTGAGGTCCGGCGCACCGGCGTCCACGTTGGCCGGGAAATTGTCGGTGGGCTTGGCCGGGCGGAAATCGTCGAGATCGGCGTCGAACACCTCGAAATTCTGCTCGGCATAGGCGCGCACCTGGTCTTCGGGCAGCCCCGGGCCGCCGGGATCGCCAAGCGTGCGCAGCGGCACGTATTGCAGCCCATGGCAGCCCGCGCAAACCTCGGTATAGACCTGCAATCCGCGCTGCAGCTGCATCTGGTCATAGGTGCCGAACGGACCCTCGAAGCTGAACGAGAAGTCCTCGGTATGGCCGTCGCCGCCCGCGGCCAGGGCACCACCCGAGGTGCCCAGGACCATCGCCATGGCAGCGGAAAGGGTGAGTTTCTTGAGCATTGCTATCCCTTTCCTTACTCAGCCGGAGTCGCCGCGGCATCACCTGCGCCGCCTTCGACTTTGCCGTAGTGTTCCTTGAAGTCGTCCTCGATCGTCGCCGGTTGCGGCAGTGGTTTTTCGATGACGCCCAGGAGCGGCAGGATCACCAGGAAGAAGGCGAACCAGTAGGCCGAGGCGATCAGCGAGATCCAGGTGTAGATGCCCTCGGCCGGCTGCGCACCGACCCAGGTCAGCACCACGAAGTTGACCACGAAGAGCCAGAACCACCACTTGAACATCGGACGGTAGCGGCCAGAGCGCACCGCCGACGTGTCAAGCCATGGCGCCAGCGCCAGCACGATGATCGCGCCGAACATCGCCAGCACGCCGAAGAACTTGGCATCGATGATGCCACCGGTCACGAAGTCGACCAGCATCACCACCCAGACGTCGGCGGTGAACGCGCGCAGGATCGCGTAGAACGGCAGAAAGTACCATTCCGGAACGATGTGTGCGGGCGTCACCAGCGGGTTCGCCTCGACATAGTTGTCAGGGTGGCCAAGGTAGTTCGGCATGAAACCGACGATCGCGAAGAAGATCGCGAGGATCAGCGCCAGCGCGAACAGGTCCTTCATCACGAAGTAGGGCCAGAACGGCAGCGTGTCCTTTTCGGCCTCGGCCTTCGAGGTGCGGCGCACCTCGACCCCGGTGGGGTTGTTGTTGCCGGTGGTGTGGAAGGCCCAGATATGCACCGCCACGAGCCCCGCGATCACGAAGGGCAGCAGGTAGTGCAGGCTGAAGAAGCGGTTCAGGGTGGCGTTGTCCACCGCTGGGCCACCAAGCAGCCAGGTCTGGATCGCATCGCCCACGAACGGAATTGCGCCGAAAAGGCCGGTGATCACGGTCGCGCCCCAGAACGACATTTGTCCCCAGGGCAGCACGTAGCCCATAAAGGCCGTGCCCATCATCAGCACGTAGATCAACATGCCGATGATCCAGGTGATCTCACGCGGGCTCTTGTAGGACCCGTAGTAGAGACCGCGGAATATGTGCAGGTAGACCGCGGCGAAGAACAACGACGCGCCGTTCATATGCAGGTAGCGCAGCATGTGCCCGCCATTGACGTTGCGCATGATGTGCTCGATCGAGGCGAACGCCATGTCGACATGCGGTGTATAGTGCATCGCCAAGACGATGCCTGTGACGATCTGCAACACCAGGCAGAAGGTCAGCACGATGCCCCAGATCCACATCCAATTCAGGTTCTTGGGCGTGGGGATCATGATGGTGTCGTACATGAGCCCGACGATCGGCAGCCGCTTGTGCAGCCACTTTTCGGCGCCGCTTGTCGGCTCGTAATGGTCGTGAGGAATTCCGGACATTCGTAGCTCCCTTAGCCGAGTACGATTGTGGTTTCGTCGTCGAAGCGCGCCATCGGAACCGGCAGGTTCTCGGGTGCGGGGCCTTTGCGGATGCGGCCCGACATGTCGTAGTGCGATCCGTGGCACGGGCAGAACCAGCCGCCGAAATCGCCGGCGTCGCCCAAGGGCACACAGCCCAGGTGGGTGCAGACGCCGATCATCACCAGCCACTCGCCGGTGTCTTCGGCGTCGCCGAAGGGTTTCAGAGATCGGTTAGCGTCGGCGCCGTCGGCGCCCGGGTTGTTGTCGTTGCGGGCTTCGGGGTCAGGCAGCGCCGCGGCGTCATCGGCGCGCGCTGCGGCGATTTCTTCGTCGGTGCGGCGGCGGATGAAGACCGGCTTGCCCAGCCACTTCACCACCAGTTGGGTGCCCGGCTCGACATCGCCGACATCGACGCGGATCGAGCTGAGCGCCTGGACGTCGGCGGACGGGTTCATCTGGTTGACCAGCGGCCAGACCGCGGCTCCGGTCGCAACGACGCCGGCGCCGGCGGTCGCGTAGTACAGAAAGTCGCGCCGCGTGCCTTCGTGGTCTTCTGCGTGGGACACTTGCGTTACTCCATCGTGATGGCCGGGCGGACCGGCCGGCATTCCATTAGACGCACCTCGGCTGCGCCTTTTTGCAGGGTTCTAATTAGTCGGGCGGGTTTGGAGGGTCCAGCAAACATTGGCTTTGTTTTGGGGCGCATTGTCGCGGGGCGATGCCGATCCAAGCAAATTGGCGTGAATTCTGCGGCAAGATATCCACAGACCTGATATGAAATAGGAGATTGAGTTTGAATTCGGTCGGTGGACGCGCCAAATGTGGGATGTCCGGTTGTCCGGAAAAGGAGCTTGGAAGGCTATGAAGCAATCTTGGGTCGTGCGGGTGGTTGCGCTGTGTGCGGTTCTGTTTGCCGTGCCTGCGAGCGCCGAGACCGAGCTGAGCTTTTATACCGGGGTTCAGGAGGCGCCGCACAGCCGCGTCGAGGGGACCGATCCGGGTGGGGCCGGCGCGTTCAGCTTTCTGACCTCGTGGGAGGGCAAGTCGTTCTCGCCGCCGCCCTACTGGGGCATCCGCGCCACCTATTGGCGGAACGAAAGGTGGGGCTACGGGCTGGACTTCAACCATGCCAAGACGATCGCCGATCCGGCGACCCGGGCGGCCAACGGTTTCACCCGGCTGGAGTTCACCGACGGGCTAAATATCCTGACCGCGAATGTCTGGCGGCGCTGGCAAAACGATACGAACTGGACGCCTTATGTCGGCGGCGGGGTCGGCGTGGCGTTTCCGCATGTGGACGTGCAATCGGCGGGCGGCACCACATTCGAATACCAGATCACCGGCCCGGCGGTCGCCTTGGTGGCGGGCGTGAAATACGATTTCAACGACCGCTGGGGTGTGTTCGGGGAATACAAGGGCACCTATTCAGTCAACGAAGCCGACCTGGCCAGCGGCGGCACCCTGAAGACCAACATCGTCACCAACGCCCTGAACATCGGCGTGGCCTTCAGCTTCTGAGGAACGTTCCGCGATAGTCGATGGCACGGCCGATAGGTCCGATCCAGCGAACGGTTTTGGCCTGGAATGGACGTTGCGCTCGTAGAGAAGAGCCGCGCCATCGCCGACCCGCGGGGTGGCGAGCCGACGTCTGAACGGCGGCGCTTTATAGCTGTCGAGTCCGTAGGACCTCAAGCGATGCGCCGATGTTGACCAATCGCCACCCCTCCCGGGGCGGGTCGGCGATGGCGCGGCGGCGCTGCGCGCCTTGATTCCGCGCCGGGGGCTGTGCGCGACCGTCCCTTGCAAGAATTGACGAAATCAGCCGGCATCTCGCCGCCCGTTCCCGTGACCGCGACCGAAACGTCCGCCCGCGCGGCCCTCAGCCAGTGGGGACCGTCGCCACCATACTTGGGCGGTCGGCGAAGTCGGCGTACCAGGCCGCAAGGGCGTCGCGTCCGGCCCGCCAGGCCCGGTCTGCATGGCGGAAATCGAGATAGCCCAGGGCGCAGCCCATCGCGATGTGGCTCATGTCGGGCTTGCCAGCCAGGTGCCCCATCCTACGCGCCCCGACCGCGTCGAGCGCCCGGGTAACCTTGGCCCATTGCGCCTCGACCCAAGGCGCATAGCGCATCTCTTCGGGCCTCGCGCGGCCCTCGTAGACCATCAGCACCGCGGCCTCCATGATCCCGTCCGCCGTCGCCTCCAGCGTCAGCACCTCCCAAATCCGGGCCTCGGGGTAGAGCCCGGCCCCGACCCGCGCGTCGAGGTAGCGGCAGATCACCCGGCTATCGTAAAGCGTCGGACCGTCGGGCCGGATCAACGCCGGGATCTTGCCGATCGGGTTGGCGGCGGCGACTGCGGGATCGGTGGCCATCGGCGTGGTCGCCACGTCCAGCAGCGCGACATCGCCGGTCTGCCCGGTTTCGTGCAACAGCACCCTGACCTTGCGCACGAACGGCGAGGCGCCGGCGGCGAGCAACTGCATAACGGGTCTCCTTGATCCTGGCCGGACCCTACGGCGCGGCGCGCGGCCTGTCTATCGCCGCTCGTCGTCCGGCGGCGCGCGCATCAGATCGGCGAGCGCCGCCAGCTCCGTCCCGCTGCCATGCCGCGCCACCGCCTCCGCCGCGCGCAGCCGCACCGCGTCGTCCTTGTTCTGGTTCAGCTTCCAGGTGCCGTCGATCCCCGTCACCTGCATGCTGAACGGCACGATCATCCGCATCATCCGGTCCATCACACCCGGCGTCATCTTGGACGTCACCCAAGGCGGCTTCGGCGCCAGCCGCGCCTCGAAATGCGCCGACAGCTGGTCGAGCATCGGCCGCAGCGCGTCCTGCGGCAGGCGCTGCAAGGAACCGCGCAGGTGCACGGCGACGTAGTTCCAGGTCGGCACCTGGTCGGCGATCCCGTACCAGTCGGGCGAGACGTAACCGTCCGGCCCCGGCACGGCGATCACCGCCGCCTGCGGCGCATCGAGCGCCCCGACGATCGGGTTCGAGCGCACCAGGTGCAGCTCGGCCGTCGCGCCATCCTCGGCCAGCAGAAACGGAACATGGGCCAGTAGCGGCCCGGCCGGCTCGTTCACCGCCAGCACCCCGAAGCCGCGGTCGCGGGCGAAGGCGATGTTGCGGGCCGCATCGGCCTGGCGGAAGGCGGGGTTGGGGTGCATCGGCGGGGTCCTGTCGGGTCGGACGATGCATGGCGGAAGGCGCCGGGCTTTGCAATCGAGGGTGTCGAACCGGCTTGCGCCGGTCCGACCGGCTGGAGGGGTTTCACCCCTCTAGACCTCCCCAGGATACTTCCAGCCAGATGAAGGAGCCGGTCAGGCCCGGGCGGTCAGCCGTGTGCCGTCATGGCCGGTGATCTCTGCCTGGACGATCAGGCCCTCGGGCTGCGGCGTGTCGAAGGTTACTTCGGCGAATTGCTCGGTACGGCCGAGACGCGGGCTTTCCATCAACACGCGGTGGCGGCGGCCGACCTGTGCGGCGAGATGGTCCTGGACGGCGCGGGCGGCGGCGGCGCGCAAGCGCGCGGCACGGGCCTTGACGACCGGCCCGTCGACCTGTGGCATCCGCGTCGCCGGGGTGCCGGGGCGGGGCGAGTAGGGAAAGACGTGCAGCCAGGTCAGGCCGCAGTCGTCGATCAGGCGCAGCGAGTTTTCGAACATGCGTTCGTTCTCGGTCGGAAACCCGGCGATCAGGTCGGCGCCGAAGGTGATGTCGGGGCGCAGGCGGCGGGCCTCGGCGCAAAAGGCAATGGCGTCGCCGCGCAGGTGCCGGCGCCTCATGCGCTTCAGGATCATGTCGTCGCCCGACTGCAGGCTCAGGTGCAAATGCGGCATCAGCCGCGGCTCCTCGGCGATCGCGCGCATCAGGTTGTCGTCGGCCTCGATCGAGTCGATCGAGCTGATCCGCAGGCGCGGCAGCTCCGGCACCAGGCGCAGGATCCGCAGCACCAGATCGCCTAGGCGCGGCCGGCCCGGCAGATCGCCGCCCCAAGAGGTCAGGTCGACGCCGGTCAACACCACCTCGTTGTAACCGCGTTCGGTCAGGCGCCGGATCTGCTCGACCACCACGCCGGCCGGCACCGACCGCGAGTTGCCGCGGCCATAGGGAATGATGCAGAACGTGCAGCGGTGGTCGCAGCCGTTCTGAATCTGCACGTAAGCCCGCGACCGCGTCCCGAAGCCGTCGATCAGGTGCCCGGCGGTCTCGGTCACCGACATGATGTCATCGACCTGCACCGGCTCGGTGTCGCCGGCGGCAAGCCCGGCCCAGGTTGCGGGTGCCATCTTTTCGGCGTTGCCGACCACGACATCGACCTCGTCCATGGCGGCGAAGCTCTGCGGTTCGGTCTGCGCCGCGCAGCCGGTGACCACAACGCGAGCGCGGGGATTCTCGCGGCGTAGCCGCCGAATGTCCTGCCGCGCCTTGCGGACGGCTTCGGCGGTGACGGCGCAGGTGTTCACGACGACCAGATCATCCGCCCCGGCCTGGTTGGCCAGCGCCTTCATTGCCTCGGTTTCATAGGCGTTCAGCCGGCATCCCAAGGTGCTGAAGATCGGTGCCCGGCGGTCCACCTAAAGCGCCTCCAGAAAGGCGGCGGTCAGCGTGCCGGTGAAGACATGCGCGGTCGGGCCGGTCATCCAGACGCCGTCGTCTCGCCAGTCGATGTCGATCGGGCCTCCGTCGAGCTCGACCGTCACGCGACGTCCCGTCAATCCGCGGCGGTTGGCCGCCACGGCGGTCACACAAGAGGACGAACCCGAGGCAAGCGTGATACCGACGCCCCGCTCCCAAACCCGCATGCGCAGATGGTCGGGACCAATCAGGCTCGCGACCTGGACGTTCGTGCGCTGCGGATAGAGCGGGTGGTGCTCGATCTCGGGCCCGAGCGTGTCGAGGTCGACCTGTTCGGCGTCGTCGACGAAGAACGTGCAATGCGGATTTCCCATGCCAGTTGCCGTCGGCTTGCCGTCGATCGGCAGATGGAGCGTGTCCACCTCGCTTGCCAGCGGGATCTCGCGCCATTCGGTCTGCGGCTGCCCCATATTGACGGATGTGCGGCGATCGCCGGCGTCGAGACAGGCAAGGTCGCCACGACCGGTCCGGATCGTGAGTTCCGTTTGGCCGGTTTCGTCCATCAAAAGCCGGGCGACACAACGGGTGGCGTTGCCGCAAGTGGCCGAGGAAGAACCGTCGGCATTGAAGAAGGTCAGCTTGGCATCGACACCGGCCGCGGTCTCGATAATCGCGAGTTGGTCGAACCCGACGCCGCGACGACGATCTCCAAGCGCCTTGGCCAACTCGGCCGTAACCGATGGCCCGCCGATGCGGCAATCGACGACGACGAAGTCGTTTCCGAGCCCGTGCATTTTCAGGAACCGAAGGCTATGGTCGCCAGTGTCGCGCATGGCCGGCGATATACTGCGGAGCGCCCCGCAAATCCAGAGCTGCCGGCGCTTTTCGCCCTTGACCCATGTGGGCGCTTTACCTAACTAGGCGCTCCGAGTGGGCCGTTAGCTCAGTTGGTAGAGCAACTGACTTTTAATCAGTGGGTCGCAGGTTCG
>JASJCA010000046.1 GCA_030066215.1 Rhodobacter sp. | reverse complement strand
GCATCGACCTTTGACGTCCCGGCGGGTCAGTTCAGCGTCATCTCGGCGATCAGCGCGGCGTAGCTCGCTCCGTGCATGTCGCGGTCGAACCGGGTGCCCTGGACCTGCGGCCGGGGCAGGCTGAACTTGACCACGTTCAGCGCCGGGATGTCGAACCGCTTCAACTCGCCCGGATCGGTTTGAAACAGCCGCGCGACGCGGTCGGTCGAGACGCCCTGGCGGACCCTCTCGAATGCCGCGGCGCTGCCGCAGAAGATGTCGATGGTCAGCCAGAACGGCCCGGCGTTTTTGCTACGCACCTTCTCGACGACGTCGCCCAGCGTCTCAGCCAAGCTCGTGCACCTCAAGTCGGAAGGCCTCCATCGGGTCGTCGAGCTGCATCACGTGGTTCAGCGCGAACTCGTAGATCTCGCCGCGCTCGATCTCGGCTGGCGAAAACGGAAAGGCGAAGGTCGGCTGCTCTTCGGCCTCGGTCAGCGGGTGGTGCAGCAGGTAGGGGTTCAGCATCTTGGCGATCTCGTCGACCATCTCTGGCGTCTGAGCCGTCACGATCCCGAGCATGCCCAATTCCACCGCCCCGTTCGCGCGGTTTTCCAACACTCCGAGCGTAGCGTTCCGGCCGATGATCCTGAGTTCGATGTCGAAGTCCTCGGGCGCCAGGCTAAGCCGCGCCGCGGCCTTGGCCCGGCATTTTGCCTCGATATCGGCGCACCAGGAGTCGGCGTTCTCGACATAGTGCCGGTCGCGCAGCAAGGCCAGCAGAACCGTCTGATAGCCCACACGCCGCGCGCCTTCGAGCTTGACCGTGTAGCGGTCCGCCGGCACCCAGTCCGACCCGGTGACGCGGACGCGCGTGTCGTCGAGCGCCTGGTAGTCTGCGTGGGTCACATCGAGATGCCCGCCGGGCTCGTAGAGGATGAACGGATCGGAATTCTCGTAGAGCATGTGCGCCGAGACGGTGTGCGGCGTGGCGTGTGCGCCGTCGGCCAGCGGCGTGACGGTGAAACCGTCGGCGTCGAACTCGACCAGAATCACGCCCGATTGCGGGTTGGTGGCGCAGAGCGCGCCGCATTCGCCGATCTTTGCCCCGTGCCAGGCGGCACCGACGTGGTCGCCGCGGGCGAGCGGCAGGGCGGCGATGATCGCGGTATCGGTGGTGCGCCCGGCGATGACGATGTCTGCGCCGGTTTGCAGCGCGGCGGTGATCTGCTCGGCGCCGGCGAGCGCGACGATGTTGCTGCAGTCGGCCAGGATGGCGCCGTCGATCTCGGGCGCGGGATGCAGCGGCCTCACCCGTCCCTCGGCCAGGGCCGCAGCGACCGCCTCGGCGCTCTGCCTGCTCTTCAGCACCGCGACGCGCGCGCGCCGGCCGGTCTCGGCCAGGATCTCGGCGGTGATCTCCACCAGCCAATCGACCGCCCGGTCCGCGCCGCAGGTCCCCGCCGTTCCGATGACCAGCGGTACCCCGGCGCGTTCGCGCGCCTCGATCAGGCCTGCCCATTCGATCTTGGTCGAGGCGCGCGAATATTTCGACACGCCGCGGCCCAGATAGGACGGTCCCGAATCCGTCGAGCCGCCGTCGATGGCGATGATGTCCGGCCGCGCGGCGATGCCGCGGTCCAGCGCGGTCTTGTCGTAACCCAGGCCCAGCGCGCCCGAGGGGATCAGGACGCGGGTCATCAGTCGGTGATAGCTTGTGGCTTCTGCAGCACTTTGCGCAGGAACATCGGCGCGACGA
The DNA here is from genome assembly GCA_030066215.1 of Rhodobacter sp. Lineage (GTDB taxonomy): Bacteria > Pseudomonadota > Alphaproteobacteria > Rhodobacterales > Rhodobacteraceae > JASJCA01. The sequence continues at coordinate 26,666 of JASJCA010000046.1, read as the reverse complement.
AGCCTGCGACCGCCGCAATCCACAGACCAACCGAGATCGGCGACGAGAACAGATAGGTCCAGTCGCCGTCCGACAGCACCATGCCGCGGCGCAGGGCGTCCTCCATGTGGTTGCCCAGGAGAATGCCGAGGATGATCGGTACCGTCGGCACGTCGAGTTTTCGCAGAACGTAGCCCATGACGCCGAAGCCCACCATCAGGAGCAGGTCGAAATAGCTGCCCGACAGCGAGAAGATCCCCACGAAGGAGATCATGCAGACGCCGGGTAGCAGCACCGCCGGCGGCACCTGCAGCACGCGCACGAAGATCTTCACCATCGGCACGTTCATTGCCAGAAGCACGAAATTGGCGATCAAGAGCGACGCCATCAGCCCCCAGACCACGTCCGGCCGGTCGGTGAACAAGGTCGGCCCTGGCGTGATGTTGAGCGTCATCAAAAGCGCCAGCAAGACGGCCGTCGTGCCCGACCCAGGCACGCCCAGCGTCAGCATCGGCACCAGCGCCCCGCCGGCGGCCGCGTTGTTCCCGGCCTCCGGCGCCGCCACGCCGCGCGGCACGCCGGTCCCGAACTTGCCCTTCGGCCCGGCGATGGATTTCTCGGACATATAGGCCAGGAACGACCCCAGAGAGGCACCCGCCCCCGGCAGGATGCCCGCGATGAAGCCCACCAGAGACGCCCGCAGCATCGTCCAGCCCGACTTCACTATGTCTTTCACCGGCACCGTCACCTTTTCCAGTTTCACGCCGATCGATGAACCCTTGCCGTGGCTCTCGATGAAGAAGAACACCTCGGCCACGGCGAAGAGGCCGACAATCGCCACCAGGAAATCGACCCCGTCCATCAGGTGCAGGTTGCCGAAGGTCAGCCGCGGCATGCCGGTGGTGTTGTCGAGCCCGATCATCGCGATCCCAAGCCCAATGCACGACGCCAGAGCCGCCTTGGCCTGGTTGTTCGAAGCGATGCCGCCCAAGGTCGAGAATGCCAAGAGGTAGAGCGCGAAATACTCCGCCGGGCCAAACAGATACGCCACCCGCGCCAGCAAAGGCGCCAGCAGCATCAGACCGATGGTCGCCAGCAAAGCGCCGACGAAGGACGCCACGCCCGAAATCACCAGCGCGTCGCCCGCGCGGCCCTGTTTCGCCATCGGATAGCCGTCGAGCGTGGTCATCAAGGCCGGCTCGTCGCCGGGAATGTTCAACAGGATCGACGAAATCCGCCCGCCATACATCGCGCCGTAATAGACGGAGGTCATCAGCACCAAGGCCGAGGTCGCGTCGAGCCCAATGGAAAACGTCACCGGGATCAGGATCGCCACCCCGTTCGATGGGCCCAGCCCTGGCAGAGCGCCAATGATCGTGCCCAGGAAACAGCCGATCACCGCCAGGGACAGCGTAAACCAGGTGAGCACGCTGAATCCGACGGCGAGGTTGGAGAAGATTTCCATGCGCCGCCCCCTACTTCATCCATGCCTTCGGAAACGGCACCAACCCGAGGTCGAGCGCGTATTTGAACAGCAGAAAAAGACCGATCGACAGCCCGATCCCGATGAACACCGACCGCACCGGCTTGGGATCGATCTGAAACGCCAGGATCCCCGCCGCAATCGCCGTCGGGATCAAAAAGCCCAAAGGTTTCAGGCTGTAGGCATAGACGACGAGCACCGCGACTGAGACCGCGATGGCCAAGAGCGAGCCCAATCCAGGCCAATCGGGCTCCGGGTCCGGCCGCACCACCATCACTAGCCCGCACAAAGCCGCCACCGCGCCAATCATGATCGGAAAGGTCTTCGAGCCAACCGGGTCGGACAGAAAGCTCGTCTGAATTTGAACGGCGCTCAGGATATACCCGAGCGCCACGAGGATCACGACCAGACCAAAGATCCGGTCGCTTCTGATCACTGGATCACACCGATTTCACGGCTGAGTTCCTCGGTCGAGGCGATGACGCCGTCGACCCACGACTGAAAGTCGCCGCCGACCTTGGTGAAGGGCGCGAGACCATTGGCCTCCATTGCGGCCTTCCACTCGTCGGAGGCTGCCACGGCCGCCAGCTTCGCGCCCCATTCCTCAAAGCGCTCGTCGCTGATGCCCTTCGGCACGTAAAGCCCGCGCCAGTTCACCGCGACGACGTCGATGCCCTGTTCCTGCGCGGTCGGGATGTCGTCGAAACCCGGCACCCGCGCTTCGGTCAGCACGGCCAATGCCCGGACTTCGCCGGATTTCAGGAAGCCCACGATTTCCGACATGTCCCCGGTCATCGCCTGGGTGAAGCCGCCCACCGTCTGTGTGATCGCATCGGCGCCGCCGTCGAGGCCGATGTATTTCACCGCGGTGATGTCGTCGAAGCCGCCGGCCTTCAGAACCTGCAGCACCTTCAGATGGTCAAAGCCACCCACGGCAGAGCCGCCACCGAACGCAACCGAACCGGGATCCGCCTTGATCGCGTCGATCATGTCACCCAGCGACTGCATTGGGCTGTCGGCCGCCACCACAATCACGCCGGGATCGGCGCCGATCGCGCCCACGAACCGCACCTGATCGGCGGTCGCGCCGCCATAGGCGTTCTGCGCCAGGCGGGTTGCGGTCGCTTGGCTCGCCGCCACGATCAGATCGGCGTCGTCGCCGCGCTCGTTCACGACCGACGAGAACGCCAGCCCGCCGCCGCCACCGGCCATGTTGGTGACCTGCACCGGCTCATCGACCTGGCCGATGTCGTACAGGATCTTGCCGATCTGCCGGCAGGTGAAATCCCAGCCGCCGCCGGGGTTGGCCGGCGCAATGCACTCGGCCGCCGACACCGCCCCTGCGGCACCGATCAAGACTGCGCTGAGGCTCAGCGCACGAAGCGTTTTGGTCATGGATGTCCTCCCAAGTCTCGTTGCCGCACCGCTTTTGGCGCGGGCGTGCGGTGCAGACGCTTGCACGAAACGCCGCGGCCTGTCCAGTGTGCAGCGTGTCAGCCCGGCCCGCCTCCCGGAGCGCGGAACGCGCGGCTCGATATCGACACCGGGTTCTTCGACGGGTCCTTCAGATTGGCGAATTGATACCCGCCGCCGTCATGCACCGGCCCCACTTCGAGCCCCGCCGCCAGCAGCGCGGCGCGCCGCGCCGGCACGTCCGCGACGTCGAAAACCAGCTTGACAAGCGCCTGGCCTTCGCGCTGCCCCTTGCCGGCGGGGTGCAGCATCAGGCGGAGGCCATCGCCTGGCGGCAGCAACTCGACGATCCGGTCGCCAGGCGCGGAGACAGGCCGGTACCCGAAATGCGCGCCGTAGAACGCGATCATCTCGTCGATGCGCCTGGTGTAGAGGATTAGCCGGTGGCAGGCCGGCGCGTTCATGTCTCAGGCCCGTCATAGGTCCAGCGGTAGCCCGGCGGCGTCGGCCCCTTGTTGCGCCCGCCCTGGCCCATCTGCTCCCAGGCATGGGCCAGGATGCCGACCGACCGGCTGAGGCAGAAAAGCCCGCGCGCCAGCGGCGGCGCAAACCCCAGCTCGGCATAGATTACCGCAGTCGCTCCGTCGATATTCATTGGCACCGGCTTGCCCGCCGCCTCGCCGAGAAACCGCTCCACCGCCTCGGCGATTGCCGCGAAACGCCCCGAGCAGACCCCCGCCGCCGCTGCCTCGCGCACCAGCGCCATCAGCCGCGGCGCGCGCGGATCGACGGGGGTGTGAAACCGGTGCCCGAAGCCCGGCAGGTAGCGGCCCCTCGTCTCGCGCCAAAGCGCCACCTCGCCGGCCAAATCGCCGCTGGCCTCGATGCGGTGATATAGCTCCACCGCCTGTTCGCCGGCCCCGCCATGGATGTCATCGAGCATGTTGACCGCTGACGCCATCGCCTGGTTCAGCGCCGCGCCACAGGTCACCGCCATCCGCGCCGTAGCGATCGAAGGCGCTTGCGGCCCGTGATCCACCGCCGCCACCAACGCGTGCTCCAAGAGCCGCGCCTGGCCGTCGGTCGGCATCTCGCCGCGCAGCATCAGCCAGATCATCTGGGCAAAGCCCACCGTCCCGATCAGGTCTTCGATTGGCCGCCCCCGGATCGCAATCCGCCCAGGCGCCATGTCGATGATTGCCGTCCGCCACCAATCCGCCACGTCACTCACCGGCTCACCCCCCGTCCACGAAGCCCAACCCGGCCCCTTCATCTGGCAAAAAATATCTCGAGGGGGTCTGGGGGAGCAGTGCTCCCCCAGCGGATCGGATCGCAGAGCGATCCGACACCCCTCACACCACGCCCTTCGCCCGCAAATCGGCAATGTCGTCGCCATTCAGACCCAACTCACCTAAGATCGCCGCGGTATCCGCCCCAAGTTCCGGCGGACCGTCCTCGACCGTCAACGCCGCGCCGTCCATCTTCACCCCGGTGCGCAGCACTTCGACCCGCCGCCCGCCGTCCAGCTCGTATTCCGCGATCTGATCCCGCTGGCGGAATTGCGGCTGATCCAGCGCCTCGCGCACGCTCAACACCCGCCCCGCCGGCACGCCGAGCGCGTTCAACTCTGCCTCCCACTCCGCCGCGGGCCGGGTTCGCAGCACCGCTTCGATCGTGGCATTGAGCGCCGTGCGATGCGCTTTGCGATCGGCGCGGGTCCGGAACCGTGGGTCGTCGAGCAACGCCTGTAGACCCAGATGCCGGGCCAGCGCCTCCCACTGCTCCTGCTTGTTCGCCGCGATGTTGAGCGGTCCGTCGGCGCAGGCGTAGGCGGCCGACGGCGCCGAGGTCAGGTTTTCGTTGCCCGCCGGCACCGGTGCGACGCCGCCGACCAAGAGGTTCGACACCGCCCAGCCCATCGTTGCCAGAAGCGAATCGAGCATCGAGACGTCGATGAAAGCGCCCCGCCTTTCGGCGTTGAGCGCCGCGCAGACCGCCATCGCCGCGGTCAGACCGCCTACCGTATCGGCCACCGGCCAGCCCGCCCGCAACGGCGCCGCGCCGGCGTCCCCGGTGATCGCCATCGCTCCGGCCATGCCTTGGATGATCTGGTCGTAGGCCGGCCGGTCGCGCAAGGGCCCGTCCTGCCCGAAGCCCGAAATCGCGCAGTAGATCAGCGCCGGGTTCACGCCTCGCAGGACCTCGGGACCGAGCCCCAGCCGGTCCATCACCCCCGGCCGGAAGTTCTCGACCAGCACGTCCGCGCCTTCGACCAGCCGCTTCAGCAAGTCCTTTCCAGCCGCGGCCTTCAGATTCAGCGTGACTGACCGCTTCCCCGGGTTCGGCGCCAGAAACGAGATTCCCATTAGCCGCTCCGACAGCGCCTCGTCCATCCCCAGCTGCCGCGCCAGGTCCCCGCGCCCCGGCGCCTCGACCTTGATCACCTCGGCGCCCAGATGCGCCAGCTGGTGGCAGCAGAACGGCCCCGCCAGCACATTGGTCAGATCCAGCACCCGCACACCCGCCAGCGGCCTCGCCATGCGCAAACCCTCCGAATTGCCGCAGCGCGGCAAGAAAATTCTTCCCCAAGTCCCAGCCTTACGCTATCAGGCGCAGACCGCGAAAAGGAGACCCCAAAAATGGGCTACAGAGTCGTCGTCGCCGGCGCCACAGGTAGCGTGGGCCGCGAAATGCTGAACATCCTGGCCGAGCGCCAGTTCCCCGTCGACGAGATCGCGGCGCTGGCCAGCCGCAAGTCGATCGGCACCGAATGCAGCTTCGGCGACACGACCGTCAAGACCAAGGACCTCGACAGCTTCGACTTCTCCGGCTGGGACATCGCGCTTTTCGCCATCGGCGCCGCGGCGACCAAGACCTACGGCCCCAAGGCGGCAAAGGCCGGCTGCATCGTGATCGACAACTCGTCGCTCTACCGCTACGACCCGCAGGTCCCGCTGATCGTGCCGGAAGTCAACGCCGACGCGATCCACGGCTTCCGCCAGAAAAACATCATCGCCAACCCCAATTGTTCCACCGCGCAGATGGTCGTGGCGCTCAAACCCCTGCACGACCGCGCGAAGATCAAGCGCGTCGTCGTCTCAACCTACCAATCCGCCTCCGGCGCGGGCAAGGCGGGCATGGACGAGCTCTGGGACCAGACCAAAGCGATCTACAACCCCACCGACGAGGTGGCGCCGGTCAAGTTCCAAAAGCAGATTGCCTTCAACCTGATTCCTCAGATCGACGTCTTCATGGAAGACGGCTCAACCAAGGAAGAATGGAAGATGGTCGCCGAGACCAAGAAGATCGTCGATCCGGCGATCAAGGTGACGGCGACCTGCGTCCGTGTGCCGGTCTTCGTCGGGCATTCCGAGGCGGTGAACATCGAGTTCGAGGAGTTCCTCGACGAGGACGAGGCCCGTGACATCCTGCGCCAGGCCCCGGGCGTCATGGTCGTCGATAAGCGCGAGGACGGCGGCTACGTCACGCCGGTCGAATGCGTCGGCGACTACGCCACCTTCATCAGCCGCATCCGCCAGGACCCCACGGTCGAGAACGGCCTGAACCTCTGGGTCGTCAGCGACAACCTGAGGAAGGGCGCTGCGCTGAACGCCGTGCAAATCGCCGAGGTCCTGGGCAACAAGGTGCTGCAGAAGGCGGACGCCTAAGGCCCGCGGGTCGCTGACGGGCAGCCGGCCTCGACATAGTTGTATCGGTCCCGGGCGGCGATCGGCCGGGTCCGCGCTCTATCCGCCGACCAATTCGAAGACGTAGAGCTCGGCCTTCTTGTCGCTGACGATGTGCAGGCGGGGCGGTTCGCCGGGCTCGTAGGCGATGCCTTCGGCCTTTTCGATCACCTTCGTCTTGCCGCCTTTCTGGTAGCCGAGCTTGAGGCTGGCCTGCACCTTGTGGTCGCCCAGCCCGAACAGAAACGCGCGCTGGAGCTTGTCGCTGACGATCCAGACGGCCTCTTTGTCCTGGTTCCAGCTCAGACCCGAGAAGTCGGCCTTGGTATCGGGGTCGCAGCCTTCGAAGCCCTGCTCCGCGGTCAGCTCGGTGACGTCCTCGATCGCCGCCAGATCGCCGCTGATCTCGATCAAGAGGCCGGGCTTGCCCTCTTTGACCACCAGAACGCGGCCGTCGGGACAGACGGTGATGCCTTCGAGCCCATTGTTGTCGGCCGCCGCGAAGGCTTGCGCCAGAGCATGGGTCCAGCCGGCCATGTCCTTGAGCTTGACGCGTTGGATCGCTTCGGTCACCGGGTCGATGACCAGGATTTGCGGCGGGTCTTCGCGGACGGACATCAGACGGCCGTCAGGGGTCGCCGCGATACCTTCGAGGTTCTTCTTGGGCGCCTTGATACTGCGCAGCACCTGGCCGGCGGCGTCGAGCCTAAAGATGCGTTTGGCGTTGTCGCTGACGGTCCAGTAGCCGGGGCTGTCCTGGGCGAGCGCCAGACCGGAGGGTTCGGTCAGGTCCTCATCTTCGTCCTTGATGTCGAAGCGGTGCTTGAAAACCAGATGGGTCATAATCCACCAAGCTTAACATAATTCCGAAGCCCTGTCGCCTCGGTCAGTTGGTGACCACGACGTACCGTACGACCCGATTATTGTCGCTGTCGGAGAAGAAGAAGGTGTTGCCGTGCACGGCGACGCCTTCGGGGTCGTCGAACTTGCCCGGCCCCTCTCCGGCGGAGCCGTCGCCGAGGATGCCGATCAGGTCACCGGTCAACGGGTCGATCATCAGCACGCGGTGCCCCTCTTGGTCGGCGACAACGATGCGGCCGAATTCGTCGAAATCGAGATACCGCGGGCCGATAAATCCGTATTTCGGGTCGTCGAGGGTGCGCAGCAGGTTCAGGTCCTGATCGAATTGGACGAGTTGACGGGCAAAGTTGTTGGCGACCCAGATCGTGCCGTCGGGGGCTTCGGCGACATCATGGGCACCGGGCATGCCTTGCACGGCAGTAACGAATTCGCCGTTCTTCATCGCGACAAGCTGGCCGGTGGCCGAGGCCATGACGTAGAGCCGGCCGTTGGAATGCGCGAGCGCGCCTTCGGTGTTGGGGAAGCGGCCGAGCGCGTATTCGAGCGCGGGCTTGCCGTCCTGGAACCAGTAGACGGCGACGGTGCTGGCGCCGGAGACCGCGGCGTAGAGCTTGCCGTCGGGGCCGAAGGAGACGTCGCGCACGTTCGGCAGGGCGCCTTCGCTGAGCGTTTCGATGAGCTCGAGCGTGTCCGGGTCGAGGATCGCGATGCGGTGGTTCAGCTTGTCGGCGACGTAGAGCCGGCCGTCGGGGCCGATGGCGAGGTCGTGGGGGTCGTTCAGGATCGGCCCTGAGGCGCGGTCGAAGCTGGCGAAGGGGCCTTGAGCGAAGGCCGGGGCGGCGGCGAGCAGCAAGGCGGTGAGTAGAATGTGCATGTGTAATTCCTTCGGCAGATATTGCGCCGCGCTTCGCGCGTCGCCCGGGGCGAGGGGGTGAGGAGGGACCGTGGCCCCATCGGGGCCGCGAAAACCCGACGAACGCCCCCTCGCGCTCCCCTGAGCGTATTTGAGACGAGAAGAAGGGTTTGGGGCAAGGAAAGGTTTCGTGACGGTGGGTCAGGGATGCGGCATGGCGGCGCCGTGGTAGGCGGCGAGACGGATCTGCATCGAGGCGCGGTGAGCCTCGGTACAGGCGAGGTCGTAGTCTTCACTCGGATGCGCGGGTTCCGGGAGCCAGTGGCCATGGCGGTCCCGCCCGCGCACCAGAGTGGCCGTGTCGCGGCCAGAGCGGGGGCGGATGCCGGGCGGCAAGTAGGTGATGGCGAGCGTCATGCGGCGGGTCCCGGTGGTGTTGCCTGGCGAGCCGTGGATGGTGCGGACGTGGTGGAGCGACATTTGCCCCGGTTGCAGGGTGACGGGGACGGCGGTTCCAGCGCCATCCGGGTCTTCGATGTGTTCGCCGCGGAGGGCGAGATGGCGGGCATAGTCGTCCTCGGCATGCGGGACGAAGCCCGCGTGATGCGAGCCCTCAATGACATGCATGGTGCCGTTGGCGGCGGTGGTCTCGGTGAGCGCAACCCAGGCGCGGAGCGCACGGGAATTGTCGGAGAGGTCCATGTGATAGCCGTCTTGGTGCCATTTGATCGGCGTCGGGTCGTGGGGTTCCTTGATGAAGAGACCCGCGGCCCAGACCATGATGTCGGGGCCGATGATCTCGGCGACGGCATCGAGGACCTTGGGGTGGCGGACGAGCTCGGCGGCCCAGGCGAAGATCAGGTGCGGCTTGAAACGGTAGAGCCTTTGCGCCTCGGGGCCGCGGCCGATGGGGCCGGATTCCAGCGCCTCGATGCGGGTGTGGAATGCGGCGGCGTCCGCGGCCGTCATGACGTCGATCGGGAAGGCATAGCCGTCGCGGGCGAAGGTTTGTGCCAGGTGAGACTGGTGGGCGGTGTCCATGGGTGTCTTCCGGTTCCCTCAGGTGAGCATAGCAAAGACACCGCGGTGTGTCGCCGGGCGCGGAAGCGGCTTCACAGGCCTTGGGGCGAGCGCTAACATCCCGGCCATGGCCGAGGAAGGCGACCTGCTGCATGTCGTGACCGACGACGAGATTACGCCGCGCCGGGCGGCGTTGGGGCGGCTGCTGGTCTGGGGATCGGCCGGCATCGTGGCGATCAGTTTCCTGGTGGTCTGGATGGCCAAGCAGGGGACGCTTGGGATCGAGGCCGAGAACTGGCGGCCGGTCCTTTACGCCTATCTGTTCTTCGGCATCTGCCTGGGCCTGGCGCAGGTGGTGCAGCGGGGCGAGCAGGGTAAGCGTACGCTGTTCGTGCTGCCGGCCGTGTTGTTCGTGATCGCGATGGTGATCTTTCCGCTGATCTTCGCCTTGGGCATTGCGTTTTCTGACTGGAACCTGTCGAGCCCTGACGGGAGGAAGTTCAACGGCTGGGATAACATACGCCAGATGTGGGGTGATCCGTTTTATTGGAACGCCCTGAAAAACATGGTGTATTACACTCTGGCCATCCTGGTGGAATACGCCATCGCCTTTGGCCTGGCGCTGATCCTGGCGAGCGAAATCCGGGCGCGGAAGTTCTTTCGCGTCGCCTTCTTGATGCCGCTGATGCTGTCGCCGGTGGCGGTGTCGTGGATGGTCGGCAAGTCGATGATGGAGATCCGGTTCGGCCCCCTGGCACGGCTGGCGCGGGAGTTGGGCTGGGACAACCCGTCGTTTTTCGGCTCGCCGGAGGTGGCGCGATTCATGATCATGGCGATGGACGCGTGGACCTTCATTCCGTTCATGATGATCATGTTGCTGGCGGGGTTGCAGGCGATCCCGCGCGAGCTGAACGAGGCAGCGGAGGTCGACGGCGCGGGCAAGTGGCGGTCGTTCTGGGAGGTGACCTTTCCGTTGATGCTGCCGGTGTCGATCACGGCGATCCTGATCCGCATCATCTTTAAGCTGAAGCTTGCCGACATCATTATCAACGTGACGGCGGGGGGGCCGGGGGGCGCGACGGATTCGGTCACCTCGTTCATCTTCCGCGAATACCGGGACCGGTCGAATGTGGGCTACGGCACGCTCTTGGCCATCGTCTACCTGGTGCTGATCGTGATCGCGATAACGGTGTTCATGAAGGCGGTCGACCGCTGGATGAACCCGAGGTACTGACGTGGCGCAGCAGATCTTCCACGACAGCGAGCAGGATCTGGCGCATAGGGCGCGCTGGTTCACCGGCCGCGTGGTGATCTATGGCATCCTGGTCTTTTGGACGATCGTCTGCCTGTTTCCGATCTACTGGACCTTCACCACGTCGTTCAAGCTGGCGCCCGACGTGATGCAGGGCAATATGATCCCATTCGTCGACTACACGCCGCAATGGCGGGGCTGGAAGTCGCTGGGGCTGTCGCCGGACACCATCGGGACCGAGAGCACCGTGCGGGCGGAGTTCCTGAAGCGGTTCATGAATTCGGCGGTGACGGCGCTGTGTTCCAGCGCCCTGGCGGTGATTTTGGGGTCGATGGCGGCTTATGGATTGTCGCGGTTCCGCTACCGGTTCGGGTTCATGCGGAACCCCGACATCTCGTTCTTCTTCCTCAGCCAGCTGATCCTGCCGCCGGTGGTTTTGGCGCTGCCGTTCCTGGTACTCTACAAGGAGCTGGCGCTGTTGGACACACGGATCGGATTGATCTTGCTCTATACACTGACGGTGCTGCCGATCGTGATCTGGATCATGCAGGACCAGTTCCGTTCGATCCCGGTGGAGCTAGAAGAGGCGGCGCTGGTGGATGGGTTGTCGATCTGGGGGGCGTTTCTGACGATCATCCTGCCGATCGCGCTGCCGGGCATGGTGGCGGCGTTCATCCTGTCGCTGGTCCTGACCTGGAACGAGTACTTCTTCGCCGCGCTCTTGACCGGGGCGGATGCGAAGACGTTGCCGGTGATGGTGGCCTCGCAGACCGGAAGCCAGGGCATCAACTGGTGGTCGATGGCCGCTCTGTCGGCCAGCGCGATCATTCCCTTGATCGTGATCGGCATCGTGCTGGAGCGCTATATCATCAAGGGCATGGCCTCGGGAGCGGTGAAATGAATTCGCCGCGCCTTCGGCGCGCCGACCAGGGGGGACGCCGTCCCCCCAACACCCCCCCTGGCGTATTTGGAAAGAGATGAAGGGCCTATTCCATGTTGGTATGGCGGGCGCGCATCGTTTCTGGGGTTTCGCCGAGCATAGTGGCGAGGCGGGCGACCATGACTTCGAATAGGATGAAGAGCGCGCCTTCATAGAGTGAGCCCATCGGCAAGGTGCTGGAGGGTGCGGTTCTGTCGGTGGCCATGGTTTGCGCCGGAACCGTTAGGATATGGTCGGCGAGATCGGCGCTGGCGGTGGCGGGCTGGGCGGTGAAGAAGAGCCGCTTCGCGCCGGCGTCTTTCGCGGTGCGCATCAGCGCGGTCACGGTGGCGAGCCCTCCGGGACCGGCGGTGGTGAGGAAGAGGTCACCGGGGCCGAGCGGCGGGGTGGACATGGCGCCCTGCATGGTGGCGTCGAGGCCGAGGTGGTTGAGGCGCATGGTGAAGCCCTGGATCATCAGCCCCTCGCGGCCGCAGCCGTAAAGCACGATCTTGCCGGCGGTGGCGATATGCTGGCAAGCGGCTTCGATGCCGGGCTCGTCGAGGCGGTCGGCGATGGCGGCGAGCTCGGCGCAGGCGGTGCGGTAAGCATCCTTCATAGCGCGTGGGCGATGTCCTTGGTCTGCTCGTAGAGGCGGCGGAAAAGTTGGTATTGCTTGTCGTAAGCGGCGTTTGGCACGGCCGGGATCTCCTCGGCCACCGGGTTCCACGCAGCGATGTCGCCAGGTTCCACGGCACCGATGGCCAGGGCGGCGAGGAAAGCGTTGCCGTAGCTGGCGCCGGTGGTCTTTTCGCACACGATCTGGTCGAGGCCGGAGATGTCCGAGGTGGCCTGCAGCCAGAGCCGGTTCTTGGTGCCGCCGCCGACGGCGAGCAGGCGCTGCGGGCGCTGGCCGGCCTCGGCATAGGTTTCGACCACATGGGTCGTGCCGCAGGCGATGCCCTCGATCAGCGCGCGGTAGAGGTCGCCGCGGCTGTGGGTGAGGTTGAGGCCGAAAAACGCGCCCTTGGCCCGGGGGTCGTGGATCGGCGTGCGCTCGCCCGAGAAATAGGGCAGGAACAACAGGCCACGCGCGCCCGGCGGGCTTTCGGCGGCCTCGGCGGCGAGGGTGGCGAAGGCCTCGTCTCGGGGCAGCTCGCGCGCGAAGTGGTCGCGGAACCAATGCGTGAGCGTGCCGGAGGTGGCGAGGCCGGCCATCGAGGCGTGCTGGCCTTTAAACAGCCAGGGGGCGTACCAGAGGCGGGGGTCGCGGACACGGGTGTCGGTCAGGGTGATGGTGAAGATGGTCGAGCCGTACATCATCATCATGTCGCCGGTCTGCCGGACGCCCACGCTGACGGCCTCGGCCGCCGCGTCGATGGTGCCGCTGGTGACCGGCGTGCCCTCGGCGAGGCCGGTTTCAGCGGCGGCTTGGGCGTGGATGTGTCCCGCGATGTCGGTGGACCACATCAGGTCGGGGAGCTTGCCGAGGTCAATTATGTCGGGGGCCAGCGCTGCGGTCCAGTTGAGGCTGTCGACGTCGTAGAGCGGGGCGAAATTGGCCGCGGTGTAGTGGTCGATGACGTAGTGGCCGGTGAGCTTCCAGGTGAGGTAGCTGGTGGAGGTGAGCACCTTGGCGGTCTGTGAGTAGAGGTCGGGGCGGTTGTGCTTGAGCCAGAGGATCTTGGGGCCGACGGCCTGGCTTGTGAGGGCGTTGCCGCAGCGGTCGAGGATCGTGTCTTCGCCGATCTGCCGGTTGAGCTCGTCGATCTCTGCGCTCGCGCGGGTGTCGACACCGTAGAGCACGCCGTTCATCAGCGCAGCACCCTCAGCGTCGACGGGCAGCATGCAGGGGCCGATGGCGGAGGCGGCGACGCACCTGATCTCGGCGGGATCGATTTGGGTCTCGGTGAGGAGCTCTTGGGTGATCCGGACGAAGTCGCCCCACCAGTCCTCGTCGGGGCGGTGCTCGGCCCAGCCGGGCTGCGGCACCAGCATCTCGTGCGGCGCAGTGGCCATGGCGGCGACCTGACCGGTGTGATCAACGAGCACGCCCTTGGATTCAAAGGTGCCAATGTCGAGGCCGAGGGTGTAGGGCATTACGGGTTTCCGGTTGGTTGTGTGGGGGCCGCGCCCTTGGGGGCGCTCCCACCCGCCCACCCCGCGCCCCCAAAGGAGCGGGATTTGTGCGTTGGGATTTGTGGTCGGAGGTTGACGGGGCTCGGGCTCACCAAAGCGGAACCCGCTTCGGACCCACCCACACCTGAGCCGCGTCTGACAGGGCCCTGGCCACCGTTCAAGAGCAATAGCGGTTTCCACGCCTGCGGCGCGGACCCTCCGCGATTCCTCTTGATCGCCGTCCAGTTCCCCGTCCGCCGGATCTCAGGCGAGGGCGGCTCCGAAGCGGAGCTCCTCATGGTGCGTCTGCGTCCCCGCATTCAGGGAGATCGAGCGGCTTTGGCGCGGGCCATGAAATCGGCGGCGCGGTCGGGGTCGACGGGGTTCCAGGTGTCGCCGTCGACCTTCAGCGAAGAGCCGACGATGCAGCCGTCGGCGATGCCGAGTACCTCCGCCACGGTGGCGTGTTTGACCCCGGTATTGGCCAGAACGGGCATCTCAGGCAGGACTTGCTTGACCGCCGCGAGGTCGGACAGCGCGGCCGCCTCGCCGGTGATCTGGCCCGAGACCAGCACCGCGTCGGGGATCGACGAGAACACGGCAGACCGGGCGCGGTCCGGCAGCGGGCGGTGGTCGAGGCTGTCGGCGAACTCGGCGGAGACGTTGTATAGCATCGCCAGATCGGCGCGCCCCAGCCGATCGCGATAGCGCATCGCCTTGCCGGCATCGGGGGTCCACGGCCCCATGTCCGAGGCATAGGTGCCGGTGAATATCTCGCGCGCGAACTGGGCCCCGGTGGCGGCGGCAAGCGCGATGGTCGACGTCGGGTCCCAGAGCACGTTGACCCCGAAGGGCACGACGATCTGCGGTTTCAGCCGGCCGATCACGAAAGCCATGGTGGCCGTGGTGGCAGGATCGGCGGCAAACTCGTAGGGCCGGTCGTTTTCGTTGCCGAACATCACCGCATCGAAGCCCGCGTCCTGGAGCGCCGCCAGATCGGCGTGGGCGGCGGCGAGCATGGCGTCGATCCCGCCCGCCGCATCGAAGAGCGGCGCACCAGGCATCGCGGCCAGGTGCACCATCCCGATCACCGGTTTCGTCTGCCCGAAGATGTGCTGGAACTTGCCCATGCCGGTCCCCCCTTGGATCAGGTTAGCGGGGATTTCGGGATGCGCCAAAACATATTAGGCTGACCCCGCGCGCCGGATTTGGGAGGGAGCGATGGCACTCAAGACCCGTCACTGGGACCGCCTGGGCAATGGCGGGCTGACCTTCACCGAACTGGGGCTGGGCACGGCGCCGCTCGGCAACCTCTACCGGGCGATTTCCGACGACGAGGCGCATGCGGTGATGGAACGGGCCTGGGACGCGGGCGTGCGGTACTACGACTCCGCACCGCTTTACGGCTTCGGGCTGGCCGAGACCCGGCTCAACTGGTTTCTGCGCGACAAGCCGCGGGACGACTACGTGCTGTCGACCAAGGTCGGGCGGATCCTGCATGCGTGTGCGCCCGACGACCGCGACGGGGTCGGCAAGTGGTTCGACGTGCCGAACCGGCGCGAAGAGTACGACTATTCCTACGATGGCGTGATGCGGTCCTTGGAGTTTTCGCTGGAGCGGTTGGGCGTCGACCGCGTCGATCTGCTGTTCGTGCACGACATCGATGTGCCGAACCAGGGCAGCCGGGCCAATGTGCTGGCCAAGGTCGATGAGCTGATGGCCGGCGGCTACCATGCGCTGGAAAAGATGCGGAAAGAGGGCGTGATCAAGGGCTTCGGCGCCGGCGTGAACGAGTGGGAGGTGGCGCAGCAACTGACCAAGCGCGGCGATTTCGACATCTTCCTGTTGGCGGGGCGCTACACGCTGCTCGAGCAGGAGGCGCTGCAATCGTTCCTGCCACTCTGCGAGGCGCGCGGGGTCGGGATCGTGATCGGCGGGGCCTACAATTCGGGGATCCTAGCGACCGGACCGGTGGAAGGGGCCTACTTTCAGTACGAGCCGGCGCCGCCCGAGATCCTGGAGCGTGTGCGGCAGATCCAGGAGATCGTGGAACGGCACGGCGTGCGGCTGGTGGATGCTGCGTTTCAGTTCCCGCTGCGGCACCCTTGCGTGGTGGCGAACATCCCCGGCGGGCAGGGCGTCGCCGAGATGGACTCGAACCTGGTGGCCTCGCGGACGGCGATCCCGGGCGAGGTTTGGGCCGAGCTGAAGGACGCCGGGCTGATGCGCGCGGAGGCGCCGGTGGGGTGACGGGGCGCCGCGAAACCGGCCCGCGGCGCCTTGCGGACGGCTCAGGGAGGCAAGCATGATCGACGCACATCAGCACTATTGGAACCCCGCCCGCGGCGACTATTTCTGGATGCCGCCGGACCATCCGATCCTGGCAAAACCCTATGGGCCCAAGGACTTGGAGCCGATCCTGAACCGCCACGGCATTGAACGCACGGTCCTGGTGCAGGCGGCCGACACGGTGACCGAGACCGAGTACATGCTGGGCATCGCCGATGTGACCGACAGCGTTGCCGGGGTCGTCGGCTGGGTCGATTTCGAGCGCCCGGAGGACCGCAAGCACCTGGAGCGCCTGGCGCGGCATCCCAAGTTCCGCGGGGTACGGCCGATGATCCAGGACATCCCGGACGACGACTGGATGCTGCGCGACGACGTGCAGTGGGGCTACCGGGCGCTGATCGAGCTGGACCTGACCTTCGACGCCTTGGGATTCCCCCGGCACCTGGCGAATTTCCATGCGATTCTAACGCGGTATCCCGAGATGCGGACCGTCATCGACCATTGCATGAAGCCGCAGATCCGCGACCGGGC
Organism: Rhodobacter sp.; assembly: GCA_030066215.1. Lineage (GTDB taxonomy): Bacteria > Pseudomonadota > Alphaproteobacteria > Rhodobacterales > Rhodobacteraceae > JASJCA01. The sequence goes on along the minus strand of JASJCA010000046.1, from coordinate 10,262 downwards.
TTTCGACGACTGGGCGCCGGGGATCGCAGCCTTGGCGAAGGACACCAACGCCTGTCTGAAATTCTCCGGCCTGGTGACGGAGGCGGCCGACGGCTGGACGGTCGAAGATCTGAAACCCTATGCAGATCATGTATTTAGCTGCTTCGGGGCGGAGCGGATCATGTGGGGGTCGGACTGGCCGGTCTGCCAGTTGCAGGCCAGCTACGACCGCTGGCGCGAGGTGGCGATGGAACTGACCGACGGCCTCACCGCGGCCGAGAAGGCGCGGGTGTTCGGCGGTACGGCGGCGGAGTTCTACCGGCTCTGAGCCAAGGCTGCGGCTTTTTCCGGCGTGATTTCAGGGCGTTGCGCAGGCGGCGTGGCGACGTGCAGGGCCGCGGCGGCCTGCGCGAAGTGGAGCGCGTCGATGAGCGGGGCGCCCCGGACCAGCCGGGCGGCCAACGCGCCGCAGAACATGTCGCCGGCCCCGTGAGACGAGACCGGTTCGACTGGAAGTGCAGGAAATTCAGTGCGTTGGCCGCCGTCGCAGAACACAAGCCCGGCGGCGCCCAGGGTGACGATGACCGACGCAAAACCGGCTTCGTGCAGCGCCCCGGCGGCACGCTGCGGGTCTGGTTCGCCGGACATGTCCGCGGCCTCGACCCGGTTCAGAATCAGGTATCTGCATAACGTCGGTAAAACGTCGGTATCGCGTCGGTGCGGCGCGGCGTTCCACATGACCGGGATGCCACGGGCATGGGCGGCCTCGGCGAGGGCGCGGTTGACCTCTGCCGGGATCTCATTCTGCAGCAGCACGAGTCCTGTGTCCGGGGGCAGCTCGATGTCGGCGGCACGAATCCGGCAGTTGGCGCCCGAGACGACGACGGCGCCGTAGTCGCCTTGCGCGTCGACGATGGCGGCGGACATTCCGGAGGCGCCGGGGTCGGTCAGGACTTGGCTCTGGTCGATGCCGGCGGCGGCGAGGCGGGCGTGCAGCCGGTCGCCGAACGCGTCGGCGCCGACCCGGCCGGCCATCGACACCGCCGCGCCCATCTGCGCGGCGGCCAAGGCCTGATTGCCGCCCTTGCCGCCGACGGCGTAGTCGACGGCGTCGCCGATCAGCGTCTCGTCGATCCGCGGCAGGCGCGGCGCGGTGATGATCACGTCGAGATGCAGCGCGCCCACGACGAAGACACGGGCCGTCATGGCGCGCGCCCCATCCGGCGGCGGGCCCGGTCGCGCGGGCGGGATTGCGTATTTGGAACGAGAAGAAGCACGAGGGCGGGTCGTCCGGGCAGCATCGGTCAGGCGCCGTAGAGCGCTTCGCCGACGATCGCCATGGAGCGGGCGGCGTCCTGCCGGGCAATGGCGGCGGCGAGGGCGTCGTTCTCGGCGAGCTCGGCGGCGATGGTGCGCAGGCGATCGGTCAGGCGGATGTTGGTGCGGGCCTCGTCGACCGGGTCGAGCCCGCCCTGGTCCGGAAACGTGTCGAAATAGATCACGCCGTCATAGCCGATGCGGGTTAGTTCGACCAAAAGCTCCAGCGTCTGGATCGGGTGCACTGTTCCGACCATCAGCCCGTCGTCACGCTTGCCGTAGCCGTCGTTGAGGTGCACGCCGAGGAGCCTCGAATGCCGCGCGACAAGATGCGCGGCGTGGGCGGGCATTTCGTCGGCATAGAGCACATGGGCGAAATCGAGCGTGACGCCCAGGTTCTCCGCCCCGGTCTCGCGGATCGCCAGCAGCGTCGTGGCCACGTCCGGCATCAGTGCGAAGGCGCGGGGTTCGTTCGGCTTGTACTCGATGGCGATGTCGAGGTTGGGCGAGTGGGCACAGAGCTCGTCCAGGCAGGCGATCGTGCTGTCCCACATGGCGCGGTAGTCACCCTGGAACGCATAATCGATCCCGTCCTGGCCCAGCCAGAGCGTCATCACCCCGCCGCCCATCTCCGCCAGCGCGTCGAGGCCACGCTTGGTGAGGTCGAGCGCGGCTTGGCGGGTAGCGGGGTCGGGATGGGTGAAGGCGCCTAGCTTGAAACCGGGATCGGTGTAGTACCGCATCGCCAGGCCGTTCAGCGTCAGCCCGGCATCGGCAAGCAGGCCGCCGAGCTCGCGGGTCGTGTGGCCTGTAAAATGGTCGGGGTAGTTGAGGTCGGCCGCATCCAGCCCGGCTTCGGCGGCGCGGGTCAGCAGATCCGCGGTCGTGGGCGCGCTCAGCCCCAGCTTGAAAGCGTTGAGCCGGGCGGCGTAGCGCGGGCGGTTCGGCAGCATCGGGGCCTCCGTCGTGACGCCCTCAGGCTTACAGGGCCGTGGGCGGTCGGGAAAGTGGCGCTTTCGCCGGGGCCGCTGGGCGCGTAGGCTGCGCTGCGTCGGGAGGGTGTGTGGCGCATGGCCGAAACTGCGGACGACATCGGTGACAGGCCCGCCATCGGCGTGGTGCATCTGGGGATCGGGGCGTTCTTTCGCGCCTTCGGGGTGCCCTGGCTGGAAGACGTGATGGCCGCCGCCGGCGGCGACTGGGGCGTCGTCGGGGTGTCGCTGCGCAGCGCGGCGGTGCGGGACCGGCTTGGGCCGCAGGACACCGCCTATCATTGCCTGCAGCGCGGCTCCGACGGCACGGAACTGCGCCGGGTCACGGCGCTGCGCCGGGTGCTGTTTCTGGGCGAGGAGCGTGCCGAGGTTCTGGCCGCGATGGCTGATTCGGCGGTGTCGTTGGTGTCGCTGACCGTGACCGAAAAGGGCTATGCCCATGTCCCGGGGGCTGGGCGGCTCGACCTCAACCACCCGCAAATCGTACACGACATCGGGGCGCCGGACGCGCCTCTGACGGCGCCGGGCCTGATCGTCGCGGCGCTGCGGCGCCGGCGCGACGCGGGGCTCCGGCCGTTCACTTGCCTCAGCTGCGACAACCTGCCGGGCAATGGCGAGGTGCTGCGTAACGTCGTACTGGGGCTGGCCGAGCAGGTGGACCCGCGGCTTGCCGGCTGGATCGCCCATGAGGGCCGGTTTCCCGCGACGATGGTGGACCGGATCGTACCGGCGGCGACGGTCGCGGATGTGGACGAGGTGGAGCGGCGCACCGGCCTCCGGGACGCCGCCGTGGTGGTGCACGAGCCGTTCCGGCAATGGGTGATCGAGGACCGGTTCGTCGACGACGTCCGCCCGGCCTTCGAAGCGGCGGGCGTGGTGATGACCGACGCGGTGGCGCCCTATGAATTGATGAAGCTCCGGTGCCTCAACGGGACGCATTCGGCGATTGCCTACTTGGGTGTGCTTGCGGGAAAGGAAACGGTTGCCGAGGCGGTGGCGGACCAAGGATTCGCGCGGTTTGTAAAGGGGCTGTGGCGTGAGGAGATCGTGCCGAGCCTGGAGCCGCCCCCGAGCATCGACCTTGCCGAATACACAGCTGCGCTGATGCAACGGTACCGTAATCCGGGGATTGCGCACCGGACGATGCAGATCGCGATGGACGGGTCCCAGAAATTGCCGCAGCGGATCCTGGCGGCGACAGAGGAAAACCTGGCGGGCGGGCGACCATTCGAGCGGCTGGCGCTTGTCGTGGCAGCGTGGATCCGGTTCTTGGGCGGCGTGACGGAGGACGGCGCGCCCTATGACCTGAGCGATCCGTTGGCCGACCGCCTGCAGGAATTGGCTCGATCGAAGGATCCGGTTGGTGCGGTGATGGCGGTGGAGGTGGTGTTCGGGCGAACGCTGCCGAACCGGACGGCCGTCGTGGACACAGTGCGGGAGGCTTACGACCGTTTGGCGGGCGAGGGCGTGCAGGCGGTGCTGGAGGGGATGCCATGATCGAAAGCTGGCGGTGGTTCGGGCCCGTAGACAAGATCTCGCTGGCGGAGGTCGCCCAGACCGGTGCCGTTGGTGTCGTTACCGCCCTGCACGACATCCCCTATGGCGAGGTGTGGTCGGTCGACGCCATTACGGAACGGCAGGCGATGATTGGCCGCGCCGGGCTGGGGCTGCAGTGGAACGTTGTCGAAAGCCTGCCGGTGCATGACGACATCAAGCGAGGGTCGGGCGACCTGGATCGGCTGTTTGCGAATTACCGGCAGTCCCTGGCCAACCTCTCGACCTGCGGCATTGGGGTGGTCTGCTACAATTTCATGCCGGTTCTGGATTGGACGCGCACGACGCTTGATGCGCCGGTGCGGGGTGGAGGCACGGCGCTGCGCTTCGACGCGGTGCGGATGGCGGCATTCGAGCTGCATATGTTGGGCCGCCAAGAGGCAGAGGCCGATTATCCGGCCGAGGTCGTGGCGCAGGCGGGGGCGTGGATTGCGGCGTCCGATGCGGTGGCCCGCGAGGCGCTGCTGGCGTCGATCATGGCAGGCCTGCCGGGGGCCTTCGACCGATACTCGGTCGCGGCCCTGCGCGAGACACTGGCGCGGTATGCCGGCATCGGGCACGACGACCTGCGTTCGAATTACGCGCGGTTCCTGGCCGAGGTGGTCCCGACGGCGGCCGAGTTGGGGATCCGACTGTGTGTGCATCCCGATGATCCGCCGCGGGACATCCTGGGGCTTCCGCGGATCGTGTCGGATGCCGATGATATCGACTTCATTCTGCAGTCCGAGGCGAACGTTGCGAATGGCCTGACGCTGTGCAGCGGGTCGTTGGGGGCGCATCCCGATAACGATGTCGTTGCGATTGCCGAACGGTTCGCCGACCGCATTCATTTCGCGCATCTGCGCAACGTCGCGAAAGAGCCCGATGGATCGTTCCAAGAGGCCGATCATTTGGACGGCGATACCGATATGGTGGCCTTGTTACGGGTTCTGCTGGCCGAAGAGGCACGGCGGCGGGACGAGGGTCGCGAAGATGCGGATGTCCCGTTCCGGCCCGACCACGGGCACGAAATAGGGCCTGATTTAGGGCGTGGTGCGCATCCCGGCTATCCGTTGGTCGGCCGCCTAAGGGGCTTGGCCGAATTGCGCGGGGTGGTGGCGGGCCTTCAGGCGGCATAGGCGGCCCTTTACCGCGAAGCACGACGTCGATGGAATGTTGGTGGATCCATCTGGATGACGTCGGGTGTTGGGTCTTGGACTTGAGCGGACATTGGTCACGAGGCGGGTAAGGTCATTCGCAGGGCGTTGAGCAATGCGTTTCGAAATGCGCATCATAGCCGCTTCGAAGCGGCTTGCATCTCCAAAGGACGGCATCACGCCAAGTCAAGCGACACCGTGCCCGGCGTGGGCAACGTCGCCCTAATTCACCCGGTCGGGGGGCAACCCGTTCTCAACCGCTGGCACCAGAGCGTCCCGATCCAGGACCCGTATCTTGCCCTTTTCGATCTCGATGATCCGATCCTCCCGCAGCCGGCCGAGTTCACGGTTGAGGGTCTGCCTGGCGCAGCCCAGAAGACCGGCAAGGTCGGCCTGGGTCTTGCTGATTTCGGGTTTGTCGGCGCTGAGCCGGTGGAGGTATGTGCGCAAACGCTGGTCGACGGGGTAGAACTGGTCGACGAACTTGGTGGCGTTGTCCCGCGCCATTCGGTCGTAGAAGACCCGCGTGATATTGCGTAGGAACGCCGGCGCGCGCACGGCGTCGTATAGCAGCGCCTGGGCGCAGAACAGTACGGTGGTCTTCGGTGTCGCCGTGCACGTTGCGGCCGCGACATTTTCCGACAGGGTCTCGATCTCGCCAAAGATCTCACCCTGGCGGGCCAGATGAATCATGGCGGTCTGGCCATCCGGGCTGACGCAGGTGATTTCGACCGAGCCATGGGCGATGACGAACATGCCATGCACCGATGCACCTTGGGCCAGAATCTCCTCCGGCTCGTCGTAGAGCCGAACCGAACAGGCGTCGAGGAACCGGACCCGGAAGTCGTCCGGCAGGTCGGCGAGTAATTCGGACTTCAGCAAATGCGGAAAACGGATTGAGTTTTTCATGCGTCGTTTGGGATAGCTTTGGCGATTCAAATCGCGTGGGTCGGATCAAGACAGCGGGGGGCGACGGCGTCAACCGCGCCGGTTTCTTCTGCGCCCTCAAGTCACGCCGCCGGGGCCGCGAAGGAGCGATGCAGACCCACGGGCCGCTATTTCTGCGGTGTCCGGCGTGTCTTCGTCGACCGTCGCCGCGAGGGCCGCGATGCAGCCTCGGTAACCCCTGTGCGTCATCGGTTCGCAATGGGACGCGCGATGAGTTGTCAGGGGCCTGACCAGTCCACTCCGGTGGCCTCTTCGACTTCGAGCGCGCCGTCGGCGTAAGGCCGCATCAGAGCTGCAGCCTCCGCCTCGTCTTCTCCGAGCCAGGTGTCGAATTGCGGCGGGTCGAGTAGAACGCCCATGCGGTGGTGGATGTCGCGCACATCCGCAGAGGGCTCGCAGGTCACGGCGGCGACCTGCGGCACCTCGATGCCACCGGGCCCGTGCCAAATGTCGTAGATTGCAGCGAAGACTAACGGGGTGCCGGACTTCGCTTTGATCCGCCAAGCGGTTTTGCGACGGCGCTCACCCGTCCATTCGTACCAGCCGTCGGCGGGCACCAGGCAACGCTTGACGCCCTCGAAGGCGGATTTGGCGAATACCGTTTCGGACCGCGCATTGATTATGGTCTCCATCACCGGGCGGCCGCGTGCGTTTACGCGGCCCACGGGGATTATGCCCCAGCGCATGTGTTGCAGTTTGCGGTCTGGCGTGCACACCACAATCTCTTGCCCCGGAGCGATGTTGTGGCGCGGCGCCGTGGGCGGCAACCCAACGGGATCGGCGCCGAGATGGGCGGCGACGGCTTGGGTCGTGGCGGTCAGGAACAGACGGCCAGGCATGGCGTAATCTAGGGCGATTCCCCTCGCCCGAGAAAGCGCCAAGCGGCGTGTGGCGCAGGAGAATACGGGCTTGACCCTGAACGGTCCGTTTTATAGCAAGCGCGCCTGTGGCGGAGTAGCTCAGTTGGTTAGAGCAGTGGAATCATAATCCATGTGTCGGGGGTTCAAGTCCCTCCTCCGCTACCATCACTCCAAGACTTGCGCAGACGCCTGGGCGCCATTGGTTTGACCTGCTGGCGATTGGTTTGCGCGCCGTCCTTTCCACCGCGCTTTCGCGACAGGTGTGCACCTAGGTCTTTGTGTCAACTCGGTCAGCCTGGACGGCCGGCCTGTCGTCAGCGAGAAGATCGAGGTCATTCGCGGCTCGCTCGGCAACCGTCTGGCGCACGGCTGCATCGAATTTCTGTGCGCTGTAGCGAACGCCGAGGTTTTCGCGTTACAGGGGTGCAAGCTGCTCGGATGCGTCAGTCTTGTTGCCATTAGGGGGCGGTGCCACGTCATCAGCGGGTTCCACCGGACGCAAATCCCGCGGCAGACTTAGCGCGACGAGTATTTAGGAGGTGGTGACCGTCGCCATCTACCAAAGGCTGATCGCCCCCGATGACGCTCCGGAAGCCAGCGCAGAGCGCGGCCCGACTATACCAATTCCGCGTCGGTCATGATTTCCACCAGCGCCGGGCCGTCGACGGCCAACGCCTCGGTCAGCGCCGCCTCGACCTCGGTACCTTTCGTCACCTTGGCGCCCTGCGCGCCGCAGAGCCGGGCGAAGGCGGCGAAGGAGGGGTTGACCAGCGAGGTCTCCCAAACCGGCCACTCGCCCGAGCGCTGCTCCTTGGAAATCTTGCCAAGTTCGTCATTGTGCAGAAGCACATGGGTGACGTCCATGCCGTATTTGACCAGCGTCGTCAGCTCCATCGCGTATTGGCCGAAGCCGCCGTCGCCGGAGATCGAGATCACCTTGCGGCCCCTGAGGTCGTCGAAATCCTGCGTCGCGGCCCAGGCGCCCATCGCCGCCGGCAGGGCAAAGCCGATGGAGCCGAGATAGCCCGACATCATCACCCGTTGGCCCTTCGTTTCGAAGTAGCGGCCGAACGAGTAGGTGTTGTTGCCGACATCGACGGTGATCAGCGCGTCGGCGGGGGCGACCCGCGACAGAGCCTCGAAGATCGCCACCGAGGCGACGCCGCGCGCGCCCTCCTCGGTCAGCCGGCCGGCCTTTTCGGCCCGCCACATGCGCCAGCGCTCGGCCAACTCGGCGATCTGGTCGGGCCCGTCGCCGCGGCTCACGCGGGGCGTGACGGCTTGGCAGAACGCCCCGATCTCGCCCCAGATCGGCAGCGTCACCGGGTGGAACTTGCCGAGCTGCATGCGCTCGAAATCCACCTGGATGATCGGCTTCGACGGCGTGATCCCGGTGTGGTTCGAGAACGAACTGCCAAGCGCGACGATCAAGTCGGCCTCGTTCATGAACCAGCTTGCGATCGGCGTGCCGGAGCGACCGAGCACGCCGCCCGCATTGGGGTGGCTGTCGGGGATCAGGCCCTTGCCCTTGAAGGTCGTCACGACGGGCGCGCCGAGCGTTTCGGCCAGCGCGACGATGCCGTCCTTCGCCTCCCACGCGCCGTGGCCGATGATGAAGAGCGGGCGTTTAGCGGCCTGGATCATCTCGACGGCGGCATCCACGTCGACATCGGCGGGTTTGACGACCGGGGTCGACATCCGCCCCGTCGGTCCGGCAGCGGGCGCGTCGCTGGCTTGAGTCTGCACGTCGTCGGGGAAGATTAGATGCGCGACGTCGCGCTCGATCAGCGCGGTTTTGATCGCGAGCGAGGCGAGTTCGGAGTGGCGCGAGGTCGACAGCACCGGCTGCGAGAACCGGCTGACAGCCTCGAAGGCGGAGCCGAGGTCGATGTCCTGGAACGCGCCGGGGCCGAAGACCTGGGTCTGGACCTGGCCGGTCAGCGCCAGGACCGGCGCGCGGTCGACCTTGGCGTCCCACATCCCCGTCAGCAGGTTGGTGGCGCCCGGGCCGGCGATGGTGAGACAAGCGGCGGGCTGGCCGGTCAGTTTGCCATAGGCCGAGGCGGCGAAGGCGGCCGCGCCCTCGTGCCGGATGCCGACATAGGACATCTCGCCGTCGACGGTCCGCCGCCGGATCGCGTCGGCGAGGCCAAGGTTCGAATGCCCGACCATGCCGAAGACCCGTTTCACGCCCCAGTTCACCATGGTCTCGGCCATGGCGTCGGTGACGGTGCGGGTGTGCGGTGGTTCCGGCTCCAGCCCGATGAAGACCTCGCCGTCGCGGACCTCGACGGGGTAGGTTTTCTGGCCGGTATCCTCGTGCCCGCCCGGAGGCGCGCCGGTCAGCGGGTCGAAATCCCAGCCGTGCCAGGGGCAGCGGATCCAGCACTTGTCGTCGAGCCCGCGCTCGATGGTGCCCTCTCCCAGCGGCCCGCCCTGGTGCGGGCAGTGGTTGTCCATCGCCGCCCACTGGTCGTCGAAATGCGAAAGGCAGATGTAGATGTTGCGGGCCGAGACGGTCTTGACCCGGCCCTCGGGCAGGTCTGCAGGTCCGACGCTGATCCAGTCGAGATCGCTCATTGCACACCTCCGTAGGCGACGCCGGACAGCTCCGCCATGTTCTTCTTCCAGGTTGTCAGATCGTCCTGATGGAACTGTGACAGATGCGAATGTCCGCAGGCGCGGGCCATCACCTGCATCAACTCAACGCTGGCCTCGAAGAAATTGGCGAGCTGACGGGCGGATTTCTCGACCACGATGCGGCTGACCAAGTGAGGCTTCTGCGTGGCGATGCCGACCGGGCAGTTGTTGGTGTGGCAGGCCCGCATGGCAATGCAGCCGATGGCCTGCATCGCGGCGTTCGAGACCGCGATGGCGTCCGCGCCGAGCGCCATGGCCTTGATGAAATCGGCCGGTTTGCGCAAGCCCCCGGTGATCACCAGCGTGACGTCTGGGTTGGTTTTGTCGAGATGCCGCCGCGCCCGGGCCAGCGCCGGGATCGTCGGCACCGAGATATTGTCGCGAAACAGGATCGGCGCCGCCCCGGTGCCGCCGCCGCGGCCATCGAGGATGATGTAATCCACCCCGACCTCCAAAGCGGCGTCGATGTCCTTCTCGATATGCTGCGCGCTGAGCTTGTAGCCGATCGGAATCCCGCCCGTCCGGTCGCGCACCTCGTCGGCGAAGTCCTTGATCTGGGCCGGTTCCGTCCAGTCGGGAAACCGCGGCGGAGAGATCGCGTCCTGGCCTTCCGGAATGCCGCGCACTTCGGCGATCTTGCCCTTGTTCTTCTTGCCCGGCAGGTGTCCGCCGGTGCCGGTCTTGGCGCCCTGGCCGCCCTTGAAGTGGAACGCCTGAACCTGCGCGAGCTTGTCCCAGGAAAACCCGAACCGCGCCGAGGCGAGTTCGTAGAAATACCGCGAATTGGCGGCCTGTTCCTCGGGCAGCATGCCGCCCTCGCCGGAACAGATGCCGGT
>JASJCA010000011.1 GCA_030066215.1 Rhodobacter sp. | reverse complement strand
CCATGGCGTACCAGCGCAGCGCCAGGGTGAAATCGCCGATCTCGACGGCGAAGATCACCGGGTCGATGGTCGGGAAGGGGAGCGCGGCCAGCATGGCGCCTCCTTGGCCCCGCGCCGGCTCAAGGTTGACTTCGCCGCAGCCGCGTGGCCAAGGAGGCGCCATGCTGGCCGCGCTCCCCTTCCCGACCATCGACCCGGTGATCTTCGCCGTCGAGATCGGCGATTTCACCCTGGCGCTGCGCTGGTACGCCATGGCCTATATCCTCGGCATCGTGATCGGCTGGCGGATGGGCGTGATGATCATGAACCGCCCGCATCTGTGGCGCGACGGCCCGCCGATGACCGCACCGCAGGCCGAAGACATGCTGACCTGGATCATCCTGGGCATCGTAGTCGGCGGACGCCTGGGCTATGTGCTGTTTTATCAGCCCGCCTATTACCTAGCCAATCCGCTGGAGATCCCGGCGATCTGGCAGGGCGGGATGTCGTTTCACGGCGGGTTCCTGGGCGTGATGGCGGCGGTCTGGTGGAACGCGCGGCGCTACGAGGCCGAGCTGGGCAGCGTCGCCGACGCACTGGCGCTTTGCACCCCTCCGGGGCTGCTTTTGGGCCGGATCGCCAACTTCATCAATGCCGAGCTTTGGGGCCGTCCGTCGGACGTGGCCTGGGCGGTCGAGTTCCCCGGCGCCGCGGCGCAGGACTGTCCTGGGGTCGAGGGGATCTGCGCCCGCCACCCCTCGCAGCTTTACGAGGCCGGGCTCGAGGGGCTGGTGCTGGGCGCGATGCTGATCTGGCTCGCGTTCTTCCGCGGCGCCTTGAAAACGCCCTGGCGCCTCACCGGGCTGTTTTTCTTGGGCTACGGCCTGGCCCGCACGGTCGTCGAAGCGTTCCGCCAGGCCGACCCGCAATACATCACCGAGGGCAACCCGCTGGGCCACGTGATCCGCCTCGGCGAAGCTGGGCTGACCATGGGCCAGGTCCTGTCGCTGCCGATGGTCGCGATCGGCATCGCCTTGCTGATCTGGTCGCGCCGCCGGGCATGACGCCGCTGGCCGAGCTGCTGATCCGGCGCATCGCCGCCACCGGCCCGATCAGCGTCGCCGAGTTCATGGCCGACTGCCTGATGCACCCCGCGCACGGCTACTACAGCACCCGCGACCCGCTGGGCGCAGCGGGCGATTTCACCACCGCGCCCGAGATCAGCCAGATGTTCGGCGAGCTGATCGGCCTGGCGCTGGCGCAGACCTGGGCCGACCAGGGCGCGCCGGCGCCGGTGACGCTGGCCGAGCTCGGCCCCGGCCGCGGCACGCTGATGGCCGACGCCCTGCGCGCCGCCGCCAAGTTCCCGGGCTTCGCCGATGCCGCGCAGGTCCACCTGGTCGAGGCCTCGCCCGCCTTGCGCGCCCGCCAGCGCGCGACGCTCCCGGGCCACGCCGTCACCTGGCACGACCACGCCGGCACCCTGCCCGAGGCGCCGCTGCTGCTGATCGCCAACGAGTTCTTCGACGCCCTGCCGATCCGCCAGTTCCAGCGCGACCCGTCGGGCTGGCGCGAACGCCAGGTCGGGCTGACGGACGGCGCGCTGGCCTTCGGTCTCTCGGCGCCGGCCCCGCTGGCCGAGCTCGCGCCCCGCCGCGCCGACACGACGCCCGGCGACATCGTCGAGACCTGCGCCCCCGCCCGGCCGGTCATGGGCGCGATCGCCAACCGCATCGCGGCCCATGGCGGCGCCGCGCTGATCGTCGATTACGGCGACTGGCGGTCGCGCGGCGACACGCTGCAGGCGGTGCGCGGCCACGCCCCTGAGGACCCGCTGGCGCATCCTGGCGCCGCCGATCTGACGGCGCATGTGGATTTTGAGGCGCTGGCCCAGGCCGCCCCGGGCCTCGCCCACAGCCGCCTAACCCCGCAGGGCGTGTTCCTGGAACGCCTCGGCATCACCGCCCGCGCGCAGGCGCTGGCCGGCGCGCTCTCCGGCGACGCCCTGACCGCGCATATCGCCGCACATCGCCGCTTGACCCATCCCGCGGAAATGGGGAGCCTCTTCAAAGTGCTCGCCCTCTACCCCCCCGGCCTGTCGCCGCCTCCCGGATTGGAGCCATGACGCTCGAAATCATCACCTCCGATGCGCTGGACGGCCTGCGGCACGGCTTCTTCACCCGCCGCGGCGGCGCGTCGTCGGGGGTGTTCGAGGGGCTGAATTGCGGCCGCGGGTCATCGGATCAGCGGGAGGCGGTCGAGATCAACCTCGGCCGCGTGGCCGAGGCGATGGATGTGGCGCCCGAGGCGCTGACCACTGTGCATCAGGTGCATTCCACAACCGCCGTCGCGGTCGATCACATCACCCTGGCCGACCGGCCCAAGGCCGACGCGATGGTCACCGCGACACATGGGCTGGCGCTGTCGGTGCTGACTGCCGATTGCCAGCCGGTGCTGTTGGCCGATCCGCGCGCCGGCGTGATCGGCGCCGCCCATGCCGGTTGGCGCGGCGCCCTCGACGGGGTGCTCGAGGCCACCGTCGAGGCGATGGAGGATCTGGGCGCCACGGCCTCGCGCATCGTCGCGGTGATCGGCCCGACGATCAGCCAGCGCGCCTACGAGGTGGGGCCCGAGTTCTTCGAGGCGTTCTACGACGCCGACGACTTCAACGCCCGGTTCTTCGCCAATGGCGATGGCGACCGGATGCTTTTTGACCTGCCGGCCTATGGGCTGCACCGGCTGCGCGGCGCCGGGGTCGGGCATGCCGAATGGACCCGGCACTGCACTTATACCGATGCCGCGCGGTTCTATTCCTACCGCCGCTCGGTGCACCGCAAAGAGGCCGATTACGGCCGGCTGATTTCCTCGATCCGGCTCTGAATTGCGGCGGGTTCGGGGCGCGCGCTCCGGCAATCCCCCCGAAAAGCCCCGATCCGCGCCCAGATCGCGCCCCATTGCCGGGCCACAGTTAACCGGTCCGCAACTCGGCGGCGATAAAATCAGGGACACCTGGGGCCGATCCCGGGGATCGAGGAGTAGACGATATGGCCAAGAACCGCCGCTGGGTGACGTCGGTGACCAAGGAAGCCGCGAAACTGAAGATCGAGATGCCTTGGACCCGCGGCACCCGCCGCGAGGCCTGGATCGCCAAGCGCGCAGGCGACGACCAACCGCGCGCCGCCCGCGCCTGAGGCCGGGCACACCGGAAACACGCCCAAGCGGCGCATCGGGATCTGCCCCCGAGGTGCCGTGCGGACCCGCCGCAGCGCACCATGTGCGGCCAGCGGCGACACCGAATAGAAACCGTCCAGCTGCCGCGGCGGGCCGATCTAATGACACGCGCGGGCTGGACACGACGAGACGAACGTGTCTGCAGCGTCGGTGGGGGCCGATGCAGATGTGACCAGACGAGAGGATGGATCACATGACCTACCCCCACCGTCCCGGCGGCGCCACTGTGGCGGGCCCGGTCGCCCAGGTCGAACCCGCGCGCTGGACCGCCCGCCGGTCGCCCATCGTCCAGCAGCCGAGCTACCCCGCCCGCCGATTTGAGGCGCTGGCGCTTCTGCCCGACGACAGTCTGGCCGAGGTGATCAAGCGCGCGCCGGCGCACCCGCTATTCGACGCCGCCTTCGCCGCGCTGGCCCGCGGTACAATCCTGGCCACCGACCAGGGCCCAATCGCGGTCGAGGATCTGCTGCCCGGGATGATGATCGAAACCCGCGACGCCGGATTCCAGCCGCTGATGTGGATCGGGACCATCACGCTGGCGCCGCAGGCGGCCACCGCGCACACGCCGGCGCGGCTCTTCCGAATTCCGGTCGACGCCTTCGGACCCGCGCGCCCGATGCCGGATCTGATGCTGGCACCGCATGCCCGCATCCTGCACCGCTCGCCGCGCCTGCGCGACGTCGTGCACGGCGACGCCGCCCTGACCCCGATCACCGCCTTCGAGGACGGCTTCAGCGTGATCCGCGTCGCCCCGGTTTCGCCGGTCAGCGTCTACCACCTGGCATTCCGTGACCACCACATCCTACGCGCCAACGGCATCGAAATCGAAAGCTTCCACCCCGGCACCGACCTGCTGGCCAAGATCGGCGCCGAAAACATGCGCCTGTTCCAGTCGTTCTTCCCGCACATCCAGTCGATGGCCGATTTCGGCGCATTGTGCACCCCAAGGCTGAGTGTCGAGGAATTCGAGACTGTGAACGCAGCCTGAGATCCAAACGCCGGCGCCATTTCCACGCTCGCGGCGATACGACCACAGGTTTCGACCGGCCAACCGGTTATCTAAGCCGTTCCAAAACCGTTTGCGCCGCAGCAATGTCGGTTGATCACCCACCTCCAACGCCTCCCGCGGGGCATCGGCAGCGGTTAAAAGTGTTCCGGCGCAAATGGCGCCCTCAGAACAAATGCGCGGCCGAGACACCACTTAGAGGTTCAAGAACCCCCGCATCAATACGTAGGCTCGTCCGCCGACCCGCACGCCCGAGATGTCGTCGGAAGGCCCCAGTACCTCGACCTGCGCCTGCCCCGGGCGGCCTATCCAATGGCCCTGTTCAGCCACAAAGCGCGGCGCGTCGAGATGGCCCTCGGCCCACAGATACGCCGCCATTGCCCCTGTCGCCGAGCCGGTGAAGGCGTCCTCCGGCGGCAACGGCGGCGCCAGAACCAATCTGGAAAACGTATTCCCGGCCTCGGTCGCTCCCGTCAATGTCACCCAGAACGGCTCCATCACCGGGGCCAGATCGCCCCCCGCCACGGAACGGAACCGCGCCAGCGCGTCCGCATCCATCTGCACACTCCGCAGCACCGCGTGGTCCTTCACCACAGTGATACAGAACGGCAACCCAGTCGATACCACCCGCGGCACACCCAGCACATCCTCTGCTGCCAAACCGCCGACCGCCGCGACGACTTCCGGCGATATCTCGGGCCCGAACTCCGGCCGCATCTGGGTCATGGTGATCAAAGGCACGCCGCCCTGATCTTCGATGTCCACCGGAATCACCCCCGCCCCCGTCTCCAGCGTCACCGATGTCCCGCGCACGATGCCGCGGTCCACTAACGAGGCCACGGTCGCCACCGTCGGATGTCCGGCAAACGGGATCTCGCGGTGCCCCATGAAGTACCGCACCTTCACGTCCGCCTTCTCCGACGGCTGCAGAAACGTGCATTCCACCAGACCGGTCTCGCGCACGATCGCCATACAGGTGGCGTCGTCCAGCACCATCGCGGCGTGCACCACCGCGCAGCCGTTGCCGCCGAACGGCTGGGCCGAAAACGCGTCGACCCAGTCGAATTCGAACGCCATCAGTGCACGTTCACCGGCGCCAGATCGTTCTGCCGCGCTAACGCAAATGCCATCTTGCGGTCGCGCACCAGCGCCAACCGCTGCCCGTCGGCGTCGTGCACGGCGAACAGGGTTTCTAGATCGCCCGCCTGCGCGCGAACCTCCTGCGGCAGATCGGCCACCGCGACGGGTCGCACATAGACGATCCTGTCCTGATCCTCCGGCCCGAAATCGAATTTGTGATCCATCGAGAAACCCTCTCTATCCGGACGTGATCTTGATGGTCTGCACCACCTTCTCGGGCTCGGCTTTGGAAAGGTCCACATGCAACAGCCCGTTTTCCATCGCAGCTCCGGCGACTTCGACCCCCTCAGCCAACACGAATGACCGCTGGAACTGCCGCGCCGCGATGCCGCGATGCAGGAACACCCGGCCCTCGTCGTCGTCGTTTTGCCGCCCGCGGATCACCAGCTGCCGGTCCTCGACCGTGATCGACAGGTCGGCCTCGGCAAAGCCCGCCACAGCGAGCGTGATGCGATACGCGTTCGGGCCGTTTTGTTCAATGTTGAAAGGGGGATAGCCGTTGCCGTCGGACTTCGCTGTCCGCTCCATCAACCGTTCCAACTGCTCGAACCCCAAAAAGAAGGGGTGCGAGCCCAAAGACATCTTCGTCATCGACACGTCCTTTTCAAGCGACAGTCTCCGCGGTCCCGACTTCGGCAACCACACCACAATATGGGACCCGCCCGCGCGACCTGCAAGCCCGACCCCGTGCCCGGGGTTTGGCGAAACCGCGGTTTCGCTGTAGCCTCGCGCCCATCACGGACACGACTCACGGGGCCCGACCCAGATGAACGACGCCACGCAAATGGAGCCCGAGGAGGTGCTGCGCGCCCAGCTCGAGGAGCTTCGGCGCGAACACCGCGACCTCGACGACGCCATCGGAGCGCTGCAGGAAACCCACCGCGCCGACCAGCTGCGGATGCGACGGCTGAAAAAGCAGAAGCTGGCGCTGAAGGACCAGATCGCCCAGCTCGAAGACCAGCTGACACCGGACATTATTGCGTAGCCGCCCCCGGCAGCTATAGTGCGCGCTCTTTGGAACGGGGGCGCAACCATGGACCCAACAATCGGCATCGTGATGGGCAGCCAATCGGACTGGCCCACCATGAAAGCCGCCGCGGATGTCCTCGACGAGTTGAGCGCCCCGTACGAAGTGAAAATCGTTTCAGCCCACCGTACCCCCGACCGGCTTTGGGATTACGGAAAGACGGCTGTAGACCGTGGGCTGAAAGTGATCATCGCCGGTGCCGGCGGCGCGGCGCATCTGCCCGGCATGATGGCCTCGAAGACCCGGCTGCCGGTGATCGGCGTGCCGGTCGAGACCAAGGCGCTCGGCGGCCTCGATTCGCTCTATTCCATCGTCCAGATGCCGCGCGGGTTCCCGGTCGCCACCATGGCGATCGGCGGGGCGGCCAATGCCGGGCTGATGGCGGCGCAGATCCTGGCGCTTGGCGATCCGGCGCTGGCCGGCCGGCTCGACGCCTGGCGCGCCGCGCTCTCGGCCTCGATCCCCGACGCGCCGCAGAATGGCTGAGCCGCTCGCCCCTGGCGCTACGATCGGCATCCTCGGCGGCGGCCAGCTTGGCCGCATGCTGGCGGTCGCCGCGGCGCGCCTGGGGCTCAAGGCGCATATCTTCGAGCCCGGCGCCGACTGCCCCGCCGCGCAGGTCGCCCACCGCACCACCACCGCGCCCTACGAGGACGCCGCCGCCCTGACCGCCTTTGCAAGGGCCGTCGCCGTCGTCACCTACGAGTTCGAGAACGTGCCCACCGCCGCGCTCGACCTGATCGAGGCGCATGTCCCGATCCGCCCCAACCGCCGCGCCCTGGCGATCAGCCAGGACCGGCTGAGCGAAAAGCGCTTCCTGCAGGACCTGGGCCTGACCACCGCGCCGTTCGCCGCGGTCGACGGGCTCGACGACCTGCAGGCCGGCCTGGACGCGATCGGCACGCCCGCGATCCTGAAGACCCGCCGCTTCGGCTATGACGGCAAGGGCCAGGTGCACCTGGCCACCGCCGCCGAGCCCGCCACGGCGCTTGCCGGGCTCGATGGCGCGCCGGCGATCCTCGAAGGCGTCGTCGGCTTTACCCGCGAGGCCAGCGTGATCGCCGCGCGCGGCCTCGACGGCCAGGTCGCCGCTTTCGATCCCGGCGAGAACGAGCACCGCCAGGGCATCCTGCGCACCACCACGGTGCCCGCCCGCCTGACCAAGCCGCAAGCCACCGACGCGGTGCTGCTGGCGGGCAAGATCCTCAACGCGCTCGATTATGTCGGCGTGATCGGGGTCGAGCTCTTCGTCACGGCCCAGGGCCTGGTGGTCAACGAGTTTGCCCCGCGGGTGCACAATTCCGGCCACTGGACCCAGAACGGCTGTGCCGTCGATCAGTTCGAACAGCATATCCGCGCCATCGCCGGCTGGCCGCTGGGCGACGGCGCCCGCCACAGCGACGTCACCATGGAAAACCTGATCGGCGACGACATCGACCGCGTCCCCGACCTCGCCCGCGCGCCGGACACCGCGCTGCATCTCTACGGCAAGGCCGAGACACGGGCGGGCCGCAAGATGGGCCATGTCAACCGTATTCTGGGCCCGGCGCGCTGACAGGTCGCTTCTTCTCGTCCCAAATACGCATCGGCCACACCGCACCCCGAACCGACGCCGAACGACTAGCGTCGCCTCGCAACCCGCAAAAAAACCGCGCGCGGTAGCGCTCAATTTGGCTGACGCCGCCTACCGCTCCGGCGCCAAGAGATCGCGAATGTCCTGCACCGCGGCCTCGGCCAGACGTTCCACCGCGGCGCCGAAGCTCAGGCCGGGCTCGAAGGCGCCGGTCTGCAGGAACGCCAGCGTCTGCGCGATCACCAGCGGGTTCGCCATCATGAAGGTGTGCGTGACGGGCAGGATCAGGTGATCGTCCATCCCCACCACGACGGTCGAGGCGACCGAGACCTTGCCGTCGTCCACCCCCTCGATCACCGCCGAATATAGCGGGTTCAGCGACCGCGAGCCCGCCACGATCCCCAGTTCGAACCCAGCAAATCCCAGCCGATTCGGCACGCTGCCCGCATCGGTCCCAAGCTGCAGCCCCGCCGGCCCGTTGATCCAGGCGAACGCCTTGAGGTCGCCGAAGGCATCGACCAGTTCCGAGCCGCGGTTCGGCGGCCCCAGCATCACCACGCGGCCGATGCGCTCCGGCCGGCGCCCGTCGAGCCAAAGCCGCACCAGAATGCCGCCCATCGAATGGGTGACGAAATGCACGCGGTCGGCGCCGCATTCCGCCGCCGCCGCGCCGACCGCGCCCACCAGCTCTTCGATGCGCCGCTCGGTCGAGGGGTAGCCGCGGTTGATCACCCGGTAGCCCTGCGCCTCGAGCGCCCGGCCCATCACCGCCATCGAGGCCGGCCCGCGCGCCAACCCGTGCAGCAGCACCACACAATCCGCCGCCGCCGCCGCCGGCAGCCAGGCGACCAGCAATGCCATCACGATCCGCATGGGCTTCAGATAGGCGCAGGCGCCCCGGCGCGAAACCCCTTGCCCGCGCCGCCGCCCGGCGGCACCTTGCCGCCCATGACCCGCCCCGTCCGCCTCGCCGTCCGCGCGCTGATCCTGCACGACGACCGTCTGTTGCTGGTCAATGCCTATCCGGGTCGCCGCTCCGACCTATGGTGCGCGCCCGGCGGCGGGGTCGAGCCGAACCTGTCGATCCCCGACAACCTGATCCGCGAGGTCTACGAGGAAACCGGCCTCACCATCGCCGTCGGCGCCCCGGCCATGGTCAACGAGTTCCACGACCCCGGCCGCGGCTTTCACCAGGTCGACCTCTATTTCCGCTGCACCATCGCCGCGGGCCGGCTCAGCGAGACCTGGGTCGACCCCGAGGGCATCGTGACCGAGCGCCGGTTCTTCGCCCGGGCCGAGCTGGCCGCGATCCGCTTCAAGCCCGACAGCCTGCCGCGCGTGGCCTGGGACGCCGGCACGATCCACTACGATCCATTGGAGCCGCTGGTGCGCTGATTCCGCGCCCGCCGCGTTCAGCGGCCCTTGCCTGCCGGCGCCGCGACCCCCAGCGCCACGCCGCCCAGAACCAGCGCCGAGGCCGCCAGCACCGACCACGTCACCGCCTCGCCCAACAGCACCACGCCGCCGGCCAGCGCGATCACCGGCACCGTCAGCTGCGCCACCGCCGCCACGCTCGCGGCGAGCCGGGGCAACACGCTGTACCACAGCGCATAGCCCAGCGCCGAGGTCACCACGCCCGAGATCAGCGCCAGCACGATGCCGCGCGGCGTCGCCGGGACCGCCTCGGGCGAGACCGGCAGCGCCCAGAGCACGACAAGGCAAACCGGCGCCGCCAGCACGAAATTCGCCGCCGTCGCCTTTAGCGGCTCGCCCGAGCGGCGCCCGGCCAACGAATAGACCCCCCAGCCCAAGGCGGCGGCCAGCATCAGGCCGGCGTGCAGCACCGAGGCCGAGGCGCCGCTGCCGGGCCAGAGCAGCCAGGCCAGCCCGCCCAGCGCCACGCCCGCGCCGGCCCAGCGCAGCATAGGCACCCGCTCGCCCGCCAGGACCGCGCCGGCGAACATCGTCACCTGCACGCCGCCGAACAGGATCAGCGCGCCGACCCCGGCATCGAGCACCACATAGGCCACCGAGAACGCCAGCATGTAAAGCGATAGCGACAGCACTCCGGTCACCCGCCACGGGCCCCTTAAAGCCAAGCCGCGGTCGCGCAGCAGGACCAGCACGGCCAGCGCCACGGCGCCCGAGCCCACCCGGTAGACCGCGAACAGCAGCGCGTCGATCTCGCCCGCGGCCAGCGCCATCCGGTTCAGCACCGAATTCGCCGCGAACGCCACCATCACCAAGGCCGTCAAGACACCGAGCCGCATGCGCCCTCCCCGGGCGCAATCCGCGCCGCACGGGCAACAGTAGACCGCCCGCCGCCCATCGCGTATCCCTTTTTCGTGACCGGCCGCGCCGGCAAGGAACGGAGCCGCCGCCATCTCGACCACGCCCGCCTCTCCCGTCTTCGCGCCCGGCCCCCCGCGGCGCTCGGACAACATGGCCGGGCTGGCCTACATGGCGCTCGGCATGTTCCTGTTCTCGGCGGTCGACACCCAGGGCAAGTTCCTCACCGCCTCGCTGCACCCGGTCCAGATCGTCTGGTGCCGGCAGCTCGGCCTTCTGCTGGCCGTGGTGATCCTCTTGGCGGTGCGCGGCTGGTCGATCCTAAAGACTGCCCACCCCAAGCTGCAGATCGCCCGCGGCGCGGTGGCCGCCGGCTCGGCCACCACCTTCATCATGGCGGTCAGCTTCGTGCCGCTGGCCGATGCCGTCGCCGTCAGCTTCGTGGCACCCTTCATCGTCACCGTGCTCGGCGCGCTGATCCTGCGCGAGCATGTGGGCCTGCGCCGCTGGACCGCCGTCGTCATCGGGTTTCTCGCCACGCTGATCGTGATCCGTCCTGGGTTTGGCGTGCTGCATCCGGCGATCTTCCTGGTGATCGTCGCCGCAACGCTCTTCGCCTTCCGCCAGATCATCAGCCGCTGGCTCTCTGGCTCCGACCGCACCGTCACCACCGTCGCCTACACCGCGCTCGTGAGCATGGCGCTTTTGACCGTACCGCTGCCCTTTGTCTGGCAATGGCCGGCGACGGGCCTCGAATACGCGCTTTTGGCCTGCATGGCGCTGCTCGCCGGCTGCGCCGAATTTCTGGTGATCAAGGCGCTCGAGGTCGCCCAGGCCGTCGTCGTCGCGCCGGTGCAATACACCCTGCTGATCTGGAGCACGTTCTACGGCTGGCTGATCTTCGCCGACCTGCCCGATCTTTGGACCTGGACCGGTGCTCTGATCATCGTCGCCACCGGCCTCTACACGCTCCACCGCGAACGCCTCGCCTCCCGCCGCGCGCCGAAACGCGCCTGATCTGTGCCACTCTCAAAAAAAGGCCGCGCTTCAGTCCGGTTCTTGCTCGGAGCGAACGCTAGGGCACTGCCCGGGCCGGGTTAACAGCGACGAAGTCGCCCCGGCCCAGCGTCGTCAATGGTTGCTCGAACCAATGGCGCAACCAATGACGACCCCGCCCCGGTGGGCTGCCGCTTTGGCTGTCCTGGGCGCCTCGTCGAAATGAAAGATGTACCTTGCTACCATAAAGCCACGCCGTACAGAGGTTGTTGCGGCATCCCGCGGGCCGCCGCTGGGCCGTGCGAGCAAAGGCATTAATTGTCAGGCGTGGTCCAATCAGACTTGGATCCGCTGCAAAGCCCAGCCGGCTCCAACCCTCAATACGCATCCGTGGCAAAGAACGCCGGCCGCATCACCCGCACCGTGATCGCGCCGATCCCCGCCAGCACCAGCGCCAGAACGAAGAGCCAGCCGAGGAACGGGATCAGCCCGACGATCCCCGCCGCCAGGGCTCCCACCCCCGCCGCCAAAGCCCGGTCGCCGATGCTGTCGGGCTCGGCCCGGCCGACGGCCAACAGCAGCCCGACGCCGAAGGCATAGGCCGCCACCACATAGCCCGCGAAGCCACCCACCAGCGCCAGGAAGATCATCGCCGGCGTCAACAGCAACCCGATGATCGTCATCGCGAACAAGAATGCCGCACCGATCACCGCCGATTGCGTCAGAAAGCCCAGCCACAGGGTCCGGAACGGCCGCGCCAGCACCTGCCGCCGCATCGCCGCCAGTTGCTCGGGCACCAGCGCCGCGATGAGCGCCGCGAGCCCCGCAACCACGATCACGCCCAACAGGAACCCCGCGACGAGGCGCCGCCAGTCGGGTCGGCGCGGGCCCTCCCACGCGTCGATCTCGCGGCGTTCGATCCGGGCCTCGGGCACCACCTGTGCCGGCACCTCTATTTCGCCGGGCTCTTCCTCGTAAAGAATCAGCCGCCCGCCGATCGAGGCCGCCGCGCCCCAGTCGACGTCTTCCGCGGCCAGGCTCACGTCGCCGGCCACCACGGCCTCGAAGGCAACGTCTTCGCCAGCGACCATCGCGGAACCGCCGATGGCGCCGCCGAGCCGCACCGTCGACCCGGCGATGCGCAGATCGCCGCCGACGCCCGCCACCGACACCGCGCGGCCCGCCACCGTCGCGTCGCCCGCCACGTCGCCCTCGAACGCCACCGCGTCGCCCAGCGCATAGGCGTCGCCGCCCACCGCGCCCGCCATCGTGACCTCGCGGCCCAAAAGATGCGCCGATCCGGAGACCGCCGCCCGACCCGTCACCGTCTCGCCGGCCATGAACAGATCGTCCGTCCCTTGGGCGTCGTGGCTCACCGTGCGCCCGCCGCGAAACGCGTCGCCGCCGAAGTCGAAGGCGCCGCCATCGTCCGCCCACGCCGCGCCGCCGAGGATCGCCAGCAGCAGAACCGTCAATACCCGTGCCATCGCATGTCTCCCTGCACCAATGCGCAGCAGCTTACGGTTGCGCCACGCGCCCAGCTTTGCGGTACATCAATTCGGCCGTCGTGGACCCTGGGAAAGCCCGTCGCGACTCACGCCGCCGTCAGCCTGCAGTGAAGACTTCGTTCCCGCTCTGCGCGCTCTGTTAACCGCGCAAGCCGGCAGACCGCACACCGACGTAATACCGACGTTTTACCGACGTGATACAGACAGACGAAATCGCCGGATTCCAGCGCGTTAACCCTGATTCGGCCCCTGGACCATCGCGCAGAGCATCTCGAACATGATCGAGACCCCCAGAAACGCTGTCCCGCCGGTCTGGTCGAAGGGCGGCGACACCTCGACGAGGTCCGCCCCGACGATGTCGACGCCGGACAATTCACGTGCGACTTGAAGGGCTTGGAACGAAGTCGGTCCGCCGACCTCGGGCGTTCCGGTGCCCGGGGCGAAGGCCGGATCGACGAAATCGATGTCGTAGCTGACATACGTTCTCCCCGCGCCCACGATGTCCCGCGCCTCGGCCATCACATCCCCGGCGCCGCGGGCAAAAAGCTCTTCGATCTCAATGACTTTGATCCCCTCGGCCCGGGCGAAATCGCGATCCTCGGTGTCATAGGCGGTTCCGCGGATGCCGATCTGCACCACCCGCTTGGGGTCCAACAGCCCCTCTTCCACCGCGCGCCGGAACGGGGTCCCGTGTGTATACATCATGCCATTGAAATAGCTGTGAAAAAGGTCGGTGTGGCTGTCGAAATGCAGCATCCCCAGGGGCCCGTCGGCAGCCAGCGCCCGGAGGATCGGCAGCGACACCAAATGATCCCCCCCGGCCGTCAAGGGCCGGATGCCCGCCGCCGTAACCCGCTGATAAAACGCCGTTATCCGCGCCATCGAGTCCTCGATATCGGCTGGATTCGGCCCCACGTCGCCCAAATCGGCACAGTTCGCCGCCTCGAACGGCCGCACGCCCGTCGCCCCGTTCTCGGCCCGGATCATCGTCGAGAGATCCCGCAGCTGCCGCGGCCCATGCCGCGGCCCCGGCCGGTTGGTCGTCCCGGCGTCCCAGGGCACCCCGATCAGCCCAACCTCAACCTCTTGAAATCGCTCGTGTTCCGGCGGCACCAACGGCAGCCGCATAAACGTCGGCACCCCGGCAAACCGCGGCAGCTCCAGCCCCGACACCGGCTGAAAAAATCGCTCCGCCATCTCCGCCCCCCGGCTTCTTCTCGTCCCAAATACCCACGCCAAGCCACCGCAACCCAGGCGATATCGACCCGACGCGTCGCCTCACACCCGGCAAGACCGGTGCGCGGCAGCGCGCAATCGGATCACGCCCCGTCCGAGGACGACCGCAACGCCACCACCTGCGCCTCCGCCGCCGGCTCGAGCTCTTCGAAGTCGAAATTATCCAGCCGCGCCGCACGTTTACCGGCCCGCTCGGCGGCGGTGCCGATGCCTTCGAGATCGCCGCGGGCCTGGTTGAAATGGGTGTGAAGCTTGTTCACCCGCTCCACCACCAGTTCCACGTCGCGGTGGAGCTGCTTGAGCGTCTTGCGGATCGCGCCGGCCTGTTCGCGCATCCGCGCATCCTTCAGGATCGCCCGCATCGTGTTCAGGGTCGCCATGCAGGTCGTGGGCGACACGATCCAGACCCGCGCCGCGAAGCCCTCGCGCACCAGCTCGGGGAAGTTCGCGTGCAGCTCGGCATAGACCGCCTCGGACGGCAGGAACATCAGCGCCCCGTCCGCGGTCTCGCCGTCCAGAATGTACTTGTCTGATATGGCTTTGATGTGGGTCTTGACCGAGGCGCGCAACTCTTTCGCGGCCTCGTTCAGAGCCCGGTCGTCGCCGGCCTTGCGCAGCCGCTCATAGGCTTCCAGCGGGAATTTCGCGTCGATCACGATCGGCCCGGGCGGGTTCGGCAGATGGATCAGGCAATCGGCACGCTTGCCGTTCGACAGCGTCGCCTGAAGCGCGTAGCTGTCCCGCGGCAGCGCCTTCTCGACGATGTCGTTGAGCTGGATTTCGCCGAACGCCCCCCGCGTCTGTTTGTTCGACAGGATGTCCTGCAGGCTCAGCACGTCGCCCGAGAGCTTCTCGATATTGCGCTGCGCCTTGTCGATGGTCTCCAGCCGCTGTTGCAATTCGCCCAGGCTGCGCGCCGTCCGCGTCGCCGAGCCGGCCAGGTTGTCGTTCATCTTCGCCGAGACTTCGGCCAGGCGCTGTTCCATCAAGGTCAGCATGTTGGCCTGGCTCGCCGCCTGCGCCTCAGAGACATGGGTCAGCCCGCCGGCCAGCTGCTGCTGCCCGTCGCTGAGATGCTGCACCCGGTGGCCCAGATGCGACAGCTGTTGCGCGAGCGGTTCGGCGGCCCGGGCCGATCGCCCCGCCGCCCTGGCCGCCACGATTAGCAAGGCGACGATCAGCAAGGCCAGCCCAGCACCCCCGATCACCGCTAGAACCGCGGGGTCGCTCAAGGCATAGATCTGGCCGCCGATCTCGATCATGTCCGCCCGAACAGCCGCTCGATATCGGCCAGCTTCAGCTCGACGTAAGTCGGCCGGCCGTGGTTGCACTGGCCCGAATGCGGCGTCGTCTCCATCTCGCGCAGAAGCGCGTTCATCTCGTCCGCCTGCATCCGCCGCCCCGACCGCACCGAGCCGTGGCAGGCGATCCGGCTCAGCACCGCCTCGATCCGCACCTGCAGGGTGCGGCTGTCGCCCTGATCGGCGAGTTCGTCGAGGATGTCGCGCAGCATCGCGCCCGCGTCTACCGGTCCAAGGATCGCCGGCGTCTCGCGCACCGCCACAGCGCCGCCGCCGAACGGTTCCAGCGTCAGGCCAAGCCGCTTCAGGTCCTCCGACATATTCAACAAGCGCGTCGCGTCCGCCTCTGAAAATTCAACGATTTCAGGAATCAAGAGCGCCTGCGCGGCGACGCCGGACGCGGCCATCTGGCGTTTCAGCGTCTCGTAGACCAGCCGTTCATGCGCGGCGTGCTGGTCGACGATGACGATGCCGTCGGCGGTCTGGGCGATGATGTAGTTTTCGTGCACCTGCGCCCGCGCCGCGCCCAGCGGATGATCAGCGCCCGTCACCTCGTCCGGCGCCTCGACCCGGCCCGACAGGGGCGCCGCCGCCGGCTCCGCGCCGGGCGCGCCGTCCCAGGCCAGGGGGCGCTCGGCCAGACCCGGCGCCTGCGCGGCATAGGCCGTGCGCACCGCGCCGCCCGATGGCCGGTCCATCCGGTAGACCGGCGCCCCGCCCGGCGCGGGCCGCATCGCGCCCAGCGTCGCGCCCGCCACCGTCGTCGCGGCCCGATGCCCGGCCTCGGCCAGGGCGTGGCGCAGGGCGCTGACGATCAGCCCGCGCGCCAGGCCGGGCTCGCGGAACCGAACCTCGGCCTTTGCGGGGTGCACGTTCACGTCGACCCGTTGCGGATCGCAGTCGAGGAACAGGGCTGCCGCGGGGTGCCGGTCGCGGCTCAGCAGGTCGGCATAGGCCGCCCGCAGTGCGCCGTAGAGCATCTTGTCGCGCACCGGGCGGCCATTGACGAAGAGGTATTGCGCGACGCTCGAGCCGCGCGAATAGGTCGGCAGGGCGGCGTAGCCGGTCAGCCGCAGCCTCTCGCGCACTGTGTCGATCTTCAGCGCGTTCTCGGCGAACTCCGCGCCCAGAACCCGTGACAGCCGCCGGTGCAGCGCGTTAAATAGGTCACCGGTCTCGGCCTCGGCGCGGAACACCACGCGGCCTTCGCCGCCGCCCGAGACGTCGCGCAGGGTGAACGCGACGAAGGGCTCGGCCATCGCCAGGCGCTTGACCACGTCGGCGATGGCCTGCGCCTCGGCCCGGTCGGTGCGCAAGAACTTCAGCCGCGCAGGGGTGGCGTAGAAGAGATCGCGCAGCGCGACCACGGTGCCGGCGTTGAGCGCCGCCGGCCGCACCGCGCCCTGGCGCCCGCCCGCCACGGTGATCTCGGCGGCCTCCGCGCCGGCTACGCGCGAGGTGATCGTCAGACGCCCCACCGCGCCGAGCGACGGCAAGGCCTCGCCCCGGAACCCGAAGCTTTTGATGTTCAGAAGGTCGCTGCCGTCGATCTTCGAGGTGGCGTGGCGCGCCAGCGCCAGGGGCAGGTCCGCGGCCGCGATGCCGAGGCCGTCGTCGGTCACCCGGATCAGCGTCTTGCCGCCGTCGGCGACCGCCACTTCGATCCGTCGCGCCTCGGCGTCGAGCGCGTTCTCGACCAGTTCCTTCACCGCAGAGGCCGGCCGTTCCACCACCTCGCCCGCCGCGATCCGGTTGATCGCAGCCTCGTCGAGCTGACGGATCACCGGGCGATCGGCGCCTATCTTGGGGTGTGCGGCAGGCATGCCGCTAGGGATAGCATGCCCGGGCCCGATTCGACCATGCCGAATTGCGGTTGGGTTAACCTCGATTGGGAACGGGTCTGGATGCGAAAGGGCGGGTGGACTTTGGCCTCGAGCGGAGGTCGGTGAGGTAGCGGAGAGCCGCGCCTTCGCCAACCCGCGGGGTGGCGAGCCGACGCGGGAACGGGTGCACTTTATGGCTGTCCGGTCCGTAGGACCTCTAGCGATGCGCAAGTGTCGGAAAATCGCCACCCCTCCGGGGCGGGTTGGCGATGGCGCGGCGGCGCTGCGCGCCTTGACTCCGCGCCTGGCGCGAGATTTCGACGCGCCCCACCGCCCCTCAGTTCGTCGCTTCCAGCCCCTCGGGCTGGCCCACCACGACGAAATGCAGCGCCTCGGGGTCGATCAGGCGGGCGGCGACGCGGCGGATGTCTTCGGCGGTCACCGCGTTGACCTTGTCGTTGCGGGTGGCGATGTAGTCGATCGGCAGGCCGGCGGTCTGCATGCCGACGAGCAGCCCGGCGATCCGGGCATTGCCGTCGAACCGCAACGGGTAGGCGCCGGTGAGGTAGGTCTTGGCGTCGGCGAGCTCTGCGTCCGACACGCCCTCGGCGGCGACCCGAGCCCACTCGTCCTTGATCACCGCGATTGCGTCGGCGATGCGGTCGTTGGCCGAGGCCACGCGCCCGACCACCAGATCGGCATAATCCTTGTCCATCAGATAGGAATAGACGCCATAGGTCAGCCCGCGCTTTTCGCGCACCTCCTCCATCAGCCGCGACGAGAAATTGCCGCCGCCGAGGATCTGGTTCATCACGAAGGCGGCGAAGAAATCCGGATCGTCGCGCGCGATCCCGGAATGGCCGAAAATCGCCACCGATTGAGGGGTCTCGAACGGCACCACGGTGATGCCGCCGGCGACGCCGATCTCGGCGAGCGCGGGCTCGGGCGCACCGCTGGCCGGCAGATCGCCCAACAGATCGTCGAGCATCGCGCCCAGCTCTTCGGCCGTGATGTCGCCGACCGCAGCCACGAACAGATGGTCGCGGCTGATCACCCGGTCATGGGCTGCGACGATGTCGTCGCGGGTCAGCGCGCCCACCGACTCGAGCGTACCGTTCAGCGACGAGCCATAGGGGTGATCGCCGAAAAACAGCCCGTCGAAGGCCTGGCTGGCGATCTCGTCGGGGTCGGTCGCGTCGGAGCGGATAATCGACAGCACCTGCTGGCGCACCCGTTCGATGGCGTCATCGTCGAAGCGCGGCTCGGTCAGGGCGGATTTCAGCAGCGCCACCGAGGCCTCGCGGGTCTCGGTCAGGAACTGCGCCGAGATCGACAGGCCGTCGTCGAACACATCGAAGCTGAACCGCGCCGCCAGGCTCTCGACCGCCTCGGCGAAGCCTTGCGCGTCCAGATCGCCGGCGCCTTCCTCGATCAGCCCGGTCATGAGGTTGATCGCGCCGCGCTTTCCGGCCGCGTCGAGCGAGGCGCCGCCCTTGAACTGCAGCTCCAGCGCGACGAAGGGGATCGAATGTTCCTCGACCAGCCAGGCGGTGATGCCGCCGGGCGAAACGACTTCCTGGATCTCGACCGCCGCGCGGGCCGGCAGGGCGGCGAACAGCAGGCCGGTCAGGGCGAACGCAAGCCGGATCATTGCGTCACCTCCTGCGACTGGGGTTGCATCAGCCAGCCAGTCACCGAACGGCGCCGGTCGAAGACCCGTTCGGCGGCGGCCAGAACGTCCTCTGCTGTGACCGCCTGCAGGATGTCGGGCCAGGCCTCGATGTCCTCGACCGTCAGCCCCGAGGTCAGTGCCGCGCCATAGCGCCGGGCCAGCCGCTGCGGCGAATCCTCGGCGTAGATGCGCGAGGCCCGCAGCTGCATCTTGATCCGCGCGAATTGGTCGGGATCGATGCCCTCGGCCAGGAACTCGTCGACCGCCTGGTCCAGCGCCGCCTCGGCCTCGGCCAGCGACAGCCCCGGCACCGGCACGATGTAGAAGCCAAAGCTGGTGTCGTCATAGCTGACGGCCTGGTAGAAGGCCGAGGTGAAGACCGCCTTCTGCGCCTCGAACTGCAGCTTGCGGCCCAGAACCGAGGTGGCGCCGTTGCCGCCCAGCAGCTCGGCCAGCAGCACCAGGGCCGCGGCCTCTTCCTGCGCGCCGGGGTCGCGTTCGGGCGCCAGATAGGTGCGCACGACGTAAGGTTGCGCCACGCGGGGGTCCTCGAAGGTCAGCCGCCGTTCCGACAGCTGCGGCGGTTCGGCCGGCCGCTGCCGGTCGCCGAGGCCGAGGGTCGGTGCCAGCGGGCCGTAATGCGTCTTCGCCAGCTCGAGCACATCCTCGGGCTCCACGTCGCCGGCCACGATCAGGATCGCGTTGTTGGGGGCGTAGAAGGTGCGGTAGAACGCCAGCGCGTCGTCTAGCGTCAGCGCCTCGGCCTCGTGGCGCCAGCCGATGATCGGGATGCCGTAGGGGTGATTGAGGTACATCGCAGCGCGGCGCTGTTCGTTGAACAGCGCACCGGGGTCGTTCTCCACCCGCTGGTTGCGCTCTTCGATGATCACGTCGCGTTCGGTCAGGATGTCGGTGCCGGTAAGGCGCAGATCGCGCATCCGGTCGGCCTCCATCTGCATCATCAGCTCCAGCCGGTCGGCCGCGACGCGCTGGAAATAGCCGGTGTAGTCCCACGAGGTGAAGGCGTTGTCGCTGCCGCCATTGCGCGCCACGGTATCGGAAAACTCTCCGGGTGCGAGGTCGTCGGTGCCCTTGAACAGAAGGTGCTCGAGGTAATGCGCGATGCCGGACTTGCCCGGCGGCTCGTCGGCGGCGCCGGCCCTGTACCAGACCATATGTACGACGACCGGCGCGCGGTGGTCTTCCAGCACGACGATCTCGAGCCCGTTGTCGAGCGTATAGGTGGTGACCTCGGCGGCCTGGGCGGTGACGGCGAAAAGGCAGGACATCAGGCAGGCGGCAAGACGGCGCATCGGCTCTCCTCGGGTCGCGTCGGTTGCGGGGATAGGTACGCCAATGCGGCGCGGCTTCAACCCCGGCAACGGCTTTGTGAGCGGCGCCTATTGCGGCTCGGGTGGGGCGGCGGGGGTGCGCACGCCGATGCGGCGGAAGCGTTCGAGTTCGGCGTATTGGTCGAGCGACTGGCCCTCGTAGGCGCGGAAATAGACGTTGACGTTGAAGAGCCGTTCCAGCACGCGGCCGTCCTTGCGGCGGCGGAAGGCGAGGTCTTCGGCGGCGAGTTGCTGACGGATGCCGCGCTGTACACCGTAACGGCCGGCGGTGCGCACCAGGGCGGCGTCGCTCGACGGGATGCCGCCGGCGTTCAGCGCCGAGGGCCGGCCGCCGAGGGCCGCGACCGCGTCCTCTTCCGGCGTGGCGTCGACGCGGTTGCGCCCGCCGGGATTGGGCGGCGGCAGCTCAGTGAAGTTTTCTGGCTGTTCCAGGGGCTTGTTGGGCAGGATGGCGAATTCGTCCGGGCCCTCGTCGCTCGATGCGATGTTGAGCAGCCGCGGCTCGCGGGTCCGGTCGCAGGCCGCGAGCGCCAGCCCGACCGCCAGAACCAACAGCATTTTGCCACCCGTCGCCCGCATCGCTGCTTCCTTACACCGCCCTTAGCACTTGTCTAGCCGATCTTCGGGGGGAGGTCACGGGGTCTTCTCTTCGCCGGTGAACAGGATCAGCCCGACCGCACCGAGGAAGATCGAGATGTCAGCGACGTTGAAGGAATAGGGGTTCTGGAAGCCGCAGCACGACATGTTGAGGAAATCCGCCACCGCGCCGTAGATCACCCGGTCGACCACGTTGCCGACGGCGCCACCGACCAGAAGCCCCGCCGAGATCAGCGCCAGAGCACGGGTTTCGCGCCGCATCCACCACAGCACCCAGCCCGAGATCGCCAGCGCCACGGCGATCAGAAGCCACCGGGTCAGGTCGCCGTCGCCGGCGAGTAGCCCGAAATTGACGCCGCGGTTCCAGGCCATCTGGAACACCAGAAACGGCGGCAACACGTCGATCACCAACGCCTCGCGCAGGTTCAGGATTTGCACCACCAGCACTTTGGTGATCTGGTCGAGCCCGAAGACCACGGCGGCGACGGCGAACAAGCGTTTCATGCCGGCCTCGGGGTGAGCGGGCGGCGCGTTGGATGAAATGCCCGCCATGTACCTGAACCACCCGTGCCCGCACGGTCCAGCGACGGCCCGCGGGTTGGCGCTCTGACGCATGTTCGGCTCGATTTATGGTGCAAGATCATTGCTCCGATTGAACGATGCACCCGGCCTCGACAAAGCGCCGACCCACCGGGGCGGGCCGTCGCTGGGCCGGGGCGCCTGCGGCACTGTTAACCCGGCCCAGGCATCGCCAGGCTCCCCGCGCGGAATCAAGGCCGCAGGCCGCCGCGCGGTCGCCTGCCCGCCCCGGTGGGCTGGCGACTTTGCTGCCGCCGAACCCCGTGGCGACGTCGTACGGACTTGGCTGGGATAAAGCGCTGCCCCGGATAGGTTGGATCGCCATCCCGCGGGCAGGCGACCGCGCGGCTTCGCACGCCGTGGCTGGTGCCTGCACCACAGGCACCCCCAATCGCTGATCACCTCGTGTCTCATGCCGCCCTAGTGCCGGAAATGCCGCATGCCGGTGAAGACCATCGCCAGACCGGCTGCGTCGGCTGCCGCGATCACCTCGTCGTCGCGCATCGAGCCGCCGGGCTGGATCACCGCCGTGGCACCCGCCTCGGCCGCCGCCAAGAGCCCGTCGGGAAAGGGAAAGAACGCGTCCGAGGCCACCACCGAACCCTTGGCCGGCGTCTCGGCCAGCCCGCAGTCCTCGGCCATCCGCCGCGCCTTCAACGCCGCGATGGTCGAGCTGTCGACCCGGCTCATCTGGCCCGCACCGATCCCCACCGTCGCGCCGTCCCGAACATAGACGATTGCGTTCGACTTCACATGCTTGGCCACCTTCCAGGCGAAGCGCAGGTCGCTGACCTCTTGCTCGGTCGGGGCGCGTTTGGTCACCACGCGCAGATCGGTCATCGAGACCTGCCCGTTATCCTTGTCCTGCACCAGATAGCCGCCGGCGACCTGGCGCATCGTCAGGATCGGCTCGGCCGGGTTCGCCAGCCCGGTCGTGGTCAATAGCCGCAGGTTCTTCTTCGCCGCGAACACCTCTAGCGCGTCGTTATCCGCCCCCGGCGCGATCACCACCTCGGTGAAGATCTGCACCACCGCCTCGGCCGTCGCCCGGTCGAGCCGCTGGTTCAGCGCCACGATGCCGCCGAAGGCCGAGGTGCGGTCGCAGTCGAAGGCCCGGGCGTAGGCCTCGGCCAGGCTCGCCCCATGAGCCACGCCGCAGGGATTGGCATGCTTGATGATCGCGCAGGCCGGGCCGTCGGCGGGCGGGAATTCGCTGACCAGCTCATAGGCCGCGTCGGTGTCGTTGATGTTGTTGTAGCTCAGCTCCTTGCCCTGGTGCTGGGTCGCGTTGGCCACCCCGGGCCGGGCGCTGCCGTCTTTGTAGAACGCCGCCGCCTGGTGCGGGTTCTCGCCATAGCGCAGGGTCTGGGCCAGGGTCCCGGCAAAGGCGCGCCGCCGCGGCGCCGCGGTGCCGAGGGCACCGGCCAGCCAGCCCGACACCGCCGCGTCATAGGCCGCGGTGCGCGCATAGGCGGTCAGCGCCAGCCCTTTGCGGAAGTCCAGCGAGGTCGCGCCACCATGGGCGTCGAGCTCAGAGAGCAGCGCGGCGTAGTCCGCCACGTCGACCACCACGCCGACGAAGCCGTGGTTCTTCGCCGCTGCGCGGATCATCGCCGGCCCGCCGATGTCGATGTTCTCGATCGCGGTGGTGTAATCGGCCCCGCCCGCCACGGTTTCCTCGAACGGATAGAGGTTGACCACCAGAAGATCGATCGCGCCAATCCCGTGCGCGGCCATCGCCGCCACATGGCCGGGATCGTCGCGCAGCGCCAGAAGCCCGCCATGTACGGCCGGGTGCAGCGTCTTGACCCGCCCGTCCATCATCTCGGGGAACCCAGTCACCTCGGCCACGTCGACGATCCCCAGCCCCGCCTCGCGCAGCATGCCCGCAGAGCCGCCGGTCGACACCAGCTCCACCCCCCGCGCCGCCAGAGCCTGCGCCAGTTCCAACAGCCCGGTCTTGTCGGACACGGACAACAGCGCGCGGCGCACGGGGACGAGATCGGTCATCGGCGGGGGGTCCTTCCAGGTCTAAACCATCATCTCGCTGTCGTCGCGTTCGAGGTCGCGCAGATGGCTCGGCGTGTGCTGCGCCTTGGCGAGCGTCCAGCGAATGCGCGTCGCATACTTCAACGCGGCGGCAGAGAGAACGATCTGTTTTGTCGCGCGCGGCTTCAGCCGGCCCTTTTCCAGAAACACGCTGGGCTGCAGCGTCATCCGCGCGCCGCCATCGTGGCGAAAGATCCACATCTCGCCGCTCTTCAGCGCCAGCGACACCGCCGCGCCACCCATGTCGAGCTCGGCATCGACATCCGGGTGCAGGTGAAACCGGATGTGGAACGGGATGCCCTGCAGATGCGTGGCGTCGAGCGCCTGGTCGAACACCGCCTTGTCGGCGTCGGCGATGGTGGCGATGGTGTCCTCGCCCGCCAGCCCGCGGCCGTCCTCGGCCAGATCGAGCTCGCGCACATGGGTCAGGCCGTGGGTCGCGACATAGCCGTCATGGCCGGCCACCAGCCCGGTGCCGCCGATCTCGGCGTTCTGCCGCATGCGCACGTCGCCGGGGCGGTCGGCGAGCAGCTCCGCCGCGGCGCCGGTGCCGAAGCGCGCCGAGGAAAAGCCCTGGATCGACAGGGTCGAATGCGACGCCGTGGCCCGCCCGGCCCGGGCCCAGTCGGCGCCGAACTGCCGGCCCGAGCCGCAATTGACGATCACCGGCCGCCGCCCCGAGGTCAGCTCGAACGCAAGCGTCGAGGCATGGGCGTGACGCGACGCGGTGCCGGCGGGCGGCGCGGCCACGTCGACGATCAGCGTGGTGCGCGCCGCCGAGAGCCGCGCGAAGCCCATCGCCAGGCCGGGCCGGACCCCGGCGCGGATGCCCGAACTGGCCAGCGCATGGTCCAGCCGCCCCTCGAGCCCGCGGCCGCCGTCGTGGAACCGCGCCAGCCCGCCATCGGCGTGGCGCAGGGCGCGAAGCGTGGGCGCGATGCGCTCGATCGCACCAATCTGTTCCGCCGGCGCGCGGCGGCCGGCCTCGGACAGGGCATGCGCGGCCCAAGTGAGCAGCGTGAAGACCTCGAGCAATTCCTCGGGGTTGCGCGTCGGGATCCCACCAGCGCCGTCGATCTGGCCGCGGCATTCCTCGGCCAGGGCGCGCACCGCGGGGTCCACATGACGCTCCATCCCGATCAGCGACAGGCCGGCATAGATCAGCCCGGTCAGCGCCTCGAACCGGGGCACGCCATGCGACGCCGCCCGCCAGCGCCGCGCCAGAAAAATCGTCTGCTGGCCGAGCAGCCGGTAATAGCCGTCCGAGGCCGCCGCGTCCTGGGCGTTGAGCAGAAAGATCGCGTGGTTGATCCAGCGGATCAGCCGCCGGCCGGTCAGATCCGGCGTCCAGCCCGGGCCGCGCCCCTGGCCGAAGCGGCGCACCCAGTCGGCGGTCCAGGCCTGCGCCCGGTCGCGCGCACGCGCATCGCCGCAGGCCGCCAAGTCGTCGAGCCAGGTGAAGCCGTGCATTTCGGCCAGCGCCTCGGGGTCGGTGATGCCGAGTTCCCATAGCGATGTCTCCGGCGCCTCGACCAGTTGGCCGGCGAACAGGAAGTTGCCGGCGCAAAGCTGCTTGCCGCGCGCGTACCGCCCGATGGTGCGCGGCTCGGGCTGCGACACGAACCCCGCCGCCGGCGCCGCGAACGACGCCCGCCGCGCCTGCACGCGGTTCATCCAGCGCGTGAGCCGCGCGGACAGGGACTGGGTTCCGGACACGAGCTGCGTCGCCTCGCCTTCGGGATCAAAGGTGCTGTTTTTCCCGCAGCATAGGCCCGGCCGCGCCGCCTGTCATGGCAGAATTCCCCGTCAGGCCGGTTTCCGCAAGGCGGCGACGAAGAAGCCGTCCATGCCGCCGGCCTCGGGCCAATAATCGGGTCGGAGCCGCAGCCCCTCCGTCCCGATCCAGGCGGGGTCTATCCCTTGGCGGGCGAGGGCGGCGCGGTCGAGCGCCAGCTCCGGGTGCCGCGTGAGCGCCGCAGCGACCTGGGCCTCGCCTTCCTGAGGCAAGAGCGAGCAGGTGCAATAGACCAGCCGCCCGCCCGGCCGAAGCCAGCCTGCCGCCCGGTCCAGCAGAGCCGCCTGCAGCACGGTCAAGGCCTCCACCCCACTGCCGTCCCTGGCATGGGGCAGATCCGGGTGCCGGCGCAGGGTCCCGGTGGCCGAGCACGGCGCATCCAGCAGGATCGCATCGAACGGCTCCGACGGCTGCCAGGCCAGGGCATCCGCCACGACGCAGTCGGCGTCGAGCCCGATCCGCGCCAAGTTCTCCTGCACCCGCGCAATCCGCGCCCTTGAGATGTCGAGCGCCGTGACCCTTGCCCGGGCGGCCGCTAGCTGCAGCGTCTTGCCGCCCGGCGCAGCGCAGAGATCGAGCACCCGCTCGCCGGGCTTTGCGGCCAGGGCGCGCGCGGGCACCGCCGCGGCGGCGTCCTGCACCCACCAGGCGCCCTCGGCATAGCCCGGCAACGCGGTGACCTGCCCGGCCTCGTACAGCCGAAGGCTGCCGGTCGGCAGAACCACGCCACCCAGACGCTCGGCCCAATCGCCGCCCGGCGTCAGCGAAAGATCGAGTGGCGCGCCGGCCGCATGCGCCGCCTCGATCGCCGCGACCGCCGCCTTTCCATAGGCGGCCAGCAGCGGTTTGCGCAGCCATTTCGGCATCTGCGGCGCCGGCAGGTCGCTCCAGCGGTCCAGCCCGCCCGCCACCTTGCGCAGCACCGCGTTGACCAGCCCGCCGAACCTTTGCCCGCGGCAGAGCGTAACCGCCGCATCCACCACGCCATGCGGCGCGGCGCCGTCGACTGCCATCTCGACCACCGCGAGGCGCAGGATGTTGTGCACCGTCAACGGCGGGCGGCGGCGCAGGTGCGGCCCCAGCATCCGGTCGGCCCGGTCCGCCCACCGCAGCGTCTCGGTCGCCAGCCGCTGCGCCCGCGCCCGGTCCTCGACCGGCAGCGCCGCGACCGCATCGGGCAAGAGATCCGACAACAGCCTGCCCGCGCCGGTCACCGCATCGAGCAGCCCAAGGGCCGCCTGCCGCGCCTTCAGCCCGGGTTTCGCCATGCCGCACCGCCTTCAGAGTTGCCCTTGTCCGCCGCGCCCGTATATCACAGGCCAGACCGCCACAAGGACCGCGCCGATGACCGACGACCCCCGGAAGGACCTGCCGCCCGAGGCGCAACGGGCGCTCGCCGAGGCTGCCGAGCGGCGCAAAACGGCCAAGGCGATGGACCTGACGCCCGAACTCGGCGGCCGCGACGGCCCCGAACCGGTGCGCTACGGCGACTGGGAGAAAAAGGGCATCGCGGTCGACTTTTAGGTCGGGACCATACGTTCGGACGGTGCACTAAGCGCGGAATCAAGGCGCGCAGCGCCGCCGCGCCATCGCCGACCCGCCCCGATGGGGCGGCGATTGATCTACACCTTCGCAGCGCGTGACGTCCTACGGACTCGACAGCCATAAAGCTCCGCCGATCAGACGTCGGCACGCCACCCCGCGGGTCAGCGAAGGCGCGGCTTCTCACCTTGTCTCAGCCGGCCGCTCAGTGCTCAAGTTCCATCCGCGGCGGCCAAACCTCAACGCCAGCCTACCGCAGCTCCAGATCCGCCTGGTCCCCACCGCCCTTATCAGCGATGAAGCGCAGCGTGTCGCCCCGCACCATCACCACCTGGCAATTCGCCCCGAGCGCCTGCGGCCCGACGCTGAGGTCGCGGCAGAAATAGCCGTCCTGCCAGCGCCAGGCGCCGGTCACCGGCCTGCCGAAGGCGCGGCCACGGATCGCGCCCGTGGCCAGCACGTCCAGCCGGATTCCCAGCCGCGTCAGCGTCTTGCCGTCGACGAGACGCAGGAACGCGCCACGCTCCAGCACCGTCTCGAAACCCTCGGCCCAGACCGGCAGGGCGAGCCCCGCCGCCGCGACCGTCACCGCCAGCGCTCGGCGGATCACCCCGAGCAACCCGGCCGCTCGTGCGTCGGACAGTCCCACGCCACGCCGGGTCATGTCAGACCCAACACGTCCATCATGTCGTATTCGCCGGGCTTCTTGTCCTGCCCCCACAGCGCCGCCTTCAGCGCCCCCTTGGCGAACAGCGTCCGATCCGTCGCCACGTGCCGCAGCACGATCCGCTCGCCGGCCCCGGCGAACAGCACGTCGTGTTCGCCGACGATATCGCCGCCGCGGATCGCCGAGAACCCGATGGCGCCGCGGCCGCGGGCCCCGGTGATACCGTCTCGGCCGCGCTCGGACGCCTTGTCGAGCTGCACCCCGCGCCCCTCGGCCGCCGCCTGCCCCAGCATCAGCGCCGTGCCGGATGGCGCGTCGACCTTCCGCCGGTGATGCGCCTCGATCACCTCGATGTCGTAGTCGTCGTCCAGGGCCGCCGCCACCATCCGCGTGAGCTTGACCATCAGGTTCACGCCCAGGCTCATGTTGCCGGCCCGCACCACCACCGCATGGCGCGCCGCCACCGCGATCGCCTTGAGGTCCTCCGCCGCCAGCCCGGTGGTCCCGATCACGTGCACCGCCCTGGCCTGGGCCGCGATGCCGGCGAACCGCACCGTCGCTGCCGGCGTGGTGAAATCGACGATGCCCTGTGCCTTGGCGAAAGCCTCCAGCGGGTCGTCGGTCACCGTGATCCCGCACGGCGCGCCGCCCATCGCCACGCCCAGGTCCTGGCCGACCCAGCCGTGCCCCTCGTGCTCGACCGCGCCGACCAGCCGTGCGGCGTCCGAGGCCATGATCAAACGCGCCAGCATCTGACCCATGCGCCCTGAGGCGCCCGTCACCACGATCCCCGGCGTTTCGCTCATCTGCCGCTCCTGACTTGCCTGCCCCTCTCCCTAGCGCCTGCCCGGCCCCTTGGCAAAGGCTGCGCTTGCGCAGCCGCCGCATCGGGCATAGATCACCGGCCATGGCCAAACATCACCACGCTAGGGGCGCCGGCCCCTCCCAGCGTCAGCTGCGCGTCGGCGAATTGATCCGCCGCACCCTGTCGGAGGTGCTGACCCGCGGCGACGTGCACGACCCCGAGCTGAACCGGATGTCGATCACCGTGGGCGAAGTGCGCACCTCGCCCGATCTGCGCGTGGCCACCGCCTTCGTGCTGCCTCTGGGCGGCGAGGGGCGGCAGGACGCGCTCGACGCGCTGCGCCGCAACCGGCACGAGCTGCGCCGCGCCGTCAACCGGGGCCTGGCGTTGAAATTCTCGCCGGAACTCAGGTTCGCCATCGACGAGACCTTCGACCAAATGGACGACACGCGGCGTCTGTTGAAACAGGACGACGTCCGCCGCGATCTCGGCGAGGGCTAGCGTGGCCCGCCGTCGCAAGGGCCGCGACATCTCGGGCTGGCTGGTGGTCGACAAGCCCGCCGGTATCACCTCGACCGCCGTCGTCAACAAAGTCCGCTGGGCCTTCGACGCCCGCAAGGCCGGGCATGCCGGGACGTTGGATCCCGAGGCGACCGGGGTCTTGGCCGTGGCGTTGGGCGAGGCCACCAAGACGGTGCCTTTCGTCACCGACGCGCTGAAGGCCTACCGCTTCACCATCCGCTTCGGCCAGGCAACCAACACCGACGACGCCGAGGGCGAGGTCATCGCCACCGCCGAGGCCCGCCCCAGCGACGCCGAGATCGAGGCCGCGCTGTCGCAGTTCACCGGCGACATCAGCCAGGTCCCGCCGCAATTCTCCGCCGTGAAGATCGACGGTGACCGCGCCTATAAACGCGCACGCGAGGGCGACAGCTTCGAGCTCGCTGCGCGTCCGCTCTATGTCGATGCGCTGAGGCTGGTCGAGCGGCCCGACCCGGACCACGCCGTGCTCGATATGGTCTGCGGCAAGGGCGGCTATGTGCGCGCGCTCGCCCGCGATCTGGGCCGGGCGCTCGGCTGCCATGGCCACGTCACCGGCCTGCGCCGCACCTGGTCCGGCCCGTTCGACGCCGAGGACGGCGTGTCGCTGGACCTCGTCGACGAGCTGGCCAAATCGCCCGAGCTCGACACCTATCTGCTCCCGCTCGAGGACGGCCTCGCCGACCTTCCCGAGCTGCGCTGCACCGCCGAGGGCGCCGCGCGGCTCAGGAACGGCAATCCCGGAATGGTGCTGACCTCCGAGGCCGACTACGGCGATGTCGCCTGGGCCTCCTATCAGGGCCACGCCGTCGCCGTCGGCATCTACCGCGCCGGCGAGCTGCATCCGACGCGGGTTTTTAGGACCGGCGCCTAAGCGATCCGCCGCCGCGCCCCTGGCTAAAACGACTGAATGGGCCCCGGCGTGCTCTGACCGCGAAGTCCTGGACCCGACCGTAATTGCGGCACGGCCCCAAAGCCACTGCCCGCTTCTGCGACTGGTGACCGGCCAATGGCGACGAAATCCAGAGCGCGGCCTCCACAGGCGAAGGCGAAATCCTCTCGCGCCGTTGCTCGACCCCGAGATGCTCGGATTCCGAGCGGAGACCAAACGAGGCTCTATCCCATGCGCGAACCCCCCTCCGACGGCACCTATCAACCCAACATTCAGCGAATCGCCTGAGAATGAAGGGCGGTAGGGAGGGGGATACGTGCGCGGCGGCTGCTTCGCGCGCCCGGTTGCCGTGGGCGCATCACCTGGCGTAACACGGCCGCGATGATCACCCGGACCCACAAGAAGGGCGATGCCGCCTCGACCGCGGTCTATTCGGCCTGCGAGCGCTATCGCTACGTTTTGACCCGGGTCTGGGATCCGGACGGGCCGCGCGCGATGTTCGTGATGCTGAACCCTTCGACTGCGACCGAACTGCACAACGATCCCACCGTCGAACGCTGCGAGCGCCGGGCGCGCCGCCTTGGCTTCGGCGCGGTCCGCGTCACCAACATCTTCGCCTGGCGCGAGACAGATCCGAAAGCCCTACGCATCGCCGCCGATCCCGTGGGGCAAGGTAACGATGCCGCCCTGCGTGCGGGCTGTGCCTGGGCCGACCGGATCGTCTGCGGCTGGGGCGCTCATGGCGACCACCTGGACCGAGGCGCGCAGGTCGAAGCCCTGCTGCGGGCGACTGGCGCCCCGCTGCACCACCTCGGCCTCACTAAGGCCGGCCACCCGCGGCATCCGCTCTATATCGGGTACGCCGTGACCCCGATGCCCTGGCCTGCGACCGCCTCGCCCTGACGGCCGAGTCCGCCAACGCAGCCTAAGCCCGCCCCAAGAAGCCAAAGGCCACCGCCCACAGCACCGGCGAAGCCGTAACGCCCCCGCATCCACTCCAACTCTGGGAATGGCTCAGGGGCCGGCCGGGAACACATCCGCCTCAGCCGCGGCATAGACGTCCGAGGCCGTCGCCCCCGCCGCCCCGCGCAGGATCGCGATCAGGGTGCCGTCGACCGAGACCAGCGCGTCGGCGCCGTCCGCCGAGGGCACCACCTCCACCGCAGCCTCGCCGAGTGGCATCGTTTGCGGGTCCAGCGACAGCCGCAGGAAATCCTCGCCGACCCGGAAGTCCAGGATTTCGGCCACCTCGGAGGCGTCGCTGTAGACCCAGAACAGATCCGCCCCGTCGCCGCCCTCGGCGACATCGGCGCCGTCCATGATCAAGGTGTCGTCGCCGGCGCCGCCCGTCAGCACATCCGCTTCGCCATCGAGGTGCCAGTCGAATTCGTGATTCTCGGCGATCTCGCGCTCCTCGGCGTGGCCCAGGTGGTCGATCACGTCGTCTCCATCGCCGCCCTGCAGCGTATCGCTGCCGAAACCGCCGCGAATCAGATCGTCGCCGCCGCCACCTGCGATGAGGTCGTTGCCGCCCGCCCCACCGGCATGCTCGCCGCCCTCCAAGGTGTCGTCGCCGATGCCGCCGGTCAGCGTGTCGTCGCCGGTCCCGCCGTCGATAAACCCGGGCCCACCGATCGTGCCGTCGAGCGCGTCCGCGCCGGCGCCGCCGAACATCGCCGCCGCGCCCTCGCCGGCGGTCAGCACGTCGTCACCGGCGCCGCCGAAGAGAAAGCTCGCCGCGTCGCCGCCGGTCAGGCTGTCGTCGCCATCGGCGCCATCCACGACCTCGATCGGCGCATCGCTCGACACTACGGGCGTGCCCTCGGCCAAGCCAATGCTGCCCGCCCCGGTGCCGGCCACGCCGTCGTCGGCCAGCGCCTGGCTGTCATCTGCCGCGTCGAGCAGCGTGTCCACCGTGCCGCTGGATTGGGCCTCCGCCAGCGCCGCGCCTAGCCCGTGCACCGCATCGCTGTCGCGTTCGATCAGATCGCGCAGCGCCAGATCGCCCTCGGGCCCCAAGACCTCGTCGCCGGGCGGGATCGGGTCGAGCCCCGGGCCAACGTCCGGGTCGCCCGGCGCATCGGGCAGGTCGGGATCGACCGGGTCGAGCCCCGGCCCGACATCGCCTGGCCCGGGCGCATCGGGCAAATCGGGATCCACCGGGTCGAGCCCGTCCGCCGCAACGCCCTCGACCGCCGTCTCGGGCGCATCGGGGTCGACGGGGTCGAACTCGGCTTCCGCCGCCAGCCGCAGTTCGGCCAGGCTCATCTGAAAGGTGCCGCCGTCCGCATCGGCCAACAGCATCTCGATATCGTCGCCCGGCACCTCGGACAGGCCGGGAAAGCGCAGGGTCAGGGCGGCCTCGTCGCCGACCGCAAACGACACTGCGGCGCCCTCGGGCGCGCCGGTTTCTTCGAACACCAGATCGTCGGTAAGCGTCGAGAGGTCGACCTCGACGATATCCTCGCCCGGCGCGAAGCCGTCGAACACCGTCTCGCCCGGCGTGGCATCGAGTTCGTAGAGATCGCCCACCGCCTGCGCCTCCGCGTCCTCTTCGGGGCCATCGTCCAGCAGGTCCTGTGCCCCGTCGGTCTGCGGCGCGTCGGGCGCGGTGTCATCTGCACTGTCCAGATAGCCCGAGGCGGCCTGCAACATCGGCATCGATGCCAACGGCAGCAGTCCCAGCAAAAGCAAGGCGCCAAGCTTTGCGGCCGCGTCCGCCGGGACCGGGGCTGTGTCGAACACCTCCTTGTAGGACCGCCGGTCCATGATCGCCGCGGCCAGCGGATCGGGTGTGGCACCCTTGGCAAAGACCGCGCGGGCAACCGGTCCGGCCTCGCCGTCGGGGTAGAGCGTCAGGTCGACGGCATGGCCGTCGGCACTGGCGGCGATGGCCATCTGTTCCAGGAAACAGCCCATGCCGATGGTGATCTGCCGGTCGTAGGGGTCGGTTTCGGGCAGGCTGCGGCTGGGGTCGCGGTGAATCAGCACGGCGTCGTCACCGGTTAGCTCGGCCAGCCACGGCTGGATATTGTGCGGGTTCGGCGCCAGCAGCGCGAACGACAAGGCGCGCAGGCGCGGATCGTCATAGCCGCCGGCGGCGTCCCAGGGGGCCAGGGCCTTGGCGGGGGTCCGGGTCGCGAGGAACGCGCCCGCGCTGGAACCCGCAGCCAGCACCACGCCACCGCCAACAAGCGCCAACATTTTCCGTCGGGATATCGTCATTGATTCCACTCCATTTAATACGATGTCGAACTATCTAGTGCGATATCGTACCATAATCAAGTACGAAATCGAACTTGTTTGCTGACAGGCGGGAAACCCTACGGGAAAGCCGCCTCGACACGGATGGGCCACGCGGTTTCGAAACCGCGTCGGAAAGGCGTTTCGAAAGGCCTTGCTCAAGGCGCTTCGAAGCGCCTTGTCTCGGGTCTCAGCCCAGCGTCACGTCCAGCACCATCATCACGATCAGCCCGACGGTCAGCCCCGCCGTGGCCGCCTTCTGGTGGCCGTGCCGGTGGGTCTCGGGGATGATCTCGTGGCTGATGATGTAGAGCATCGCGCCGGCAGCGAAGGTCAGACCCCAGGGCAGCAGGATCGCCGAGACGTGCACCGCCCAGACCCCCAGGGCGCCGCCCACCGGCTCGATCAACCCGGTGGCCAGCGCGATCAGGAAAGCGTGCCCCTTGCCATAGCCCTGGCCGCGCAGCGCCACCGCCACGGCCAGCCCCTCGGGCGCGTTCTGCAGCCCGATCCCGGTGGCCAGCGACATCCCGTTGGCCACGTCGCCGCCGCCGAAGCCGACGCCGACCGCCAGGCCTTCGGGGAAATTGTGGATGGTAATCGCGAAGACGAAGAGCCAGATCCGCGCCAACGCGCCCGGATCGCCGCCCTCGGGCCCGCGCACGAAATGCTCGTGCGGCAGCCATTCGTTCAACGCGCCGACCGCAACGACCCCGACGGCGATCCCCGCCGCCGCGATAAGCGCCGCGATCACCACGCTGCCATAGAGGTCCTCGGCGGCGCCGATCCCCGGAATGATCAGCGAAAAATACGACGCCGACAGCATCACGCCCGCGGCGAAGCCCAGAAAGGCGTCGTTGGCCCTTTGCGAGATCGTACGCCCGAACAGCACCGGGATCGCCCCGACCCCGGTCATCAGCCCGGCACCCAGGCTCGCCAGAATACCGATGGTGATGATGTCCATGCCGCGCCCCTTCGCCGTCCCGGCTGCCCTTTGCCCGCGCACCCTGGACCGCGTTCCGCCGCGCGTCTTCGACTCAGATCAAATCCCGCGCGGGACGCGCGCGCCGCCGGTTGCGGGGCCGCGGCGCCGTTGGTACCTAGTTTCGACCCGTCCGGCCGAGGAGCCCGCCCATGCCCGTGATCACCGAGATCGAAGACCTCAAGCGGATCTACCGCCGCCGGGTGCCGAAGATGTTTTACGACTACACCGAGTCCGGCAGTTGGACCGAACAGACCTTCCGCGACAACTCCTCGGACTTCGACGCCATCCGCCTGCGCCAGCGCGTGGCCGTCGACATGACCGGGCGTTCGACGGCGAGCCAAATGGTCGGTCAGGAGGTGGCGATGCCGGTGGCCCTGGCGCCGGTGGGGCTGACGGGCATGCAGCACGCCGACGGCGAGATCAAGGCGGCGCGGGCCGCCGAGGCCT
Source organism: Rhodobacter sp. (assembly GCA_030066215.1). GTDB lineage: Bacteria > Pseudomonadota > Alphaproteobacteria > Rhodobacterales > Rhodobacteraceae > JASJCA01. The sequence goes on along the minus strand of JASJCA010000011.1, from coordinate 21,602 downwards.
TCGGGGTGCCCTTCACGCTCTCGACGATGTCGATCTGTTCGATCGAGGACGTGGCGGCGAAGACGGACAAGCCGTTCTGGTTCCAGCTCTACACCATGAAGGACACAGACTACACAGCGCGGCTGATCCAACGGGCCAAGGATGCGGGCTGTTCGGCGCTGGTGATCACGCTCGACCTGCAGATCCTCGGCCAGCGCCACAAGGATCTCAAGAACGGGCTGTCGGCCCCGCCGAAGCTGACGATCGCGACGATGCTGAACCTGGCCACGAAATGGGCCTGGGGGCTGGAGATGATGGGCACCAGGCGGCGCCAGTTCGGCAATATCGTCGGCCATGTCAAGGGCATCTCGGACACCTCGTCGCTGGCGTCGTGGACCAACGAGCAATTCGACCCCTCGCTCGACTGGGGCAAGGTGGAGACACTGATGGAGCAGTGGGGCGGCAAGGTGATCCTGAAGGGCATTCTCGATGCCGAGGACGCCCGCATGGCCGCCAAGCTCGGGGCCGACGCGATCGTGGTGTCGAACCATGGCGGGCGCCAGCTCGACGGGGCGCTGTCGTCGATCCGGGTGCTGCCGGCGATCCTCGACGCCGTGGGCGACCAGGTCGAGGTCCACCTCGACAGCGGCATCCGCTCCGGCCAGGACGTGCTGAAGGCGCTGGCGATGGGGGCCAAGGGCACCTATGTCGGGCGCGCCTACGTCTATGGGCTGGGCGCGATGGGGCAGAAGGGCGTGACCCGGGCGCTGGAGGTGATCCACAAGGAGCTCGACGTGTCGATGGCGCTCTGCGGCCGGCGCCGGGTGGACGAGCTCGACCGCGACATCCTGCTGGTGCCGGAGGATTTCGAGGGCCGCTGGCAGGGCAACTGACGCGGGCCAGGCAATAGCGAAGAACCTTGACAGCAAGGGGCTGCGAGGTGCCGCTCTTCCGGGTTTTGGCCAGAGCAAGCCGGGCCGGACATGGCCTTGGGCCGAGCTTGCCGCTTCGTGACGAGCCGGGCGCATCGCCGACCCGCGGGGTGGCGAACCGACCTCTGAACGGCGGCGCTTTATGGCCGTCGAGTCCGTAGGACCTCAAGCGGTGCGCTAGCTTCGACCAATCGCCATCCCTCCGGGGCGGGTTGGCGATGGGCACGGCGGCGCTGCGCGCCTTGACTCCGTGCCCGGGGCATCACGCGAATGTCCGCTCCAGACCATGTGGTAAGAGACGCGCGCTGAGCGAGCGCCCTCACGCCTCAGAGCCAGGACTCCCGGCCGCTGTGCGATCCCCGCCCACCACCTTCGGCTGGCCGCGCAGCGCCCAGACTGTCGGCAGAATCAGCGCGATCACCAGGCAGACGGCGGCGAAGGACACCCGCAGCCCGAAGAGCTCGGCGATACCGCCCATCAGCGCGGGGCCGACGAAGAAGCCGGCAATCCCCAGCATCCAGGCCCGCGACAGGGCATGCGCCCGCTGCGCCTCGGTGACCCGGGCGCCGAGGATCGACATCGCCGAGGGAACGATCGCCGCCATGCCCAACGCGCCCGCCGCGACGCCGGCAATCGCCACCGCCGGCGTCGGCGCCACGGCCAGAACGAAGCTGCCCGCCATGCCCAGTAGCGCGGAGGCGAAGATCAGCCGGCCATGGCCCAGCCGTTCCGACACCACCTGGCCGAAAAGCCGCCCTATCCCCATCACCAGCCCCAGCATCGCCGGGCCGAAACTGCCCGCGCCGGGAGCCGCGCCCAGCGTGCGTTCGATATGCAGGGCCGACCAGGCCTCGGTGGCGTTCTCACCGATGAAGGCCGCGAAGAGGATCAGGCCGGTCAGCCCCACGGCAAGCCAGGGCGTGCCGGCGCCGCCGTCCCGGTCCTCCGCCATCCGCGGCGCTGCGGCGCCGTCGGGCAGGCACATCACCCCGGTCAGCCCGACGCAGGCCAGGGCCAGCACCGGCAGGATCTCGGCCGGCCCCGCGCCGGCCTGCCGCGCCAGCCCGGTGCCGTAGGCCGCGGCGGCGAAGGCGAAGGAAAACAGCGCGTGGTTCAGCCCCATCAGGTGCGCCCGGTGGTGGGCCTCGCGGGCGCTGATCTCGACATTGGTCAGAATGTCCAGCGCCGCCACCGAGGCGCCGACGAAGAACATCGCCACGGCCAGGCCCGCCACTTCCCGCGGCAAGAGCGGAAAGAAGAACGCCAGGCAAACCAGCCCGCCGAGCACGGGCAGCGAAAACCGCCCCAAGCCTCGCCCGATCCGCGGTGCGGCCAGCATCGCCAGGACCCCACCAACCGCCGAGGCCAGAAGCGCCCCTCCCAACTCGGCATCCGAGGCAGCCACACCGGCCTTGATGTCGGGCATAGACGCTGCCAGCCCGCCCCAAAGCACGCCCACGGCAGCCAACCCCGCGCCGGGCGCGCGCGACAAGCGAAGAGCAATGAGGATCGACATGCGCGCAGGCCTCGACGACAACGTCCAGACCCTCTAGCGCCGCGCTTGGGCCATGCCAAGCGGCGGCACGTTTTTTCGCTTCCTTTCGTTCAGCAACTGCCCTATGTGCAGCGCTTCATCGGGGCATACACCCTTGGAGGATGCCCCCTGACATAAGGAGATACCGACATGGCTGGAGAGATCCCGGATCTCGTCGCCACGGAACGTGCGGGAAGAGGCAAGGGGGCCGCCCGCCAAGCACGCCGTGATAATCTGGTACCCGGAGTGGTCTATGGCGGCGGCGTTGACGCGCTGCCGATCACCATTCCGTTCAACGTGCTGACCAAGCGTCTAAAAGAGGGTCGGTTCCTCTCGACGCTGTTCAACCTCAAGATCGACGGCCACGACGACGTGCGGGTGATCTGCCGCGGCGTGCAGCGCGATGTGGTCAAGGACCTTCCGACCCATGTCGACTTCATGCGCCTGCGCCGCTCGACCAAGGTGAAGCTGTTCATTCCCGTCGAGTTCGAGGGCGAAGACGTCTCGCCCGGCATCAAGCGCGGCGGCGTGCTGACTGTCGTGCGCCCGGAAATCGAGCTTTGGGTGACCGCGGGCGAGATCCCCGACCATGTATCCGTCGACGTCTCAGGCCTCGACATCAACGACGCGGTGACGATCTCGTCAGTGACCCTGCCCGAAGGCACCCGGCCGACGATCGACCGCGACTTCGTGATCGCCAACGTCTCGGCCCCGTCCGGCCTGCGGTCGGAAGAGGAAGAGGCGGAAGAGGGCGAAGAGGTGGCCGCCGACGAGGTGCCGACCACCCACGACGAAGAGGCCGCCGCGGACGAGGAGTGATCCCGGCCGGTTTCGGCACTCAGACGGGGCCTTCGGGCCCCGTTTTTTTTGCGGGCAGGACACCGCAATGCCCCGGGCACGGAATCAAGGGGCGCAGCCTCGCCGTGCCCATCGCCAACCCGCCCCGGAGGGGTGGCGATTTGTCGGCACCAGCGCATCGCTCGAGGTCCTACGGATGTGACAGCCATAAAGCGCATCCGTTCAGAGGTCGGATCGCCACCCCGCGGGTCGGCGATGGGCCCGGCTCGTCACCAGATAATCAACGGCCCCTATTGACCCGACCCCGCCACCCGCCGTTCCGTCGCGGTTCCCCTCGCCTCGGCCGCGCCGCGCAGCCGACCCGCCCGTTGCGCCGCCCGGCCGGTGGCTTTAGAAACGAGACCGGACCCTCGGAGCCCCGCGATGAAGCTCTTCGTCGGCCTCGGCAATCCCGGGGCGAAATATTCCGGCCACCGGCACAATATCGGCTATCGCGCCGTCGACCGGATCGCCGCCGATCACGGTTTCGGCCCCTGGCGGTCGAAGTTCCAGGGCGTGGTCGCCGAGGGCCGGTTCGGGTCCGAAAAGGTGCTGCTCATAAAGCCCGAGACCTACATGAACCGCTCCGGCCAGTCGGTCGCCGCGGCGATGGCGTTCTTCAAGCTCGACCCTGCCGACATCACCGTGTTCCACGACGAGTTGGACCTTGCCCCCGGAAAGTGCCGCCACAAGCGTGGCGGCGGCCACGCCGGCCATAACGGTTTGCGCTCGATCCACGGCCATATCGGCGAGGGCTACGACCGCGTCCGCCTCGGCATCGGGCACCCCGGCCATAAGGACCGGGTTTCGGGCTACGTGCTGCACGATTTCGCCAAATCCGACGCCGACTGGCTCGAAGACCTGTTGCGCGGTGTCTCGGACGGCGCGGCCGAGCTGGCCGCGGGCGAGCCGGGCCGGTTCATGAACGCCGTGGCGCTGCGCACCGCGCCGCCGCGGTCGTCGACCGCCAAGCCTGCGCCCAAGCCGGCGCCTGCCGCGCCGCCCGACCCGGCACCCGCGCCCGAACCGCGTGGCCCATTGCAGCGCCTGATCGACAAGTTCCGGTGAGCCTGCGCGCCGCCCTGCGGCACCAGGCCACGGCCTGCGCCGGCCTCGGCTCGCCGTTCACCGCGCGGCTCCTGCGGCTCTGCGCCGAGCGGCTGGTGCCCGGCAGCCCCGTCGCCGACCGGCTCTTCGCCTGGCCCGGCGACATCACCGCCGCCGGCGCCTCGGTGCCCCTGCGCCTGGCGGGCACGCTGCACGGGCTGGTGCTCGACGGCACCGCGCCGGGGCTCGCCCGCCTCTACCCGCCGAACCCGTCGCCCGCCGACGATCGACTTTGGGCCGCCGTGGACGAGGCGCTGACGACCCATGCCGCGCGGGTCGACGCCTGGCTCGACCGCCCGCCGCAGACCAACGAAACCGGGCGATCCGCGGTTCTGATCGCCGCGGGCCACTGGCTGACCGCCGCCTTCGGCCTGCCGCTGAAGCTCTCGGAACTTGGCGCCAGCGCCGGGTTGAACCTGATGTGGGACCACTTCGCGCTGGAGCTCCCCGACCGGACCCTGGGCCCCGCCGACCCGGTCCTCACCCTGAGCCCGGACTGGCGCGGCAACCCGCCCGTCGCTGCCTTGCCGGAGTTCGCCGAGCGCCGTGGCACCGACCTCACCCCGCTCGATCCCCGCGACCCACAGGCCCGCCTGCGCCTTCTGGCCTATCTCTGGCCGGACCAACCCGAGCGGCTCGCCCGCACCCGCGCCGCCCTCGCCGTGGCCGAGGCCCCGGTCGATGCCGCCGACGCCGCCGATTGGCTGACGACCCGCCTCGCCACGCCGGTGCCCGGGCAGGTCCACCTGATCTACCACACCATCGCCTGGCAGTATTTCCCGCCCGCCACTGCCGCCCGCGCCCGGACGGCGATCGAGGCCGCCGGCGCAAGCGCGACCCGCGACGCCCCGCTGGCCTGGCTCGGCATGGAGGCCAACGGCCGCACCCCCGGTGCCGGCCTTTCCCTACGGCTTTGGCCCGGTAACCATGCAATCGCGCTCGGCCGCGCCGATTTTCACGGCCGCTGGGTCGACTGGCGCGCGCCGGACCCTAAGTTAATCGCCACGGAGGTGCCGCTATGAGCGTCAAGATGGATCCCTCGCTGAACGTCCTGGGCGACCGGCTGGAGCCGTGCTCGTCCGACCCGATGACCGGCTTCTTCCGCAATGGCGCCTGCGACACCTGCGACGCCGACCAGGGCAGCCACACGGTCTGTGCGATCATGACCGCCGAGTTCCTGGCATTCTCGAAATACGTGGGCAACGACCTGTCGACGCCGATGCCGGCCTACGGCTTTCCCGGGCTGAAGCCCGGCGATCGCTGGTGCCTCTGCGCCAGCCGCTTTCTGCAGGCCCATGACGAGGGCTGCGCGCCTAAGGTCAACCTGGCCGCGACGCATCTGCGCGCACTGCAGATCGTGCCGCTCGACGTGCTGGAGCATTACGCGCTCGACCGCGCCTGAGGCTTGTCCGCCTCCGCCACCGCGGGCACCAGCGCCTCGCCCATCAGATCGTCGATGAAGAGCGACAACAGTTGCGGCCGCCCGCTGACCCCGGCCTTGCGGTAGATCGCGTTGGTCTGCGCCTTGACCGTGCCTTCGGAAGTGTCGCGCAGCCGGGCGATGTCCTGCAGGCTCATGCCCTTCAGCGCAAAGAGCGCCACGTCGCGTTCCGCCGGCGTCAACGCCCAGTCGTCGAAGCGCTCCTGCAGAAGTTCCATGAACGCGCCCGAGGCGACCTTTAGCTGCGCCTCGGCGCGGTTCGACCGGCGATGCGCCCTTAGCAGCATCTGCGTACCGAGACCTAGGCCGATCAGCAGACCAAGCGCGGCGCCGATCTCCATCAATTCGCGGGTTTGCCAGCTGATCGGCGAGGCGCGGAGGCCCAGAAAGCCGCTGAGCAGGTCCCAGACGAAGATCAGGGTGCAGGCCGCCTGAACCACCAGGACACCAATCAACACTGACAGCCGCATCAGCCGCGCCCCGCCGTCGGCTCAGTCATCGTCTTCCTCGTCTTCCTCGTCGTCTTCGTCCTCTTCGTCCTCTTCGCCGCCGTCGTCGCTGTCCTCTTCGTCTTCTTCGTCTTCGTCTTCTTCGTCTTCCTCGTCCCCGGCGTCATCTTGATCGTCCCGGTCTTCGTCGTCCTCGTCGTCGTCCAGATCGACGTCGAAGCCCAGCGGCAGGCGCAGCGAGCCGTCCTCGTGCCGCGAATAGTCGCGCAGCACTTCGCCGGTGCGCCGGTTGATGATGATCTCGCGCTCGATCTCGCCCTTTTCGGCTACGATCCGGGTGCGGCCCAGCCAGGTGCGGCCGATGGAGATGCGCTCGTAGCCGTCGAGCTTGAGCTGCTCGACCCAGGCGCTCGAGACATCCGCCGCCAGGGCCGGCAGAGCCGACAGGCACAACGCGGTGGCCAAAGCGGTGCGTCGCATGGCGTCTCTCCAAAGGGTCGCCCCCGGTCTAGCGGACCGGGGACGCCGTCTCAAGTTGGCCGAGGCCTCAGCCGTCTTCGCCGTCCTCCTCGTCATCTTCTTCGTCGCCTTCGTCGTCATCCTCGCCACCGTCGTCCTCGCCGTCGTCGTCTTCCTCGTCGTCTTCGCTGTCGTCCTCGCTCTCGTCGCTCTCTTCGTCGCCCTCGTCACTCTCGTCACTCTCGTCTTCGTCCTCCTCGTCTTCCTCGTCCTCCTCGTCGTCATCATCCTCCTCGTCGTCGTCATCGTCTTCTTCGTCGTCGTCCTCTTCGTCCTCCTCCTCGTCGTCGTCTTCCTCGTCGTCGTCTTCCTCGTCGCCCTCATAGGGCGAGGTTTCGTCGGACAGGATGGTGTTGCTGGCGGTGTCGAACACGATCTCGCGCTCGATGTCGTCGCGGACGCCTTCGATCACGACAAGATCGCCCTCCTGGGAAATCTCGACGCGGGCATAGCCGTAGGATTGGAACTGCTCGACGATACTTTCGATCGGGCCGGCCATGGCGGTGCTGCCCAAAAGCGCGGTGGTGACGGTGGCGGCAAGGGTGGTCTTGATCATGGGTCTGTCTCCTGGTCCGGCCACGCCCCATGCGCGGCCCGGTGCCACAGACCTGCCCCGCGGCACCCGCCGCCGGCCATCGGGCAGCGGTTTATCCGCCCCGGCCCAAACGCCGGTTGGACGCCGCTAAACCTAGGTTTAGGGCCAAGTCCAATCTGAATGGCCTTGGGCGTGCACCGCGCGGCCCGACGCAGGCTCTGCGCCAGCAAATGCGTTCGGGCGGAATGGCGAATTCAGTTGGATTGGACGTGTCATTCGGTCCGTTTCCAATCTGAACGGGCACGCGTATTCACCGCTCGGCCCAATGCCGCGTTTGTGGCGGGACGGTTAGGTCACTCCGATGTGACGCGCCCGGGGCCGGATCAGCCCGAGGCGTCGCGGCCCTCGGGCCCGCCCATGTCGAAGCCCAGATGCCGGGCCACGGTGAAGATGTCCTTGTCGCCGCGGCCGCACATGTTCATGCAGATGATGTGGTTCTTCGGCAGATCCGGCGCGATCTTCATCACATGGGCCAGGGCGTGCGAGGGTTCGAGAGCGGGGATGATGCCCTCGGTCTCGCAGCACAGTTGGAACGCCGCCAGCGCCTCTTGGTCGGTGATTGCCACATACTCGGCGCGGCCGGTGTCATGCAGCCAGGAATGCTCGGGCCCGATGCCCGGGTAATCGAGCCCCGCCGAGATCGAAAAGCCCTCGAGAATCTGCCCGTCGTCGTCCTGCAAAAGATAGGTGCGGTTGCCGTGCAGCACGCCGGGCCGGCCGCCGGTTAACGAGGCGCAATGCTCCATCTTCGCATTCACGCCCTTGCCGCCGGCCTCGACGCCGATGATCGCGACGTCGGGGTCGTCGAGGAACGGGTAGAACAGGCCCATCGCGTTCGAGCCGCCGCCGATCGCAGCGATCAGCGTGTCGGGCAGCCGGCCCTCGGCCTCAAGCATCTGCGCCTTGGCCTCGGTGCCGATGATCGACTGGAAATCCCGCACCATGGCAGGATAGGGGTGCGGGCCGGCCACGGTGCCGATGCAGTAGAAGGTGTCGCGCACGTTGGTCACCCAGTCGCGCAACGCGTCGTTCATCGCGTCCTTCAACGTGCCTCTACCGCTCGTCACCGGGATCACCTCGGCGCCGAGCAGCCGCATCCGGAACACGTTGGGCGATTGCCGCTCGACATCGTGCTCGCCCATGTAGACGACGCATTTCAGCCCGAACTTGGCGCAGACGGTGGCGGTGGCGACACCGTGCTGGCCTGCGCCGGTCTCGGCGATGATCCGGGTCTTGCCCATGCGGCGGGCGAGGATGATCTGGCCCAGGACGTTGTTGATCTTGTGCGCGCCGGTGTGGTTGAGCTCGTCGCGCTTCATGTAGACCTTGGCGCCGCCGAGCCGCTCGGTAAGGCGCTCGGCGAAATAGAGCGGGCTGGGCCGGCCGACGTAATGGGTCCAGAGATCGTTCATCTCGTCCCAGAAGCTCTGGTCGGTCTTGGCGTGCTCGTACTGGGCCTCGAGGTCGAGAATCAGCGGCATCAGCGTCTCGGACACGAACCGCCCGCCGAACATGCCGAAGCGGCCGTTCTCGTCGGGCCCGGTCCGGTACGAGTTGATCAGATCTTCGGGCATCGCATGTCTCCCTGTGCGCCGGGTAGGGATAATGCGCGACACCGCTCCGAACAAGCGAAAGGCGTTTCGAAACGCCTTTTTGACGCGGTTTCGAAACCGCGTCTTCAAGCCGCTTCGAAGCGGCCTGCCCCAAGGGCCTTCGAAGGCCCTTGCCCGCTCAGATCACGGGCCGAATCGGATGCCCGTTGCAGAACACCACGAAATGGCGCCCGTTCTCGACGGCCTGAAACCCGCGGCGCCGCACCTCCTCGGCAAACGCGCGCCGCCCGACCAGCCGCTCGACATCGCGCACCTGCCGCTTCACAACGCCGCCCTTGCGTGCCTCGGCGGAGCCGAAGACCTGTGCCAGCCAGACCTCCGCCGTCAGATGTTCCGGCATAGTGCCCATGGTCGTATTTGGCCGTGTTGCGGTTACCAGGCGGTTAATCCGGTTGCAGCGGTTTCTTGAAGCCCAGGTGGCTGGCCTCAAAGCCCTCGCGTTCATAGAAACGGCGGGCGTCGCTGCGGGTGGCGTTCATCGCCAACTGCATCAGCGTGCAGCCCGCCGCGCGGGCGCGGGTCTCGGCGTCGGCGATCAGCGCTTGGCCGATGCCACGGCCGCGCAGGTCAGAGGCGACGCGCACGCTTTCGATATTGGCCCGGCGGCTGGCGCGCAGCGACAGCCCGCGGATGAAGGTGATCTGGTAGGTCGCGACGATGCGCCCCTCCAGTTCGCCCACGATCAGGTCGTTCGACCCCTCCGCCTGCATGGCCTCGAATGCGGCCAGGTAGACCTCGAGCGCCTCGCCCTCCCGCCGCGCCCCAAGCGCGTCGTCGGTCAAAAGCGCCACGACTGCCGCGACGTCCGGCCGGCGCGCGGCACGGAAGACGACGCTCACGCCACCGCGTCCAGGAACGCGCCGATCAGGCCCGCGTCCTTCACCCCCGGCGCGGATTCCACGCCTGAGGCGACGTCGACCTGCCGCGCGCCTGTCAGCCGCACCGCCTCGGCCACGTTCGCGGCCGTCAGCCCGCCGGCCAGCATCCACGGCACTGGCCAGCGCCGCCCGGCGATTAGGCGCCAGTCGAACGGCACGCCGTGGCCGCCTGGCACATCCGACCCTTTGGGCGGCTTGGCATCGACTAGTATCTGGTCGGCGACGCGGCCATAGGCGTCGAGCGCGGCAAGATCGTCCGGCCCGGCGACGCCGACCGCCTTCATCACCGGCAGGCCGCTGCGCGCCTTGACTTCGGCCACACGGTCAGGGCTTTCCGCACCGTGAAGCTGCAGCATGTCGAGCGGCACCGCGGCCAGAAGCGCCTCCAGCGCCGCATTGTCGAAATCCACGATCAGCCCCACCTTGACCACGGCTACCGGCACTTCGACCGCCAACGCCGCTGCCTTCGCGGCCGTCACGGCGCGCGGCGACGGGGCAAAGAAGTTGAAGCCCAGATAGGCCGCGCCGGCGTGCACCGCGGCCGCGACCGTCTCGGCCGTACGCAGCCCGCAGATCTTCACCCGGATCTCGGCGGCCATGGCCCGCGCCTATTGCGCCTTGTCCAACAGCGCCAGAACGTCGTCGCCGGACTCGGCGCTGACGGTCTTCATCTTCTCGACCTCGCGCGCCAGCCGTTCCTTCTCGCGCCGCTGGGTCGCAGCGTCGGCGCGGTGCTTGTGCTCGCGCATCCACTCCCAGAAAAAGCCCAAGAGGATGCCGGCGATCACGCCCAGGAAGATCACGATGAAAAGCGGCAGCGTCACGCTCGCCTCATAGCCCATCAGGGCACCGACCTCCGCCGGAAGCAGGTTCAGCGTCGCCGGCCCGCGATTGGCCATCGCCACCGTCACCAAAACAATCGCGATGGCGGCAAGGATCGCGTAGCGGATGTAGCGCATGTGGTTTGGGCCTCAGTTCCCGTTCAAGCGGTCGCGCAACAGCTTTCCGGTCTTGAAGAACGGCACGTGTTTCTCTTCGACGTCGACGGATTCGCCTGTGCGCGGGTTTCGTCCCACCCTGGCATCGCGCTTCTTCACCGAAAACGCGCCAAATCCGCGCAACTCCACCCGGTCGCCGCGCGCCATCGCCTCGATGATCTCTTCGAAGATGGTGTTGACGATCCGTTCGACATCCCGCTGAAACAAATGCGGATTTTCGTCGGCGATCTTTTGGATCAATTCCGAGCGGATCATGGTCCGTATCCCCCTGTTCGAACGCAACTCGGCCCGCTGGCAGCGGCTCTTTTGTCGAGGGACTATAGGAGGTTTTGAATTGCGGCGGAACCGATTGCCGCGCGGGAAATCGGGATTATCGCGCTAAACCGCTGATTTTTTTTGCTGAATGCGGCGTTGACGTATCGTCAGAGCGAAAGGCGGCGAAGATTTCGCCACTGCGACGGGCAACAACCAGGGCATGATTCGCAAGACAAAAACGGCCCCTGACTCGGGGCCGTCTTCTGGCTTTCGGTGTTGGCCGCCCGCCTATTTGTCGTCGTCGCCGCCCTTCAGAGCCGCGCCCAGAATATCGCCCAGCGAGGCACCGGAATCGGACGAGCCGTACTGTTCGACCGCTTCCTTTTCCTCGGCGATCTCGCGGGCCTTGATCGACAGGCCCAGGCGCCGGGTCTTCTGGTCGACATTGGTGACACGCACATCGACCTTGTCGCCGACTTGGAAGCGTTCGGGCCGCTGCTCGGCACGGTCGCGGGAAAGGTCCGAGCGGCGGATGAAGGACTTCATCCCCTCATGCTCGACCTCGATGCCGCCATCCTCGATCGCGGTGACCGCAACGGTGATGATCGAGCCGCGCTTGATGCCGTCGACCGCCTCGGCGAAGGGATCGCCGCCCAGGGCCTTGACGCTGAGCGAGATGCGCTCTTTCTCGGTGTCGACCTCGGTGACGACCGCCTTGACCACGTCGCCCTTGCGGTAGTTCTGGATCGCATCCTCGCCGCGCTCGTCCCAGCTGAGGTCGCTGAGGTGCACCATTCCGTCGATGTCGTTGTCGAGCCCGATGAACAGACCGAATTCGGTGATGTTCTTGACCTCGCCCTCGACCTCGGTACCGGCCGGATATTGTTCGGCGAAAACCTCCCAGGGGTTGCGCATGGTCTGTTTCAGCCCCAGCGACACCCGCCGCTTGGCCTCGTCGATCTCCAGCACCATCACCTCGACCTCCTGAGAGGTCGACACGATCTTGCCGGGATGCACGTTCTTCTTGGTCCAGGACATCTCGGAGACGTGCACAAGCCCCTCGACCCCCGGCTCCAGCTCCACGAAGGCGCCGTAGTCGGTGATGTTGGTGACCCGGCCAGTATGAACCGATTCCAGCGGGTATTTCTGCGCCACGGTATCCCAGGGATCGTCCTGCAGCTGCTTCATACCCAGACTGATGCGGTGGGTTTCCTTGTTGATCTTGATCACCTGGACCTTGACGGTCTCGCCGATCGACAGGATCTCAGACGGGTGGTTGACCCGCCGCCATGCCATGTCGGTGACATGCAGCAAGCCGTCGACCCCGCCGAGATCGACGAAGGCGCCGTATTCGGTGATGTTCTTGACCACGCCGTCCACGGCCTGGCCTTCCGACAGATTGCCGATCACCTCGGCGCGCTGCTCGGCGCGGCTTTCCTCCAGGATCGCCCGGCGTGAGACCACAATGTTGCCGCGGCGGCGGTCCATCTTTAGGATCTGGAACGGCTGTTTCAGACCCATCAAAGGCCCGGCATCGCGCACGGGGCGTACGTCGACCTGGCTGCCCGGCAAGAATGCCACGGCGCCGCCCAGATCGACGGTGAAGCCGCCCTTGACCCGGCCGAAGATCGCGCCCTCGACGCGGTTTTCGTCGGCATAGGCCTTTTCCAGGCGGTCCCAGGCTTCCTCGCGCCGCGCCTTATCGCGGCTTATCGAGGCCTCGCCGCGGGCGTTCTCGACCCGGTCGAGATACACCTCGACCTCGTCGCCGACCTCGACCTTGGGCGCCTCGCCCGGTTCCGCAAATTCCTTGAGCTCGACGCGGCCTTCCATTTTGTAGCCGACATCGATGATGGCTTGTCCCGCTTCGACCGCGATGACTTTGCCTTTGACAACGCTGCCTTCGGACGGCGTGTCGATTTCGAAGCTTTCGTTCAGGAGGGCTTCGAACTCCTCCATGGATGTATTCGCCAAGTGTTTCGGTTCCTTCAGTTTGCTTTGTCCGGCCGCACGGTTGTCTCCGCGGGTCTTTGTTGGGTTTCGTCGATCCGGCAGGACGGCCCTTGGAAACAAAACAGGGCCGGTCCACCGGCCCTGCCCGTCCCAGCGGTTTCCCCGCCTTATCGACGGAGCGCGCTATAGCTTGCGGGGCGATGATAGGCAAGAGCCTAGGCGGCGGTTGCCCCAATCAGCCGCCTCTCGCGCCCGGGAGAATTTTCGCGGCTCGTCCCTCCTCATTGGCTGATAGTTTCGGAAAGAGAGATCGACCACCGGCGTGTGTGGTCGGCTGCGCTCCGTCGCCAGCGAAATCGTGCGCTTGACGCTCGGGTCCACCCACGGTCGCGTTCGAATTTCGGATCGCGCTACCGAAAGTTCCGGCATCGAAGCGCAACCGAGCCCTGCCAGCCACAGTGCAGGCCTTCCCTGTGGTCAAGATGGCACCGCAATCCGCGCTGCAGGCAAATCGCGGTCCCGTGCCATGGCTGATTGTTGCGCTCTCACAAGCCCCCCGTGGCCTCACCCGATGCCTGCGCCGGGCGTCCCCACTCAGGCCGCCCGCCGCACCACGCCGGCATGCTCCGCGATCAACCGGCGAGCTTCGGCGGCCGGGAGGCACGGTCTAGCGGGAGGTCCATTCAGGGCGCCTGCGGTCGTGTCACCGCCGAAGACGGCGCCGAGGACTAGGCTTTCGCGCGCCGTCATCCCCCGCAGCGCCATTGGGCCCAAAAGCAGGCTTTCCGACCAACAGCCGTTTGCGCGCACCACCTCATGACCAGCGCAGGCGAAGTGCAGCCAGGTGATCCGACGCCGGCCTGCCAGATGCCGCACTCCCGGCAGACAGGTCAACGCCTTGGCCGGGGCGAAGGCCTCGCCCGTGTCGAGCGCTGCGAGCTGCCCTTGCCCGCCCACCAGCACCCGGTGTTGGGGCGACACCACCAGATCGCGCGAGGGCTGCCCAGGGCCGAATGCGCCGGCCTGGATCAGCACCGGTTTGCGCCGCTCTTCCAGCGCCTCCAACGGCTGCTCGGCCCGGCGCAGCCATATGATCGGCTGCGGGCCGTTGTCGAGGGTCACGACCTGGTCACCGATTTTCAGCCGCTCCACCGATTTGGGGCCGCGATCGGTCGCGATCATCGACCCAGCCGCGTAACACAGAAAGTCGGTGTACTGCCGGTCGGCCAGCAACCGCCCCGACGAAATGGGGTAGACCGCCCCCAGCGTCAGCGATTCTATCGGTGCCGCGGTCATCGCCGTGTAGTCGGCGTTCGCGCTCGATTCCGGTGCCAGGTAGAGATTGCCGGCGGTGTCCTGAATCACGACCGCGGTGATCTTCACCGGCGGTGTACCGTCGGTGTAGTGCAGCATCGCTTCGTAGACCGCCAGCCCGTCGAAGGTTTGCGCCGGCCCGCCGTCGATGCTGAACGTGTCGTTCGATACGGTGTTGTCGATGTCGTACATGTTCGCCGTGCCGCCGGAGTAATCGACCGGCGAGAACGTCTTTTGCGCACCGAAGCCCAGCGGTGAGGCCGCTGAGCCGAACGTCATGCCCACCAACGCGCCGGCGTTTTCCGACAGCACGTTGCCCTCGACGGTATCGATCAACGGACCGGTGCCGAGAGACAGAACTTCGAATGTTGTGGCCACACACGCTCCCTGGCCAAATGGCTTTAATTGCGCCCGACCGGGCGCAGCGACGGCCACATCTTCCTGAATATTGGCTAATAATCTACGAACACCGCCAGCGATGCCGTTGGCCCGGCACCGTTCGCTAAACCGGCGTCACGAGGCCCGGACCCGCCGCCCTAGCAGTAACGTTCCGGCCCGACCCATTGGTCGGCCGAGTAGCGGTCGCCGTGGGCCCAGCCGATGGGCAGCGCCGCTTCGATCCGGGCGAGGTCGGCGGCGTCGAGCGCGACCTCGGTGCCCTGCACCAGCTCTCGGAAATGCGCGATCGAGCGGGTGCCGGGGATCGGGATCACGTGGTCTCCCTGCGCCAAGAGCCACGCCACCGCGAGCCCCGCCGCCGGCACGCCCATCTCGGCGGCCAGGGTGCGGAACCGATCCGTCGCCGCGATGTTGGCGGCATAGTTCGGCGCCATGAACCGCGGGTTGGGCTTCAAAAACCCGAGCGACTGCACCGCTTCGAAGCTCAACGAGCTGTCGGTCAACAGCGACCGCCCCACCGGCGAGAACGCCACCAGCGACACGCCGAGCTCGGCGCAGGCCTGCACCAGCCCCATCTCGGGCGACCGGGTCGACAGCGAGTATTCCGACTGCACCGCCGCGATCGGATGCACGGCCTGGGCCCGGCGCAGGCTCGACGGCGCGATCTCGGAGAACCCGATCGCCTTGGTCTTGCCCGCCTCGACCAGCCGCGCGAGCGTGCCGGTCACCTCTTCGATCGGCACATCAGGGTTGCGGCGGTGGACGTAGAACAGATCCACGGCCTCGACGCCCAGCCGGCCGAGGCTCTGGTCCAGTTCGGCTGCGAGATGCGCGGGCGAATTGTCGAAATAGCGCCACCCCTCGGCATCGCGCGCAATCGCCGCCTTGGTGGCGATGGTGAACGCGTCGCGCGCCTCGGGCCGGGCCCGCAAATAGCTGCCGATGGCGCGTTCGGACCGGCCCATACCATAGACATTGGCGGTGTCGAGATGGGTCACCCCGGCATCGAGCGCGGCGTCGAGGATGGCGTGGCTCGCCGCCTCGTCGGTGGCGCCGTAGAAATCGGAAAAGCTCATCGCGCCCACGCCGATGCACGACACCATCGGCCCGCCCGCGCCCAACTGCCGTTGCTGCATCACCAGACCCCTCTGACCCTGTCGATTTCATCGACCGCGCGCTGCACCGCGGCGCGGATGTCGAGCGTCGTGGTGTCGATCACCACCGCATCCGCCGCCGGCTTCAGCGGCGCCGCGTCGCGGTCGCGGTCGCGGGCGTCGCGGGTGCGCTGATCCGCCAGCACCTGATCGAGCGTGACCTCGTGCCCCTTGCCGCGCAGTTCCTCATAGCGCCGCTGCGCCCGGGTTTCGTCGCTGGCGGTCACGAACAGCTTCACCTCGGCGCCGGGGCAGATCACCGTGCCGATGTCGCGCCCGTCCAGAACCGCGCCGCCGGCCCGTCTGGCAAAGCGCCGCTGGAACGCGACCAGCACCGCACGGACCTCGGGGTTCGAGGCCACGCGGCTGGCCTCAAGGCTGACCTCGGGCAAGCGCAGGTCGGCACGGTCCAGGTCCTCGGGCGCCAGCTTTTCGGCCGCCGCCACCGGATCGGCGCCGTCGAGCACCCGCCGCCCGACCGCGCGGTAAAGCAGCCCGGTGTCGAGATGGGCAAAGCCGTAGCGTTCGGCCACTGCCTTGGAAATCGTGCCCTTGCCGGCGGCGGCGGGCCCGTCGATCGCCACCGCAAAGGCTTTCGTCCGCGGCCCCCGCCGCTTGCGCCAGGCCGCGGCGGCCAGGGCGGCCAACAGCGCCAGATATTCCAGCGAATAGGCCGCCGATTTAAGCACGGTGGCGCGACTGGCGGCGGCGACCTGGGCGTTGTCGGGCGGCGCCTCGGCCAGCAGCAGCCCGCGCACCCGCCAGTTTTCGAGCCAGTCGAAGCCCATCGCCACCAAGGGCAGCGCGATCAGAGCCGCCCAGAGCCAGGCCGGGCGACGCGGCAGGATCAACGAGAATGCCAACGCCGCCGTCGCCGCCATCAGCGGCGGAAATACCAGGTCCAAAGCCGCCTGGGTGCCGAGATAGGTCGCGCGGCCCGCCGCGCTCAGCGCGTCCAGGAACGCCTGCGCGGCCTCGCCGGAGTAGCCCCAGGGGCGCAGGTCGAAGGGCCGCAGCCCGCCCGCCTCGCGCGAGATCAACGGCAGGGTCCAAAGCAGCATCGCTGCATAGACCGCTAGCGTGACGGCGAAGAGCGCCCAGAACCAGCCGCGCCGGGTCATCAGCCGGCCACCATCGTGGTCAGCGCCGGATCGCTGCCGTCGGCCTGGGGCAGATCGTCGGCGATCTCATAATAGTCGCCCTTGGCGGCGCAGTAGATATGCCCCGCCAGGTGCAACCCGGTCGGCCCGTCGAGCGTACCGGCATGAACCGACAGGTTGGCGCCGGGGCCGTCCCAGAACAGGCTCGACCCGCAGGTGCCGCAGAAGCCGCGCCGGGCCTCGGGCGAGGTCCGGTACCAGGTGACCGTGCCGGCGATCTCTACCGTCTCGCGCGGCGCCGAGGTCGCGGCCACGAAATGCCCGCTGGTCTTGCGACATTGGCTGCAGTGGCAGGCAATGACCGGGCGCAAGGGGCCGGCGACGGCATAGCGGACCTGGCCGCAAAGACAGCTTCCGGTCGTCATCCGCCCGCCCGGTCGAGCCCGGCGCCAAGGCCCGACATCAGCGCCTCGAAGGCTGGGAACGAAGTGGCGATCGGGCTGGCGTCGTCGACGCCCACCGGACGCTTGGCGGCCATGCCGCAACAGAGAAACGACATCGCGATGCGGTGGTCGAGACGCGCTTCGCACGTCGCTCCGCCCGGCACGCCCCCAGGGCCCAGCCCGTGCACCGTTAGCATGTCGGGCTCTTCATCGACCGTCACGCCGCAGGCCTCGAGCCCGCGGGCCATGGCATCGATTCGGTCGCTCTCTTTGACTCGAAGCTCCTTGACGCCGCGCATCACCGTCTTGCTGGTCGCATTTGCGGCGACCACCGACAGGATCGGGAATTCGTCGATCATCGAGGGAGCGCGTTCGGGCGGCACCTCGACGCCGCTCAGGTCCGGCGAGAACCGCGCGCGCAGGTCCGCCACTGGTTCGCCGCCCTCGTCGCGTTCGTTTTCGAAGGTCAGATCGGCGCCCATCTCGATCAGCGTGGTGAAGAGGCCCGCACGGGTGGGGTTCAGCCCGATGTTGGGCACCAGGACGTCCGAACCCTCGACGATCAGCGCGGCCGCGACGGGGAACGCTGCCGAGGAGGGGTCGCGCGGTACCACAATGGTCTGCGGCTCAAGCTCGGGAAACCCGGTCACGGCGATCACTCGGCCGGCGTCGGTGTCCTCCACCGTCACCTGTGCCCCGAAGCCCGCCAGCATTCGTTCGGTATGGTCGCGCGTCAGCTCGGGCTCGATCACCACCGTGTCGCCCATCGCGTTCAGGCCCGCCAACAGCACCGCCGATTTGACCTGCGCCGAGGCGACCGGCAGGGTGTAGCGCACCGGCACCGGCGCGGCGGCGCCGACGACGGTCATCGGCAGCCGCCCGCCTGTTCGCCCGAAAGCCTGCGCGCCGAACTGCGCCAGCGGCGCGGTGATCCGCCCCATCGGGCGGGACCTGAGCGAGGCGTCGCCGGTGAAGGTGGCGGTGATCGGCGAGGTCGCCATCGCGCCCATGATCAGCCGCACGCCGGTGCCGGAATTGCCGCAGTCGATCACGTTGTCCGGCTCGGCAAAGCCGCCGACGCCGACGCCATGCACCGACCAGTTGCCGCCGCCGTGGTCGGTCACCTCGGCGCCGACGGCGCGCATCGCCCGGGCGGTATCGAGCACGTCCTGACCCTGCAGCAGCCCCGAGATTCGGGTCTCGCCGACCGCCAGCGCGCCCAGGATCAGCGCGCGATGACTGATCGACTTGTCGCCGGGCACCGCGGCCATGCCGGTAAGCGGGCCGGCCCGCCGGGCAGTCATCGGAAACACAGGGCCGTGGCCGGACATTACGCGCGATCCTCGTTGAACGGCCCTCCTCTACGCAGCCCTGGCGGGAAGGGGAAGCCCCTGCGCGGCGATCTCGCTGCGATTGGGCGGGAGTGGGAGCGGTTGGGGCGGATCGATCTACCGATTCAGGCCTGGCTCAGTCACACGATACGCTGCCTAGGCCGGGTTAACAGCGCGAAGCGCCCCGGCCCAGCGGCGGCCCGCCCGGGTGGGCTGCCGCTTTGGCTGTCCGAGGCGCTTAGCTTCAATGGAAGATGTACCTTGCTGCCATAAAAGCACGTCGTTCAAAAGTCGCTGCGGCATCCCGCGGGCCGCCGGGGGGCCGTGCGAGCAATGGCCTAACCTTGGCAAGGATCGCCATAGGTGTGCCAGACTACAGCCACCCCATCCTACCCGTCCCTCCGAAACGTCAGATAATGCGGCACACGGCCCTCGCGCAGCGCCTTCTGCTCGTAGCGGGTCGGCAGCCAGTCGTCCCACGGCCGCCGCCAATCGGCCAGCCCCTCGGCCAGCCAGGCGAGCCCATGCCGCGGCATCTCCTCGAGCGCCTGGCGCACGTAGTCGGGGATGTCGGTGGCGATCCGAACCTCCGCCCCCAGTGCCATCACCCGCTGCAACGGCCGCAAATACTCCGGCGTCACGAATCGCCGGCGGTGGTGTTTCGACTTCGGCCAGGGATCGGGGTAGAGCACGAAGGCCTTGGCCACGGATCCGTCCGGCAACACGTCGAACAGATCGCGCACGTCGCCGGGATGGATGCGGATATTTCCGACCCCGGCGGCGCGGATCTTGCCCAAAAGCATGGCGACGCCGTTGATGTATGGCTCGCACCCGATCAGCCCGACCTCCGGATGCGCCGCCGCCTGATGCACCATATGTTCGCCACCGCCGAAGCCAACCTCGAGCCAGACATCGCGGCCCCCGAAGAGCGCATCCAGATCGAGTGGCGTACGATCAGGGTTCTCGTCCCAACTCACCGGCCCCGGGCTTAGCGCCGCGAGGTCTTTGTCCAGATAGGCCTGTTGGCTCGGCCGGAGTCCCTTGCCGTGCCGGCGGCCGTAGAAGTTTCGCCACGGTGCGCCCGAGGGATGCTCTTTTCGGGTCATCGCTGGCGGGGCTATCGCGCACTGCTCCCAACGACAACCCCCAGATCAACAGGGCTGAAGGTAAACGAACATAGCGCCAGTCTGTCGGGTTCCACCTTGGCCATCGGGTCTGCGTTGTGGCCGCTGATCCGGATCAATACGGATTTGCCCTGCCCCGAAATCCGCCCCGTCGCTGATGTTAACCACCGATTAACCCGCCTTTCCTAAGTCTTAAACATCCATGATCCAATCGCCGGTTCGACGGCCAAACAGCCGGCCGGTGCGATGTTCGAGGTGACCGATGAAGAAGCTCGCTGCCTTCGCCGTATTTCTGCTGCTGCCGGGGTGCCTTTCCTCCAACCATTGGGTGAAGGACGGTATGACATTCGCCGCTCGTGATCAGATCATGTTCGATTGCGAGGTCAAAGGCGCGCAGTCGGTACCACCGAACGTGCAAATCGGCTGGAACGGCTATGGCTATGCCAGCGAAGACACAAATGCCAGCCTGCGCCAACGCTATGTCCGGCAATGTCTCAGCCAGCGCGGGCTTAGATCGATGGACATTCCACCCTGCCCGGCGAAACTGGCCGGCATGGTGCGGCGCGGAGAGCTGCAACGGCCCAAGCGGATCCGAGTTGCGTCGAACTCCTGCAGTATCCTGATGCCGGACCAAACCTGGCTGATCTACACGCCGACGACGATCGCGCAGGCCAACTGACAGCGCCGCGGTCTACAAAAGGACATTCGGCGCGCGTGGCAGCGCCATCTGAGCGCTTGCACTTCCCAAGGCTCGGTTCCATGACCGGGCCATGCTCGAATTTGTCGTCGCCGTTTTTCTGTTGATCATCACCCCGGGCCCAGGGGTGATGTCCGCCGCCGGCATGGGTGCGGCCTACGGGTTTCGCCACGGGCTACGGTATGTTTTTGGGCTTTTCCTGGGCAACAACCTGGTGATCCTCGCCGTGGTGACTGGTCTCGCCGCATTGATCCTGGCCAATCCTGTGATCCGCACGGTGCTGTTCGTCGCTTCGACCTGCTATCTCCTGTACCTCGCTGCACGCATTGCATTCGCCGGTGCTCGGGTCGGCTTCATCGAGGCCCGGCGCGACCCTGGCATCGCTGCGGGGCTGCTGTTGCAGCCGATCAATCCCAAGGCGTACGTGGTCAACACCACGCTGTTTTCCGGTTTCATCCTCTATCCGGATGCGCTCTGGACCGAGGCGATCGTGAAGGTTCTCGCGGTCAACGCGATCTGGATCCCTATCCATCTGGTCTGGCTCTTTGCCGGGGCGATGCTGGAACGCCTCGAACTGGCCCCCCGCACCCACCGCGCAATCAATATCGGTATGGCGGCAGCTATGCTCGGCGTAGTGGCGCTCGCTGCGCTCAGCACACAAATCTGACCCCGTTGAGGTTCTTCCGCTAGTTCCGCTCGCCAAAGCCGCGGCCGGAACGGGCGATCGGCCACATAACTCAAAAACCACACAACGCCCGCTTCCAATGCGACCCTCCACAACATATAGTGGTTCAGAGCAGGCAAGGCCCGGAGCACGTGCGGGCCGATCAAAAAAAGGGGCAGGCCATGGCGCACATCATCGTCGTGGGGAACGAAAAGGGCGGCGCGGGCAAATCCACCGTCTCGATGCATGTCGCCACGGCGCTATCGCGGATGGGGCACAAGATCGG
>JASJCA010000047.1 GCA_030066215.1 Rhodobacter sp. | reverse complement strand
GCTCTTCGCCCTACCCGCCGGGGTGCTGACCGACCGCGCCGACCGGCGCCAACTGATGGTGCGGGCCGACCTTTTCCGGCTGATCCTGACCGCCGGCGTGATCGGCCTGATCCTGTCGGTCGATCACGCCGGCGGTCAGGATCAGCCGGAAAAGGTCGGCCCGCACCATCAGTTGGCGCCGGTCGGCGCGGTCGGTCAGCACCCCGGCGGGTAGGGCGAAGAGCAGCCAAGGTAGTCGGGTTGCGAAGGCGACCAGCGCGATCAGCATCGGATCGCGGGTGACCAGCGTGGCGAGCCAGGGAAAGGCCAGCGCCGATACTCCGTCGCCGAGGTTCGAGATTGCGGCAGCCGAAAAGACCAGCCGGTAGTTGCGGTTGCGCAGGAGGATCGCCATCGCGCATGGGTCCGCCCGGCGCGCGGTGTTGTCAAGCGGCCCCGGCTGCCGCTACCAGGGGGCGGGGCGCAACCGGGGGTTTGGCGATGTCGGAAAGCTTGGTGCAGCGGCGCGCGCGGCTCTTGGGCCCCAACGTGCCGACCTTCTATGACGCGCCGTTGCATATCGTCCGCGGAGAGGGCGTGTGGCTCTGGGATGCCGACGGGCGGCGGTACCTCGATTGCTACAACAACGTCCCGCATGTGGGGCACTGCCACCCCAAGGTGGTCGAGGCGATCTGCGCCCAGGCGGCCCGGCTGAACACCCACACGCGGTATCTTCACGAGGGGATCCTGGATTATGCCGAGCGGTTGGTAGCGCGGTTTTCGGGCAGTTTAGAGACGGTTATCATGGTCTGTACCGGGTCCGAGGCGAACGATATCGCACTGAGGATGGGCCAGGCAGTGACTGGCAAAACGGGCATCGTCGCCACCGACAACACCTATCACGGCAACACCGCGACGGTGTCGCAGCTGTCGTCGAAGAAGCCGCCGATCGGCGGATACGCCCCGAATGTCCGCCGCGTGCCGTCGCCGGACTCACTGCGTCCGTTGGGCGGGTCGGCGGAGGGGCAGGCGCAAGTCTTTGCCGGCCATGTATCCGAGGCCATCGCCGACCTGGAGGCGTCGGGCCAAGGCTTTGCCTCGCTGATCCTATGTCCGTTTTTCGCGAATGAGGGCTTTCCGGACCTGTCCCGGGGCTTTCTGGATCCCACGGTCGAGGTCGTCCGTCGGGCGGGCGGCATTCTGATTGCCGACGAGGTCCAGCCCGGGTTCGGACGCTTGGGATCGCATTGGTGGGGGTATCAAAGGATCGGCATCGAGCCAGATGTGATCACATTAGGCAAGCCGATGGGAAATGGCCACCCCGTGGCGGCCGTGGTGGCGAAACCCGAGGTGACCGGGGCATTCCGCGAAGCGTTCGGCTATTTCAACACATTCGGTGGCAACCCGGTCAGTTGCGCCGCGGCAATGGCGGTGCTCGATGTGCTTGAGGAGGAAGACCTAGTCTCTAACGCGGCAGATGTTGGGTCTTATGCGTTACAGCGGCTGCGCGCGCTGCAGCATCCGATGATCGGCGAGGTCCGTGGCGCGGGGCTGTTCCTTGGCGTCGAATTCGTGGGCGAGGGGTTGGCGCCGGCACCGGAGTCCACCGCGCGGGTGGTCGAAGCGATGAAGGCCCGCGGTATCCTGCTGAACCGGCTGGGACGGCACTACAATTGCCTGAAGATCCGCCCGCCGATGCCGTTTTCCCGCGAAAACGCCGATATGCTGGTGGACGCGCTGGCGGAGGTGTTGGCCGAGATGCCGAAATGACGTTGCAGGATCTCGCGGCGCGGGCAGCGCAGGCGTGGGGTCGGTCGGCGCATCCGCCGCGGCTGTTGTCGCATCGCGAGAATGCGGTTTTCGAGGTGGCGTTGCCGTCCGGCCGCGCGGCGTTGCGGCTGCACCGGCCCGGATACAGGACGGCGGCGCAGATTCGGTCGGAGCTGGATTGGACCCGCGCCCTGGCGGAGCGCGGATTTCCGGCACCGCCGCCGGTGGCGATGCCAGATGGCGATGCGCTGCTGGACTTGGGCGGCGGGCAATTGGCGAGCGTCATCGGGTGGATGGACGGCGCGCCGCTGGGGGCCGGGACCGATCGGCTCGAACAAAGTGACATCGAGACCTATCGCGAGGTCGGAAGGCTCTTGGCGCGGCTGCATGCGGCGACGGCCAAGATCGGGCCCGGGCAGTTCGAGCGGCCGCGCTGGGACGTGGATGGGCTGACGGGGGAAGAACCGCTCTGGGGCCGGTATTGGGAGATGCCGCTGCTCACCGCCGCGCAACGGCAGCTTGTGATCACAGCGCGGGATGCGGCGCGGGAGCGCCTGGTCGATTTCCTGGCCGGCGGCGCCGAGGTGACGCTCATCCACACCGATGCGCTGCGCGAGAACGTGTTCCGGCGGCCGGGCGGATCGCTGGGCCTGATCGACTTCGACGATTCGGGGTTCGGGTTCGTGATGTACGACCTCGCGGCGAGTGTGACCCAGGTGGTGGACGACCCGCTCTATCCCGATGTGAGGGCGGCGATCATGTCCGGATACGGCTCTATTAAGAAGCTTAGAGACGCAGATTGGGCCACATTCGACCTCTTCGCGATGCTGCGGGCGTTTTCGGCGCTCGGGTGGACGATCCCGCGGCTGCCGGCGGACCATCCGAAGCTGCCGGTCTATGTCCGGCGGGCCTGC
Organism: Rhodobacter sp.; assembly: GCA_030066215.1. Taxonomy (GTDB): domain Bacteria; phylum Pseudomonadota; class Alphaproteobacteria; order Rhodobacterales; family Rhodobacteraceae; genus JASJCA01. Next base: position 33,693 of record JASJCA010000047.1, on the reverse strand, counting down.
GCGATGGCGGAGGCGTTTCTGGCGGGCGCGTGAAGAAGCCGGAAAGGCGCCGGCCGCAGATCAGGCGTCCTTGACGAAATCGGCGAAGGCATCGGCGTAGTCTGGGTGCCAGCGCGACAGGGCGGGGCGGTTTTCAATGATGTCGCCGGCGGCCCAAGCCATGCGCTTTTCGTCGAGCGCTCGCGGCACGTCGTTGTCGGGACACAGGATGTAGAAATCGCCGCCGGCGAGGCTGTCGAACATGAACGCCGCCGTCTGTTCGGGCGTCCAGGCGGCATCGGGCTTTTCGGTCCGGTCGCCGCGGGTCATGCCGGTGAAGACGAAGCCGGGGATCATGAGATGCGCGGTGATCCGGCAACCGTCGGTGTTGCGCAACTCATGCGCCAGCGCTTCGGTGAAGGCCTTCACCCCGGCCTTGGCGACATTGTAGGCTGGATTGCCCGGCGGCGTCGTTATGCCCTGTTTAGAACCTGTATTAATGATGATGCCGGGACGCTTTCGGGCAATCATCCGCGGCGCGAAGACCTGGGTGCCATTGATAACGCCCCAGAGGTTGACGCCAAGCGTCCGCTGCCAGGGCTCCGCCGGGCCCACGGCGGCGCTACCGACCCCGATGCCGGCGTTGTTCAGCACCGCATCAACGCCGCCGAAGCGCCCGGCGAGGTCGGCCTCGACCTTCCGCAAGGCCTCGGCATCGGCGACATCGGCGCTGTAGGTGACGACCTCGGGCGCACCGGCATCCTTGACCCGCGCCGCGGCGGCATCGAGCAACGTGTCGTCGCGGTCGAGCAGGGCGACGGTCATTCCGAGAGCGGCGAACTCGCAGGCGGCGGCAAGCCCAATGCCGCCGCCGCCACCGGTCACCAGCGCAACGGCGCCTGGTTCAAGGCCCATTTCGGCCAATTTAGAGACGTTTTGCGTCATACCAGGACCTCCAGTGATTCCTGTGCGCCGACCTCGAAGATGCGTTTGTAGCGGGAGAGCTCGGCGGCCGGACCCATCGCCTTGTTGGGGTTGTCGCTGAGCTTGACGGTCGGGCGGCCGTTTGCCGAGACCGCCTTGCAGACCAGCGAGAACGGGGCCAGCGCGTCGCCGGGCACGAGGCCGCGGAAGTCGTTGGTCAAGAGCGTGCCCCAGCCGAAACTGACCCGAACGCGGCCGTGGAACCGGGCGTAGAGGTCGGCGATCTTGTCAACGTCGAGCCCGTCGGAGAAGATCACCAGCTTGTCGCGCGGGTCTTCGCCGCGGTCGCGCCACCAGCGAATGGCGATCTCGGCGCCTTCGACCGGATCGCCGGAATCGACCCTGATCCCGGTCCATCCGGCCAGCCAGTCGGGTGCGTTCCTCAGGAAGCCCTCGGTGCCGTAGGTGTCGGGCAGGATGATGCGCAGGTTGCCTTCGTGCTCTTCGTGCCAGTCGGCGAGTACCTGATAGGGGGCCTCTGCCAGCTGAATGTCGTTGTCAGCCAGGGCGCAGTAGACCATCGGTAGTTCGTGCGCATTGGTGCCGATCGCCTCGATATCGCGGCGCATGGCGATCAGGCAGTTCGAGGTGCCGACGAATTTCTCGCCCAAGCCTTCAATCATCGCCTGCACGCACCAGTCCTGCCACAGGAACGAATGCCGCCGCCTTGTGCCGAAATCGGCGATCCGCAACTCGTCGAGGGCGCGCAGACGGTCGATCTTTTCCCAGATCTTGGTCATCGCGCGGGCGTAGAGCACCTGCAATTCGAACCGGCGCATGCGGTTCAAGACCGCCCGGCCGCGCAGTTCCATCAGCACCGCCAGCGCCGGGATCTCCCACAGCATGACCTCGTGCCAGGTGCCTTCAAAGCTCAGCTGGTATTGGCCGTCGCGCCGCTCTAGGTGGTAGGGCGGCAGGCGGAAGCCTTCGAACCACTCCATGAACTCGGGCGTGAACATCTGTCGCTTGCCGTAGAACATGTTGCCGCGCAGCCAGGTCGACTCGCCGCGGCTGAGCGACAGGCCGCGGATATGGTCGAGCTGTTCGCGCAACTCGCCCTCGTCGATCAGATCGGCCAGCCGGACCGACGTGGTGCGGTTGATCAGGCTGAATGCGACCTGGGTGTCGGGCTTGTTGCGGAACACCGACTGACACATCAGCAGCTTGTAGAAGTCCGTGTCGATCAGCGACCGCACGATCGGGTCGATCTTCCACTTGTGGTTGTATACTCGGGTGGCGATGTCCAAGGGCGCGGCTCCGTCGGTTCGTCGGGGCAGGGTAAGGCCAGGGGCGAAAGTTTGTCCAGGTTCGGGTCAGGCCAGGGTGACGCCGGCATCGGCCATCGCGGTCCGGGCGGCGGCGAGCGAGCCGTCGAGGTCGATGGCGCGGCAGAGGTCCTGGCGCACGGTGGCGCGAAACCCGAGGCGCGCGGCGTCGACGGCGGAGTAATTGACGCAGAAATCGGTGGCCAGGCCGACCAGGGTTAGTGAGTCGAGCCCGCGGGTCCGAAGATACCCTTCAAGCCCGGTGGGTGTGGTCCGGTCGTTTTCGAAGAACGCTGAGTAGCTATCGATGGTGCGGTTGAAGCCCTTGCGAAGGATCAGATCGGCCCGGGTGGTGTCGAGGTCGGGGTGAAACGCGGCGCCGTCGGTGCCCTGTACGCAGTGGTCTGGCCAAAGCACCTGGGTGCCATAGGGCATCTCGGTTGTGGCGAAGGGGTCGAGGCCAGGGTGCTGCGAGGCGAAGGAGGCGTGGTCGGCGGGGTGCCAGTCCTGCGTCAGGATCACAGTGGCGAATTCGGCCATGGCGGCGTTGATGCCGGGCACGATGGCGTCGCCGTCGGCCACCGCCAGGGCGCCGCCGGGGCAGAAGTCGTTTTGCACGTCGATGACGAGGAGGGCTTCGTTGGCGGGACGCATGGGCGGGTCTCCTTTGGGCCAAGGGGTACGCCGGGGTGCGTTAGGCGGTCAATGGTGGCCCGAATGCCGCACCTTGTGGTTGAGGTGCATACGGCTGCCGCACTCTTTTGGAAATCTCGCCACAGGCTGGGCCCATTCGACTGGAGATATGGCCCAGAGGACCACATCCAGAACAGAGGCGTAGCAAGATGGAAGATGTTTTCGAATACGGGTCGACCTCCAAACCCGGGGTGTTGGCGATGGTGGGCTGCCTGGCGGCCGCAGGATTCATGGCGTGGATGGCTTGGACCAACGACGCCGGGTTGATCCTCAACGGTATCCTGCGCTTCGGCGTGACCGGCGCGTCGATCTTCTATGCCGCGATGGCCGTCGCCGCGGGTGGAATGGGCGTCGTGCTACTGGCCGGCATGCTGAAGCCCGCTTCGGCGCGGGCGCCGATCCGGCTGGACCAAGAGGCGATCACGGCGCCGGTCAACCCGGGCGGCAGCAAGACCCTGCGGCTCGACTATCGCGGCATCACCGGCGTCGCCATCAAGTCGGTGGCCGGTAACAAGGTTCTTTCGATCAAGCATCCGAACGGGTCGCTGGCGATCTCGGGCGCCGAGGTTGGCGGCGAGGGGTTCGACGCGATGTTGCGGTCGCTGGCGGCGCGTTTGCCGCGGGCCTGACCTTGAACGGGCGGGGCCGGGAGTGTAGCCCCGGCCCATGCCCGTCGTCGCCGCATTCTATAAGTTCACGCCATTTCCGGACCCCGCTGCGCTGAAACCGGGGCTGGCCAAGGTCGCGTGCGCGCAGGGCGTGACGGGCTCGATCCTGCTGGCGCGAGAGGGAATCAACGGGACTATTGCGGGCGATCGGGCCGGCATAGACACCGTACTGGCCCACATCCGAAGGCTGCCGGGCTGCGCCAACCTGGACTGGCAGGAGAGCCATGCCGGCGCTGCGCCCTTCAACCGGATGAAAGTGCGCATCAAGCGCGAGATCGTGACCATGGGGCAGACTGAGGTCGACCCGACTGCGGCGGTCGGGCGCTATGTCGATCCCGCGGATTGGAACGCCCTGATCGCTGCGCCGGACGTCGCGGTGATCGATACGCGCAACGACTACGAGGTGGCGATCGGGTCCTTCGAGGGCGCGGACGATCCCGGCACGCAGAGCTTCGGCGACTTTCCGGCCTGGTGGCAGGCCAACGGTCAGCGCTTCGCGGGCCGGCGGATCGCGATGTTCTGCACCGGCGGCATCCGCTGCGAGAAGGCGACGAGCTATCTGCTGGGGCAGGGGGTCGCGGAGGTGTTTCACCTACGCGGTGGCATCCTGAGTTACCTGAACTCGGTGCCTCAGGCACAGAGCCTCTGGCACGGTGAGTGCTATGTCTTCGACCAACGGGTCAGCGTCGGCCCGGGGCTCGCACCGGGCCGCTACACGTCGTGCCATGCCTGCGGCCGTCCGGTCTCGCCCGAGGCCAAGACAGATCCGGCCTACGAGGAGGGCGTGCAGTGCCCGGCCTGTGTCGGCGAATACGGACCGGCGGATCGGGCGCGATTCCGTGAGCGCCAGCGGCAATTCGTGCGGGATGAAGCCCGCAAAACCGGCTGAAGGCCCCTGTTATCGGATGACAGGCGGGCCTGTCTCCACAGAGTGACGCGTGCGTCATTGACGGCTATTCAAGCCCCCGCGACATCGCGGCACGCCGATTCGGCGCCCTTGACGCCAAGTTCTACAAGCCTCTGAAACCATGCAAGTTTCTGCCGACATCTAGGGGGACCGAGGCCCCCGAATTCCCCCTTGTCATCGAATAACACCGCCCCGGTCATCGGTTAGCGGGCCCGCGTTATTGCCTGTCTGGCGGACCCCCGGCCACGGTTTGGGCATCGGCACCGCAGCCAGACGCACCGCCGACGAACACGAACCAGACACACACGAACACACACCGGAGACAGTTTGATGACCTTCAAGACCTTCACCCTCACCGCCCTCGTCGCCTCGACCCTGGCCGCCGCTCCGGCGCTGGCCGGCGGCAACACCGCCAACGTCGTCCAGCACGGCTGGCTCAACGGCGTGGCCGGCGGGCAGGCCGGCGATTACAACCACATGGAACTGCACCAGTGGGGCCTCGGCAACTCGATCTTTGCGACCCAGGACGGCAGCTACAACACCACCGCGGTCGGCCAGGCTGGCACCAACAACGCCGTCGACAGCCACCAGGACGGTGTCGGCAACCTCAACGCCGTGGCGCAGATCGGCAACGACAACTACGCCGACACCGAGACCACGGGCTTCGGCAACTCGAACGCCGTGATCCAACTGGGCGACGGCAACTCGGCCTCGACCTCTGTCAACGGCGTCGGCAACAGCTCGCTGATCGTTCAGTACTGAGCCCGGCCGCCGGGCGGTTCCCTCCCGCCGCCCGGCCCCAACGCAACGCCAATGGAGACGTGACAATGGCACTTCACCAAACCCACCTTGGCAAGTCTGTCCTGCCCGCCGCTGCCATGGCGTTGTCGGCGATCGGACTGGCCGCCGGATCGAATGCCCATTCCGCTGCCGACCGCGATCTGGCGCTGAGCTGCGAGATCGCCGTCAGCAAGGGCCGCTACGGCCACACCTACGAAGGCGTCGTTCATGCCGATGCCGCCGCCAGCGGCAGCTACGCTTTGACCATCACCAAGCGCGGCGGCGGCAACAGCGCGATGATCAGCCAGTCGGGCGAATTCCGTGTCCGCGCTGGGCAATCGGAAACGCTGGGCCAGGCTACCTTCGGCGGGCTGCCGCCCGAGGACGTCGACGCCGAACTGACGCTGAGATGGAACGGCCACCGGCTGATCTGCTCGAACCACATCGACATCTGAAACGACCCTAACATACGCCGAAAGGACCCAAGACATGACACGCACTCTGACCGCCCTGACCCTCGCCGCCGCGACCGCGCTGGCCGCGCCCGCCTTCGCCGGAGGCTCGATCAGCTTCACCTACGAGGCCAAGAACGCCGACGAGGCCCAGGCCATTGGCATCGGCCTGAACATGTTCGCGCTGGTCAACGACATCCAGACCAACGGCCACATCACCCAAAACGGCGCCGGCAACGTCGCGGCGCTGATGCAGGGCGGCACCGGAAACCTGGGCATCATCCACCAGGACGGCGACAACCACGACGCCTCGCTGCACCAGGCTGGCAACGACCAAAGCTGCGGCATCTTCCAGTTCGGCGACGGCGCGTCGAACCACGTCACGCAAACAACCGACGGCGCCGCCTGCCTGTCGTTCGGCGCCGGCTTCTGACAAATCCCCAGAGGAGATCGGCCCCGTCCCTTCCTCCCTGCCGATCTCCCGTCCCTGCCCGCTGGTCGGCCACATGCCGCCGGCGGGCCTTTTCTTGACGGCGCCTCGACAATTCGCTTGACGCGGGCGGCTGGTTGCTCCGACCATCCGGACAGGTCCGCGAACAAGGGCAAAGCCGGCGCGGACGGAGGCAGTGCATCAGGCCAGACGACCCGGTCGACCCGGATCTTCGCCACTCGGGCAGGGCGCGCCGCGACGCGCGCACCGCAACCAAAGGGAGGAGATCACATGCGTTGCTTCACTGTGGTTGGGCCATCGCAGTCCGGAAAAACAACCCTGGTCAAAGCGATGGCCGAACTTGAAGGCCGGTCCGAGGCCACCCGTTTTTCCGACCGTCTGACATTCCACAGCTTTGACTATCTCGGCGAGAAATGGGCCGCGCTCGACGTGACCGGCGGCGCCGACAACCTGGCCTGCGCCGGGCATGCCCTGGCCGCCAGCGACTCGGTCGTGCTCTGCGTCTCTCCCGACCCGAACGCCGCCTCGCAGGCCGCGCCCTATCTTCGGCTGATCGAAGAGGCAGAGGTGCCCTGCTATTTGTTTATCAACCGCATGGACCAGGCCGAGGGCCGCGTCGCTGATACCGTCGCCGCGCTGCAGACCTATGCCTCGCACGCGCTGGTCCTGCGCCAGGTTCCGATGCGCGACGCCGACGGCGTCACCGGGGCCGTCGACCTGATTTCCGAACGCGCCTGGGAGTACCAGGAGGGCAAGCCCTCGAAGCTAGTCGAGATTCCCGACGCCGTGCGCGACCGCGAGCAAGAGGCGCGGACCGAGCTTCTGGAACATCTCGCCGATTTCAACGACGACCTTCTCGAGCAACTGATCGAAGACAAGACCCCGGCCACCGAGGATGTCTTCGCGCTGCTCGCCGACATCCACAAACGCAACGAACTGATCCCCGCCTATCTGGGTTCGGCTGAGCATGCCAACGGCGTCAACCGGCTGCTGAAGGCGCTGCGGCACGAAAGTTCCGGCGCGGCCGAGCTGGCGGCGCGGCTGGGGCTGGACGGCGCGGCGAAGGCGCTGGGCGTCTATGCCGATAACCGCAAGCATGTGGGCAAATCGGTTCTGATCCGCGCCCTCGGCGGTGGCGTGCAGCAGGGTGCCGCGCTGGGCGGCGATGGCATCGGCAGCCTGACCGGCGTCGACGGCAAGCCGGTTTCGGGCGCGTTAGAGACCGGTGGCCTGGCGATCGCGGTCAAATCCGACCATCTGCACCCGGGCAAGGCCTATTCCGATGGCGACGCGATGGATCTGCCCGAGTGGATCGCGGGACATCCGGCCGCCTTCCGCCGGGTGCTGACCCCCGACAACGACCGCGACGATGCGCGGCTCTCTGGGGCGCTGGCGAAGATCGACGAAATCGACCCCGGCATGTCGCTGGCCCATGACGAGGACACCGGGCACATCGTCGCCAACCTGCAGGGGCCGATGCACCTGCGGCGGCTGACCGATACCCTGGCCGAGGATTTCGACATCCGGGTCTCCGACCACCCGGTCGGCGGCAGCTATCGCGAGACGATCTCACGCAAGATCGACAAACACTACCGGCACAAGAAGCAGTCCGGCGGTGCCGGGCAATTCGCCGACATCGTGTTTACCCTGGCGCCGCAGCCCCGCGGCGCGGGCTTCAGCTTCGACGAGGTGGTCAAGGGCGGTGCGGTGCCGCGCAACTACATCCCGTCGGTTCATCACGGCGCCGAGGAATCGCTGGCCCGCGGGCCGCTTGGGTTCCGCGTCGTCGATGTCGGCGTGACACTGACGGACGGCAAGCACCATTCGGTGGATTCCTCCGATTACGCCTTTAAGACCGCCGCATCGATGGGCATGCGCGAGGCGCTGAAAGAGGCTGGCCCAGTCCTGCTGCAGCCAATCGACCAGGTCGACGTGCATGTGCCGTCGATCTACACCGGCCAGCTGGTGGCGCTGATCTCGTCGCTGAAGGGCCAGGTGCTGGGCTTCGATCCGCATCCTGTGGCCAAGGGCTGGGACATCTTCCGGGCGCTCTTGCCTTCGCCGACTTTGGACGAACTGTTCCAGTCGCTCGGTGGGTTGACCCACGGAACGGCGTGGATCGAGTCGCGATTCGACCACTACGAAGAGGTCCACGGCCAGGAGGCCCAGAAGATCCAATCGGAACGCGCCGAAGCCATGGCGTAGCGCATTGAAGATCGAAACCACTCCGGCCCGCGTGAATGCGCGCGGGCCGGCAAGTGATGAGAATTCGGGCTATTTAGTGCCTAAGTCCCAACTCCGACCAGGTGGTTCATGATCCGCAACGCCTGGGGCACGTCCAGAGCTGCGCCGTCGGCCCCCGTTGTTGCAACGATATCGGGGTCCTCTGCAACGATATTACCGCCGACAAGGATAAAGGCCGCTGGATTCCCGATTCGGATCGCCAAAATAAGCCGGATCAACGCGGCCAGAGATTTGCGGCCGCTGGCAGACAGCCCGATCACCGTGTAGTCGGCAAGGTCGAGATATCCGACCAGGGCGTCATGGTCCAACCCGACTTCCAAATCGATATCCCAACCGTCGCGCCGGAACAGATCGGTCGCCATGGTGACGCCCAGCGTGTGGTCGTCGCCCGGGACGGCGGCGAAGATCGCCGACTTGCGGCCGCCTGCCCGCGATGATGTCCAGACCGGACGCAGGCCGCGCATAATTCCGTAAATCCGGGTGACACCGACAGTTACGTCGACAAAGCTCACTTGGTCCGCATCCCACCAGTCGCCAAGCCGTCGGGCGGACGCTCCGAGGTAAGACAGATAGAGCTCGGGCACAGACACGCCGTCCCTTTGGGCCTGCATGATCAATTCCTTCGCCGCGTCCGGTTCTTTTGAGATCAATGCGAGGCTCAGCGCAACGATCTCGCGGTCCGGTTGTGCGGAATGCGTTGCGTGAGACGGCACCGACCTTTGAGCCAGACGTTCGATCACCTCACGCGCGAGGCTTTGGACATCGCTTGGTGGAAGGTGGCGGTTGAGCCGGTGGATTTCATCCTGGGCGCGATTGAAGCTGTCCAGATCGAAGTTCCTTGCAGAGTGGTCCTCTGCAGTCATTGGAGGGTCCCCCCGAGTCGCGTACCTACGCGTTTGGGCTAATTATCGCAGGGAATCAGCTGGTGTCAATTTTGTTTGACAACTTCTGCATATAGTATGTGTGGGGGGCGGAACCACAACATGTGGTTTATGAATATGACATAACGGCGTACCCATTGGCCACAGGGCTCAGGCAAAGCGAACGGGTGTCGCGACTCACACGGGCAATTCCAGCACCCGGCTCCGCTGATTTCTTCAATACAAAGGTGAAGACGACCGGATGGTCGAATTGCATCGAAGATCTCGCGCTCGAAGTCTCTGGCCAACGATTTGCTAGCCGAGCCGGGATCAGGCTGCCTCGGACGCAGGCGCTTCGGTCAAAACGGCGTGCAGGGTGGCTGGGTCGATATTGGCGCGCAGCTTGGTGCAAATCGCCGGGTCGCGCAGGGTGCGCGAGACGAGGGCTAGAGCTTTCAGATGATCCACGCCGGTCTCTGACGGCGCAAATAACGCAAAGATCAGATCGACAGGCTGACGGTCGACCGCGTCGAATTCCAGAGGCTTTTCGACGCGCATAAAGACACCAACAACCTCAGCCAGGCCGGAAAGCCGAGCATGCGGCAACGCGATGCCCTTGCCGACGCCCGTGGGCCCGAGCGATTCGCGTTCGAGAAGCGCCTCGACGGTATCGCCCACCGACAGCCCGTGCACGGTTGCTGCGATCTCTCCAAGTTCCTGGAACAGACGCTTTTTGCTGGTCAGGTTACCGACAACCCGGACGGCGTCCGGCCTGAGAATACTGGATAGCTCCATTGGCCCCTGCTTCGTTGAACCGGCGTTGCGCCGCTGCCTTCAATCTGCCGTGCTGGGATCGATCCAGCCGATGTTTCCGTCGTCGCGTCGGTAGACCACGTTTACCCCCGAATGCCCTTCGTTGCGAAAGACCAGGACCGGCGCGCCGGCGAGTTCCATCTGCATCACTGCCTCGCCCACCGATAGAGACGGGATCTTGGTCTCCATCTCAGCGACAATGATCGGCTGCAATGTCTGGGGTTCGGTGTCGTGCTCATCCTCCGGTGCGGCGAGGATATACGAGGATGCCCCCGAGAGTTCAACCGGCTGCGAGCGCTCGCGGTGATGGTCCTTCAACCGGCGTTTGTAGCGGCGCAACTGGGTTTCCATCTTTTCGCAGGCCTTGTCGAAGGCGGCGTAAATCTCGTGGTCGTGGGCGCGGGCCTGGGCGGTCAGCCCGGTCGACAGGTGCACGATCGCCTCGCAGACGAACTCGCTGGAGCTGCGGGAAAAGGTGATATGGGCATCGGTCGGGCGGCCGGCATATTTCTCGATCACGCTGCCCAGTTCGTCCTTGACGTGGGTCTGCAGCGCGTCGCCGATATCGATCTGTTTGCCGCTGATCTGATAGCGCATGTCACCTCCTCAAACCGGCCCGGCGTGGGTGCCCTGCCGCCGGCATTCGCCCGCGCCCGCCACTGATACCGATGTCTCAAGATGGATGGTCCTGTGCCCGTCGGGCGCGTCCGGCTGAGGGCGAGGGACCCCCGGCGCACGAACGGGATTCGCATGGTCACGCATCGCGCTTATTTGGCTTCATGGCGGGCGGGCCTGTCAACAAAAAGGCGCGAATTCGAGACATAATTCGCCCCAGGACGAGCAGGTCGGCACGTCATTTTTCAAGTGATTCTGAAGCTTTGGCCCAAATAGACCCGGCGGACGTTTTCATCCTTCACGACCTCTTCGGTGGTGCCGCTCATAAGCACCTTGCCGTCGTGCAGGATGTAGGCGCGGTCGACGATCTCGAGCGTCTCGCGCACGTTGTGGTCGGTGATCAGGACGCCGATGCCGCGGGTCTTGAGATCGGCGACCAGGCTGCGGATCTCGCCCACCGCAATCGGGTCGACGCCGGCGAAGGGCTCGTCCAAGAGCAGATACTTCGGGTCGGCGGCGAGGCAGCGGGCGATTTCGGCCCGGCGACGCTCGCCGCCCGACAGCGATAGCGCCGAGGCGCGGCGCAGATGGGTGATCGAAAACTCGCCGAGCAGTTCCTCGAGCCTCTCATAGCGCTTGGTCTTGTCGGGCACGCTGATCTCGAGGATCGCCAGGATGTTGTCCTCGACCGAAAGCCCGCGGAAGATCGACACCTCCTGCGGCAGATAGCCGATGCCCAGCTTGGCGCGGCGGTACATCGGCAGATAGGTCACGTCGCGGCCGTCGATCATTACCTGGCCGCCTTCGGGGCTGATCAACCCGGCGATGGCGTAAAAGCAGGTGGTCTTGCCCGATCCGTTGGGGCCGAGCAGCGCCACGACCTCGCCGCGGCCGAGCTCCATGCTGACGTCGCGGATCACGGTCTTCTTGCGGTAGCTCTTGCGCAGGTTGGTCACGCGCAGGCCGGCGAGCCCGTCGGTGACGCTCAAGGCCGGGCCGCGGGCCATCAGTTGCTGCCCTGCTGCAGAATGGTCTTAACCCGGCCTTCCATCACGCCGCTGCCGGTGGCGAGGTCGTAGGTCAGCTTGTCCGCCGAGAGCGCGGTCGCGCCCTGGGTGACCAGCACGTTGCCGGTCATCACGATGCGCTCGTTGCCGAGCGTATAGACGGCGGTCTCGGATTCGGCGGCCTCGTTGGCGCTGACGAAGGTGACGCCGCCGAACATGCGGATCACCTGGATCTGGTTCTGGCCTGTCTCGTCGGCGGCGTATTCGACCACCATCCGGTCGCAGGTCATGGTGATGCCGCCCTGGCCGACGATGACGTCGCCGGTGAAGGTAGCGGTGCCGTTTTCCTGATCGACCGAAAGCTCTTGCGAGGTGATCTCGACCGGTTGCGAGCTGTCGTGGCCCTGCCCGCCGAGCGACACCGAGGTGCCCTGCGCCGCGGCCGCCGGGGCCAGGGCCACCAGCGCTAGCCCGGCGAGGCCGGCCAAGATCAACGATCGCAATGCCATGGCGGCTCCTTACTGTTCGGGATCGTATATCAGCTCGACCCGGTCCTTGAAAACCACCACATAGGGGTTGCCGTCGCTGCCGTCACCCTGGGTGCGGAAACTGCCGGCCGTGAGGCGGCCATGCGGGCCGGTCAGCGCGATGGCGGAATCGGAGGCCAGCTGCGAGGTTTCCAGCGACACCGACAGCGCGTCGGTCTTCAGGGTGATGCCCTCGGACGAGTGCAGCACGACGCCGCCTTGCAGTTCGGCGAGCTGCGCGATGCTGTCGATCACCGCGGCGTCGGCGCGGATGTCGATGCGGCTGCCGCCGGCGAGGTCGATGGCGGCGGCGATGTTGTCGCCGGTGATGATGTCGGGCGAGCCGGGAACCGGGCGCGCGGTGGAGGCCGACAGCGTGATCGCGGCGCCGTCGGCGGTGACGCTGGAAAAGTTCGGGCGGCTGACGCGCTGGTCGCGGGTGATCTCGTCGATATCGACATCCGCGAACGGCAGGTCCTGGGCCGGGTCGATGGTGCGCGCGACCAGAAATAGGATCGACAGGATGCCGAGCGCGACCAGCGGCAGCAGGATCTTCAACCAGGCGATGACGCGGGAATAGGTGTCGTCGGTGCGGACCATGCCTCAGATGATGCCGGCGCGCAGGCAGTCGTGCACGTGCAGGATGCCGACGGCGTTCTGGCTTTCGGCCGGGTCGACGACGAAGAGGCAGGTGATGCGGCGGTCGTTCATCACCGCGACGGCCTCTTCGGCCAGCGCCTCGGGGCCGATGGTGCGCGGATGCGCGGTCATCACCTGCTCGGCGGTCATCTCCAGAAGGCCCGCCATGTGGCGGCGCAGGTCGCCGTCGGTGACGATGCCGATCAGATCGCCGTTTTGGGCGTGGACGCCGACGACGCCAAAGCCCTTCTGGGTCATGGTCAGCAGGGTCTCGGACATCGGCGTGGCCTGGGCAACCAGCGGCATATCGGTGTGCATCAGGTCGCGGACCTTGGCGAGCCGCGCGCCGAGCTTGCCGCCGGGGTGGAACTCGCGGAAATGCTCGGGCGTGAACTGGCGATGCTCCATCAGCGCGATCGCCAGCGCGTCGCCGAGCGCCAGCGCCATCGCGGTCGACGTGGTGGGCACGATGCCGGTGTCGCAGGCCTCGTCCGCGGGCGGCAGCACCAGGCGGACGTCGCATTGCCGGATCAGCGTGCTGCCGGCCTTGCCGGCGATGCCGATCAGCGGGATGCCGAAGCGGCGGGTATAGGCTACGAGATCGGCAAGCTCGGGCGTTTCGCCGGAATTCGACAGTACCAGCGCCACGTCGCCCTGCGCCATCATGCCCAGATCGCCGTGGCTCGCCTCGGCGGGATGGACGAAATGCGCCGGCGTCCCGGTCGAGGCCAGCGTCGCGGCGATCTTGCGGGCGATATGGCCGGATTTGCCCATGCCGGAGACGATGACCCGGCCATGCGCGCCGAGGATCAGCTCGACCGCATCGGCAAAGCCGGCGTCGACGGTCTCTGCCAACTGCCCCAACGCCTGCGCCTCGCGCGCGATCACGCGGCGGCCCGTGGTCAGAAAGCGGGTCTTGTCCATCCGGTTCAGCATCGCCCCTATCTAGTGGGCAAATATGTCAATTTCAGGCCACCCGGCGAGATCCAGCCGAGCCCGCGTGGGCAGAAAGTCGAAACAGGCCTGGGCCAGATCGGTGCGCCCCTCGCGGCTCAATAGCACGTCGAGTTTGGCCTTCAGTGCATGCAGGTGCAGCACGTCCGAGGCGGCATAGTCGAGCTGCGCCTCGGTCAGGGTCGCGGCACCCCAGTCGCTCATCTGCTGTTGTTTCGAGACGTCGACGCCGACGAGATCCTGCAAGAGGTATTTCAGTCCGTGGCGGTCGGTGTAGGTTCGGATCAGCTTGGAGGCGATCTTGGTGCAGTAAACCGGTGCGGTGATCGTGCCGAAGGCGTTGAGCAACGCGGCGATGTCGAAGCGGCCGAAATGGAAGAGCTTCAGCGTGTCCGGGTCGGCCAGCATGCGGCAGAGGTTCGGGGCCTCTCGCTGGCCCTTGGCGATCTGAACCAGATGCGCGTGCCCGTCGCCGACCGACATTTGCACCACGCAAAGCCGGTCGCGGTGCGGGTTCAGGCCCATGGTCTCGCAGTCGATGGCGACGAGCGGGCCTAGGCTCAGCCCGTCGGGCAGGTCGTTCTGATAGAGGTGATTGGTCACGGGGGGCGGCACCTGATTGGATTTGCGGTTGCGCATAAAACCTTGGGGCGGGTCTGTAAACCGGTGGCCCGGCGGATTAGGGCCGGGTCAGGTGGTCGAGGCCGGTCAGGATTTCGTCGGCCAGGGCGTCGAGGCTTTGGCCGACATGAACGGTGAGGCCGATCTCGTCGGGCTGCAGGTGTTCAAGTGCCGCGTATTGGCTGTCGAGCAGCGACAGCGGCATGAAATGGCCCTGACGGTCGGCCATCCGCGCGGCGATGACCGCGCGCGCGGCGGCGAGGTGCAGAAAGCCGACGGGTGCGGCGGCGGCCTGGCGGATAATGTCGCGGTAGCTTCGTTTCAGGGCCGAACAGCCGATGAGGGTCACATGCGGTACGTCGCGCAAAATGGCGCCGACCTGGGCCAGCCAGGGCGCGCGGTCGGCGTCGGTCAGCGGCGCGCCGGCGGACATCTTGGCGATGTTGCTGGCCGGGTGAAGGTCGTCGCCGTCGAGGAACGTCGCGCCAAGCCGGGCCGCCACCGCCTGCCCGACGCTGGTTTTGCCGCAGCCCGCCACGCCCATCACGACGAAGCGGCGGAGCCTAAAGCGAGGCGGTGATGCCGCCATCGACGTATAGGATGTGGCCGTTGACGAAGCTAGACGCCGGGCCGGCGAGAAAGACGCAGGCGCCGACCAGCTCCTCGACCTGGCCCCAGCGACCGGCGGGGGTGCGTTTTTCGAGCCAGGCGTTGAATTCGGGGTCGGCGACGAGCGCGGCGTTCAGCGGTGTGTCGAAATAGCCCGGCGCGATGGCGTTGCAGTTCAGCCCGTATTTCGCCCAGTCGGTGGCCATGCCCTTGGTCAGGTTGCCGACGGCGCCCTTGGTCGCGGTATAGGGCGCGATCGAGGGCCGGGCGAGCGCGGTCTGCACGCTGGCGATGTTGATGATCTTGCCGGAGCCCCGGGCGATCATGTGCCGTGCGCAGGCCTGGCCGACATTGAACACTGTGGCGATATTGGCCTGCAATAGAGACTGAAACGCGTCCGCCGGAAAATCCTGCAGCTCGGTGCGGAACTGCATGCCGGCGTTGTTGACGAGGATGTCGATGGCGCCGGTGTCGGCCTCGAACCGGTCGATGGCGGCGCGCACGGCGGCGTGGTCGGTGGCGTCGAAGGGCAGCTCGTGCACCGTGGCGCCGGTCGCACGCAGGGCCTCGGCCGCGGTTGCGAGCTTGGCGGTGTCGCGGCCGTTCAGCACCAGCTCGGCGCCCGCGGCGGCAAGGCCGTGGGCCAGCGCGTTGCCGATGCCCTGGCTCGACCCGGTGATCAGCGCGCGCCGGCCTCTGAGGTCGAAAAGGGCGGGTCCTTGGGTCATGGGCGGTCCTTTGGCACTCGACAGCGGGCCGGGCTTTGCGCAGGGTCATAGCATCGCGGCGACGGGGACGGAACGGGGACGATGGCAAAGCCGGACGTGCTGCAACTGGGGCCCTATCCGGACTGGGACCAGGGACCGTTGGAGGCCGCCTATCGGATGCACCGGCTGGATCTTGCCGCGGACCGTGCGGCGTTTCTGCGCGAGATCGGGCCGCGGGTGCGGGGCATCGCGGCGCGGGGCACGCACAAGGTGGACCGAGCGCTGATCGAGGCCTGCCCAGGACTGGAGATCGTCGCAGTCTACGGCGTGGGCTACGACGGCGTGGACCTGGAGGCTTGCCGGGCGCGCGGCGTTCGGGTGACCAACACGCCGGATGTGCTGACCGACGATGTGGCCGATCTGGGCGTGGCGATGATGCTGGCGCTGGCGCGGCGGCTGCGCGCAGCGGAAGACTGGGTGCGGTCAGGAGACTGGGCGTCGAAGGGCGGGTTCCCGTTGACCCGCCGGGTTAGCGGGGCGCGCGCCGGTGTGTTAGGGCTCGGTCGGATCGGCATGGCCGTGGCGCGGCGGCTGACCGGGTTCGGCATGGACATCGCCTATTGCGACCTAGCCCCGCGTGACGGTGTGGACTTGCGGTATGAGGCGGACCCTGTGGCGCTGGCCGCCCAGGCCGATTTCCTGTTTGTGACGTTGGCGGCGACCGCGGCGACGCAGGCCATCGTCGGGCAAGAGGTTCTGGCGGCGCTTGGACCCGATGGCGTGCTGATCAACATCTCGCGCGCCTCGACCGTTGATGAATCGGCTCTATTAAAGGCGTTAGAGACCCAATCTATCGCCGGCGCGGCCCTGGATGTGTTTGCCGGAGAGCCGCGAATCGCCCCACGGTTCATGACGCTAGAGAACGTCTTGCTGCAGCCGCACCATGCCTCGGGCACAGTTGAGACCCGAAAGGCCATGGGCGCGCTGATGCGCGCTAATCTAGAGGCCCATTTCACCGGTGCGCCGCTTCCGACACCGGTGATCTGAGGCGCGTTCAATCTGTACGGACTCGGGTTTGTCTAATGCGACTCCCGAGACGTTGCTTGCGCACGCAAATTCATTCGGGTGCCCCGATGAACGTCATCAGCAGGCGATGTCCTGGTTGTCATTCAGCGCTCGGAGACCGGCATTCCATTCCGCACCGGGACCTGCGCCATCGGCGAACGACATCGCGTCAACGACCTGCGATCGGAAACTCGGTTCGAAATACCGGCAGGCCTCCTGGAACACGATGAAACACGCGGCGGCAAGGCCGGCTGGCTTTGGCGGCGCCATTGTGGTGAGAAGTGGGGGCGAGTCTTGGACCCGAGCAGAGATTGAAACCATCTTCGCCCACGGCTTCCCGCAATACAGCCCTATTGTCATCAGGTCTGAACCGGTCCTGCGTCGTTCGGTCCAAAACGATCTCACTCCGGACTGTCCCAGGTCGGGCCAGGCTAGGGCCCGACCGAGGTCAGACTAACAAGAACCGGTCCTCTGCGGCGCTGTATTCCATCAGATCCCCAGTCGCCATGTCATTCCACAGCCCGTGTATGGTCAGCTCTTCGGCCTCTACCGCCGCCTTGACGAACGGGAAGGTCATTAGATTGTCGAGCGACACCAGAACTGCTTGTTTCTCGAGCGCACGAAGCCGCTCGGACGGGTCGGAGATATCCTGCACGCGCTCATAGCCGGGTCGCAGAAGGTCCATCCACCGGCCCACGAAACTGGTCTTCTCCAATAGCTCCGGCGCCTCGCCGGAACACATATCGGCGCAGCCCTTGACGCCACCGCAATTGGAATGCCCGACAATGACGATATGCGCGACTTTCAGCGCGGTCACCGCGTATTCGACGGCGGCCGAAGTCCCATGATGATCGCCGTCGGGTTCACATGGCGGCACCAGATTGGCGATGTTGCGGTGGATGAAAAACTCGCCCTGGTCGGCGCCGAAGATCGAAGTGACGTGCACCCGGCTGTCGCAGCACGAAATCACCATGGCGCGCGGGTGCTGGCCCTCTTCGGCCAGATGATGGAACCAGGCCTTGTTTTCGGCATAATCGGTCGCGTGCCAGCCATGGTAGCGTTTGACCAAATAGCTCGGCAGCGGTTTCGTCGGTCGCATTCGGGTCGGTCCCTCGTGTGCTTTCCCCCGGGTCTATGCCGCATTTTCACGAATTTCGAGGCATTTGACGCCGCACGGTCAATCATTTGTTTGCCGCGGCGGGCCAAAGTGGCCGGCGGGGGCGCGGTAAGGGGTGAGATTGGTATGCAAGTAGCGCGGCTCTGCCATGACGAGGTGGTGCGGCTGAACGCCGACAGTCTAGAGGCGATTTACGAAGAGATCGGGCAGGATCGCGGCGAGGTGGCCATTTCCCGCGCGATGGAGGATCTGGCGGCGCTGTTGGTCGAGGCCGAGGCAGCCTGGGCCACGGGAGAGAGCGCCATATTGCGCCGGCATGTGGCCGAGGTGGCCGGAATCGCCAAGAGGATCGGTATGCCGGGGTTGGCGCGGGTGGCCTTGGACGTCGACCGGATCTGCGCCTGCCCCGACGATGCCGCCCTGGCCGCCGTGGTGGCCCGGATGGGGCGGTTGGGCGAACGCTCGCTGATTGCGGTGTGGGATGTGCAGGACGCGATGATCTGATGCGGGCTTGCGGGCCGGGCCGGAACCGCTAGGGTTCGCGGGATCGCCCCTGACCGGTGGGTCCCATGAGCCTTGCCTTCGCGCCGCCCGACAGCCCCGCGCTGCCGCTTCACCTGATCTCGAAAGAGGCCTATGCCGGATGGCTCGACGGCCAGGCGCCGCAGGTTCGGGCGTGGCTGGAGGGTGCCGGGTTCTCGGCGGCCCTCGGCAAGGTTGCGCTGGTCCCGGGCGAGGGCGGCGGACCGGGCTTCGCGGTGGCCGGCTATGGCTCCGCCAGCGACCGGGCGCGCACGCGGTTCGCCCTGGGGCAAGTCCAGGCGGCCCTGCCCAAGCGGGTTTTCCGGTTGGTCTCGGATCTCGCCGGGCCCGAGTTGGACGAGGCAGCGTTGGGCTGGCTTTTGGCGCGCTATCGCTTCGACCGGTACAAGTCCGGCAAAGGCCCAGGCGCCAACCTGATCGCGCCCGAGGGCGTGGACGCTGTGCGGCTGGAGGCAATCGCCGCCGGCGAGGCGCTGACCCGCGATCTGATCAACACACCTGCCGCCGATATGGGGCCCGAGGCGCTGGAGCAGGCCCTGCGCGACCTGGCGTCGGAGTTTGGCGCGCAGGTCGAGGCCTGCGTCGGCGAGGCCCTGCTGGATCGCAATTTCCCGATGATCCACGCCGTCGGCCGGGCCGCGGTCGAGGCGCCGCGGCTCTTGGAGATGCGCTGGGGCACGGCGGGGCCACGGCTGACCCTGGTCGGTAAGGGGGTGTGTTTCGACACCGGTGGGCTGAACCTCAAACCCGCCGGCTCGATGGGGTTGATGAAAAAGGACATGGGCGGCGCGGCGACTGTCCTGGGCCTTGCCCGGATGATCATGGCGTTCGGGATGCCGCTGCGGCTGCGGGTGCTGATCCCGGCGGTCGAGAACGCGATCGATGGGTGCGCATTCCGGCCGCAGGATATCCTGACCTCGCGCAAGGGGCTGACGGTCGAGATCAACAACACCGATGCCGAGGGTCGGCTGGTTCTGGCTGATGCGCTGGCCCTGGCCGACGAGGACCCGCCGGATCTGCTGGTGTCGATGGCCACGCTGACCGGCGCAGCGCGGGTCGCCGTCGGCCCCGACATCGCGCCGTTCTACGCCACCGACGAGGCGCTGGCGTCCGCGATCGCCGAGGGCGGCGCGATAGCGGCTGACCCTGTCTGGCGGTTGCCGTTCCACGCCCCCTACGAGACGATGATCGAGCCAGGCATTGCCGATCTCGACAATGCGCCGAAGGGAGGCTTTGCCGGCTCGATCACCGCGGCGCTGTTTTTGCGCCGTTTCGTCTCTAATACGGGCCGATACGCGCATTTCGACATCTACGGCTGGCAGCCGAAGGCGGCGCCAGGCCGGCCGAAGGGCGGTGTCGGCCAAGGCGCGCGGGCGGTGTTGCAGGCGCTGCCGCGGCTGCTCGGGCTCTGATGGACCGCCGCTTGACGCCGGCCAACGCGCGCGTGGCGGCGGCGTCCCTGCGCGGGCGCGTCGAGGCACCGGCCTTCGTGACGGGGGAGCCGCGCAGGATCGCGGTGCCGGTCGCCGACCTCTGCCGCACGCCCGGCGGCGCCCGTGACCGGCAGGTGCTGATGGGCGATGCCGTGACGGACTACGAGGTGCGGAACGGTTGGGCCTTCGTGCAGGCGGCGAAGGACGGTTACGTGGGATTCGTGGAAGAGGCGGCGCTCGGCCCCGAAGTCGCGCCGACCCATTGGGTGACGGTGCCGGGGTCGCACGCCTACACCGCCCCCGACATCAAGGCGCCGGAGGCGGCTGCGCTGGTCTTTGGCTGTTCCGTCCGCTGCGTGGGCGAGACCAAGCGCTTCCGCGAGACGGCAGACGGTCTGCATATCCCCAAGCCGCATCTCTGGCCGGTCGGCAAGCGCTTTTCGGACCCGGTGACGGCCGCGCAGCTTTTCTTCGGTGCGCCCTACCTCTGGGGCGGCAACACCCCGCGCGGCATCGATTGTTCGGGGCTGGTGCAGTCGGCCCTGCTGGCCTGCGGCATCGACTGCCCAGGCGACAGCGATCTACAGGAGGCTTTGGGCGCGGCGCTGCCGGCTGAGGCGCCGCTGCGGCGTGGCGATCTGCTGTTCTGGGCTGGCCACGTCGCGATCTGCGTCGATGCCGAGGTGCTGATCCACGCCAACGCCCACCATATGGCGGTGGCCTATGAGCCGATCGGAGCCGCAATCCGACGGATCGAGGCCCAGGGCGACGGGCCGGTGACGTCGCGGCGCCGGCTTTGACACCGCCCTTCCGGTCAGTCGACGAGGCGGATCAGTTTGCGTTCCAGCACCCGCAACACGGTCTTGAGGTCGTGCCCGCGTTTCAGGATCTGCCCGTCCATGCCGATGACAGAAAAAAGCCCCTGGCGATGTCTAAGCCGGGGGCGCTTTTCGATCCGGTAGAGCGGCCGTTCCGCCGTGCGGCGGTAGACCGCGAACACGGCGGCCTCGCGGAGGTGAGAGATCCCGTAGTCGCGCCATTCGCCTGCGGCGACCATGCGGCCGTAGAGACCGAGGATCACCCCCAGTTCCCGCCGGTCGAAGGTCACCTGATCCGGAACGCGCTGCGACTGAGGGAACGGGGTCGGCGTTTGGATGGTCATGCGGCGCAGCTTGGCCGGATCGTAGGGTGAAATCAAGCACTGCCCTGATTTCGCCGCGAAATGACCTTGACGGCGATCCGAACGCTCCCTGTTCCCGCCGGGATTGAAGACGACACCTGGGTCTGTAGCGCGCAAGAGCTATACCCCGGTGCGGCGGTGTCATAGCCCCCACCCAGTCCGTCGCATCGGGGACGCCTTGCGCGCTTCAAGCCCGCCTCGTTTGGCGGGTTTTTTTGTTTCTCGCCTCAGGATTGTGACGGCTCGTAACGTGCCGCTGTTTCGCCGCGAAATGACCCGCAAAGCGTCCCTCGGCCTTCATTGCGTTGCCGCGATCCTCGGCGACAACTGGCCCCATAGCGAGTACGAGTGTTTCCCGGCGGTTCGGTATCATAGCCCCCACCCAGTCCGGATCGCCGGGACAGTCTCGCTGAAAGCCCGCCTTGACCGGCGGGCTTTTCTGTTGCTTCGGGCGTTAGGCAAAGCTGCCCTGGCAAAACCAGCCCGAGGACATCGCCGCGCCATGGGCATAATAGAGCCAGAGCCGCTCGCCGCCCTCGGTCGTCACCTGCCAATAGTCGCGCACGCCCGAGCGCCAGTTCGGGTCGTCGAGCCACCATTCGGGCGCGATGCGTTCAGGGCCTGTGGCGGCCTTGGTTTCGAGCTGCCGCCCACGCCAGCGGAAGGAAAGCGGCAAGGCAGGGCTGTCCTCAGCGGTCACCGGTTCCGGCCGCCAGATCATCAGAGGGCGCCGCGTGGGCGGTGTCGGCCAGTCGGTGACGGGCTCGGCCCAGGCAGCGGCGACCCGGTGCGAGCTCTTTTCGGGGATGTGACTGTCGGCGGGATGGGCGTGGGTGATCGCCTCGAGCCCGATGCGCGCGCCGACCCGGCCGATCAGGTCGTCGATGACGGTATTGGCCGAAAGCCATGCGGAGGCATCGGCGGCGGCGTCCATGTGTCCGCGGTGCTGGTGCGCATGCAAAGGCTCGGTCACATGCGCCTCGAGCCGTAGGCAATCGATGCCAAAGCCCGCGTCGATCTCGGGCAGTTTCATGATCAGAAGCGGTCGGATCCGGTCGGGATTGGCGGAGGGGCGCGCGAGGCCGATCTCGACGGTCTGCATTGTGCCCTCGGTGCGGAAAAGCTGCAGCCGCACCCGCCGTGCGCCGTGGCCCTTACCGGTCAGCCGCCGCCCCAATTCAGGCAGCAGGCGGTCGAGCCCGGCCACGATGTCTTCGTCGCGCCCAATCGGCTCCGGCAGGGTCAGGCGCACGGCGAAATGCAGCGGTGGCTTGGCGGGTGAAACCGGTTCGGGTTCGGATCCCAGAGCCTGGTCGAGGCGGCGGACCAGATCCTGACCAAAGCGACGGGCCAGTGCGGCGCGGGGCATGCCGGACAGATCACCGATCCGGCGCAGGCCGAGGCGGTTGAGCGATGTCGCGGTGTCGAGGTCGAGGCGCAGCGCGGCGACAGGCAGAGGGGCCAGCGCGCTGTGGGCCTTGCCGCGCGCCGCGATTCGGTTCGGGCGGTCATGCGCCAGCCCATTCTTCGGCGCCGGGCCGCCCTTTTCCCAGTTCCGCCGTTTCACGGCGCGGGCCCGGGTGGCATAGGCTTCCTGGTCGATGGCGTCGCCGGTGCGGCTCAGAGGTGCCGGCTGGCCGGCATAGCGGGCGAGCGCCCAAGCGGCGCCCACGGTATCGGCGATGCCGGCCTGCACCGAAAGGCCCAGATCGGCACAATCGGCCTCGATCTGGGCCAACAGCGGCGCCTCGCCGCCGAAGAGATGGGCGCAGCCGGTGAGGTCGATGACCAGCCCCGACGGCGGCTCCTCGGCGACCCAGGGCGAAAATTTGCCAGCCCAGCGACGCACCACGGTCAGGAACGCGGCCTCGGCCTGGGGGTTGGCGAGACGGGTGACCAGGTTGGGACACATAGCATGTGCGTCGCGCAGCGGCTGCCCGGGGGTAAGTCCCTGCGCCTCGGACTCCACCGACAGCGAGGCGATCACCTGCATGTTGCCCTGGTCCTTGACCACGGCGAAGGGCGCGTCGAGCAGCCCGCGGTCGAGCCGCAAGACCCGCTCTGCCGCGAGCCGAGGAAACCAAAGCGAAAGGATGCGGCGTTGGGACATTGGCAGAAGATGTTCTATCTTTGTTCCAAGCTACGGTGAGTCGGGGGGTAGAGTCGAGCCCGCCGGTTCTTGGGCGGACCGCCGTCAAATATGAGCGCGACCGCGCACGGAGGTCGAGCCACCAAAGAGGTGATGCGTCCGGAGCGGCCGCCGCAGGTTGCGGCAGAAGGATCTATGCATTCCGGATGAGGTGCGGCGCGGGTTCTCGGTTTCAGTAACGCGATGCTTGCAAATACGAAAAGTTTACAGGAGGGTTTGGGCAAAAGAGATTACCTAGGGGAGGGATAGAGATGAAAACCCGCGCCGCCGTTGCCACCGCCGCCGGGAAACCGCTGGAGATCATGGAGGTCAATCTCGACGGGCCGCGCGCCGGCGAGGTGCTGGTTGAGATAAAGGCCACAGGGATCTGCCACACCGACGAGTTCACTCTGTCAGGGGCCGATCCCGAGGGGTTGTTTCCGGCGATCCTGGGTCACGAGGGCGCCGGGGTGGTGGTCGAGGTGGGCGCGGGGGTGACCTCGGTCAAGCCGGGGGACCATGTGATCCCGCTCTATACGCCCGAATGCCGCGAATGCGAGTACTGCCTGAACCCGAAGACCAACCTCTGCCAGGCGATCCGGTCGACGCAAGGCCAGGGATTGATGCCGGACGGGACATCGCGGTTTTCGACCCTCGATGGTGATCCGATCCTGCATTACATGGGCTGTTCGACGTTTTCCAACCACACAGTGCTGCCCGAGATCGCGGTGGCCAAGGTGCGGCAGGACGCGCCGTTCGACAAGATCTGTTATATCGGTTGCGGGGTGACGACGGGCCTCGGTGCGGTGATGAACACCGCGAAGGTCGAAATCGGCAGCCGCGCGGTGGTGTTCGGGCTCGGCGGGATCGGCCTGAACGTGATCCAAGGGCTGCGGCTGGCCGGCGCCGACCAGATCGTGGGCGTGGATCTGAACCCCGACAAGAAGGCGATGGCGGAAAAATTCGGGATGACTGATTTCGTCAATCCGGCCGAGGTCGCGGGCGATCTGGTGCCGTATCTGGTCGATCTAACTGGGGGCGGGGCGGATTATTCCTTCGACGCGACCGGCAACGTGGACGTGATGCGCGCGGCCCTGGAATGCGCGCACAAGGGTTGGGGCGAGTCGGTGATCATCGGTGTGGCGCCGGCGGGGGCGGAGATCTCGACCCGGCCGTTCCAGCTGGTGACCGGCCGGGTCTGGCGCGGCACGGCGTTCGGCGGAGCCCGGGGCCGGACCGAGGTGCCGAAGATCGTGGACTGGTACATGGACGGCAAGATCGAGATCGACCCGATGATCACCCATACGATGGCGCTCGACGACATCAATGACGGCTTCGATCTGATGCACGAGGGCAAGTCGATCCGGTCGGTGGTAATCTTCTGAAGATGAGGCCTTGCGGACCCGGCGCATCCCCAGGCCTCCCAAACACCAATTTTGATCTATCCAGCAAAGGTTGAATTATCCGGTTTTCGATATTTTTCGAGGTTTCAGAAATGAATGGGAATAATACTGACCGGCTTGCGGTTCTAATAGATGCTGAGAATATAGCCGCAAAATTTGCTGGGGCGATATTCGAAGAAATAGCAACACTTGGAGAGGCAAGTGTCCGACGACTTTATTGTGATGTACAATCTCCATCGGTCAAACCCTGGCTAGATAAACAGACCGTGCTGGGTCTCGTTCCAATCCACCAACCCAAAAACACCGTTGGCAAGAATGCATCTGATATAGCTTTGGTTATTGACGCCATGGATCTTCTGCTTGGTCAGAGATTGGATGGTTTTGTACTTGTTTCGTCGGACAGTGATTTCACTAGGTTGGCACAGAGGATACGCGAACAGGGTGTCGACGTGTTTGGGATGGGAGAACAAAAAACACCGCGCGCGTTCCGGATGGCATGTAAGCGGTTCGTTACGGTCGAAAACCTCGCAAATGAGAAGCAATCGGAAAGCGATAGCGAGAATACCGAACCATCAAGTATTACTCTGGAGTTGAATCACGCGTTCCAGCTAATCGGCAATGTGATCACCGACACGAACGATCCCGATGGATGGGCGAGTCTGGCTTGGCTCGGCAGCCAGCTGATCAAGCGATACCCGGACTTCGATCCTCGCTCATACGGCCACAAACGCCTTACCGACCTTGTCAGAGCAATCGGTCGTTTCGAGGAAACTGGCGAAGGAACAGACCACAAAATCAGACCGAAGTCTGACTAACCTTTGTTTCGCCATACCGCGCCAGAAAGGTGTCCACCGCCCCACTGATCACCCGGTTGATCTCAGCATCGGTGAAGTCGATCTTCACGCCCATCATCATCTTGGTGTGAACGCCGGCCTTACAGAGCTCGATGAATTGGTCGGCGGCGAGGTCGATGTCGTCGATGACCAGCTCTCCGGCGGCGATGCGCTCACGCAGATAGGCGGTCAGGGCGTTGCGGGCGATCGTCGGCCCGGCGTTGTAGAATTCGCGGCCGATCTCGGGGAAGCGCTCGGACTCGGCGACGGCGATGCGGAAGGTCTGGCGGCCGAAATCGGAAAGGAAGAACCGGACCATCTGGCTCGCCGCTTCGAACAGAACCTCCGCCGCCGGGCCGGACATCTGCATCCGCGCGATTGCGGCGTCGGCCTGGCGCTGGCATTCCATCTTGGCGACTTCCATGAAGAGAAGCCGCTTGTCGGGGATGTAGGCGTAGAGCGTGGCCTTAGATACACCGGCGGCGCGGGCGATGTCGTCGACACTGGCGCCCTCATACCCGTCGGCAAGGAACACCTGACGGGCGCCGTCGATCACCTGGTCGAACTTTCGGCCCTTTTTGATGCGCGATGATTGGATGTTCATGTCGCCCCGCCAGACCCCAGGGAAGGAATATAAACCGAACGGTTCAGTTCGGGCAAGGTGGGGCTTGCGGCGGGACGGAAGGCGGCTAGTTTAGAAGCGTTCTAAGGAAGAGGTGGGCGATGATTCCGGGTGTGTCGAGCCGCAGGCGGTTCAGTGACCTCAGCGAGCAGGAAATCCTGGCGCTTGCGATTTCGTCGGAAGAGGACGATGCGCGGATCTACCGGATGTATGCCGAGCGGCTGCGCGAGGACTATGCCGGCAGCGCGGCGGTGTTCGACGGCATGGCCGAAGAGGAGGACGTGCACCGGCGCAAGCTGATCGAGCTGCATCAGAGACGATTCGGCGACGTCATCCCGCTGATTCGGCGCGAGCATGTGTCGGGCTTTTATGCGCGGCGCCCGGTGTGGCTGGTCGAAAACCTCGGGCTCGACCGGATGCGCGACGAGGCCGAAGCGATGGAGCGCGAGGCCGAGGCGTTCTATCGCAAGGCGGCGGCGCGGACCCAGGATGCCGAGACCCGCAAGCTCTTGGGCGATCTGGCGGCGGCCGAGGCGGGGCACAGCGACAAGGCCGACAAGCTGGCCGAGGCGCATCTGGACGACGAGACGCGCGACCAGGAGGACCGGACCGCGAAGCGGCAGTTCCTGCTGACCTGGGTGCAGCCCGGTCTGGCGGGGCTGATGGACGGGTCGGTGTCGACGCTGGCGCCGATCTTCGCCACCGCGTTCGCCACCCAGGACACCCACACGACGTTTCTGGTCGGGCTCGCGGCCTCGGTCGGCGCAGGAATCTCGATGGGCTTCACCGAGGCCGCGTCGGACGATGGCGAGCTCAGCGGCCGCGGATCGCCGGTGAAGCGCGGGTTCGCCTCGGGCATCATGACCACGATCGGCGGGCTGGGACACGCCTTGCCCTACTTGATCCCCGATTTCTGGACCGCGACGGTGATCGCGATCGTCGTGGTGTTCGTCGAACTTTGGGCGATCGTCTGGATCCAGAACAAGTTCATGGAGACGCCGTTTTTGCGCGCGACGTTCCAGGTTGTGCTGGGCGGCGCGTTGGTCTTTGCCGCCGGCGCCTTGATCGGCGCGGGATAGCGGGCCACCCCGCGACCGCTCGAATTTGCCGAAAATGCCTCGCAAAGTTTCCCGTTCCGCAACAGAGCCCTAAAATCGCCATTTTTGATGCGCAGAAGGGGACGGTGAGTTGAAATGAACCGGGTGACACCATGCAATTGAAGAACTTGACGGGGCCGTTTTTGCGGGATGAGGACGGGGCGATCACCGTCGATTGGGTCGTGATTACCGCTGCCGTAGTGGGCATCGCGCTCGCGGTGATGATCACGCTGGGCGGCGCGACGGACGACTACAGCGACACCATCGCCTCGACGATGGACGCGCGCGGCGTATCATCCTACTAGGCGCGGATTCCTGAATGAAACAAGGGCGCGGTCCGAATGGGCCGCGCCTTTGGCATGTCGCGCGTCCGGCATTCCGCAAGTGTCGTTGGGGTGCTAAGGCGCTTGCATGGTCGAGATCTTCCTCAAGACCCTGCCGTTTTTTCTGCTGATCGGCGTCGGCTATTTGGCGGCGGCGACCAAGTTCTTTTCCGAGGCCGCCGCGGCAGCGCTGACCAAGTTCGTGTTCTACTTTGCGCTGTCGGCGATGCTGTTCCGGTTCTCGGCCAACCTCAGCTTCGGCGAGGTCTTCGATCCCAAATTCATGGCCGTCTATCTTTGGGCCACCGCCTTCGTCTACCTGATCGCCAACGCGGTCGCCTTGTGGCGTGGCATCCCGGTGGCCGAAGGCGCGGTCGAGGCGCAATGCGCGGTGATCGGCAATATCGGGTTTTTGGGCATCCCGATGCTGGCCCTTCTGATGGGCGAGGCGGCGGTGGGCTTCATCATGATGATGCTGGCGGTGGATCTGTTGATCTTCGGCACGCTGATCGTGGTGCTGATCACCGGTAGCCGCGGCGAGGGGTCGGTCTATTCCATCGCGAAGACCGTGGTCCGGGGCATCGTGACCAACCCGATGCTGGTGTCGATCTTCCTAGGCTTCACGGTCTCGGCGCTGGCGGTGCCGATCCCGGTGCCGATCAACGAGTTTCTAGCGATCCTCGGCGCGGCGGCCACTCCAGGAGCCTTGTTTGCCATCGGCGCATCGTTGGCAAGCAAGTCCGCGGAGCGAATGGTGGTTGCGGGTTGGCTGTCTTTCGCCAAACTGGTGCTGCATCCGGCGGCGATTGCGTTGGCGGCGCTGGTAGTCTGGCCGTTGGAGCCATACGCCGCGGCGGTCATGATCGCGAGCGCGGCGCTGCCAACGGCAGGAAACATCTACATTATCGCCCAGCATTACGGTGTCGCCCCGCAGCGGGTGTCGGCCACGATCCTGATCTCGACGGCGGCCAGCATCGTGACGGTGTCGCTGGTGCTGGCCTGGCTTGCCGAGCGCGTGGCCTTCCAGTAGCCCTGGGCCCGGGTCAGTCAGGAGGCCGCCATGGAGACGAGTTCCGAAAACGCCTGTTTCGGCGGGGTGCAGGGGGTCTACACCCATGCCGCCGAGACCACGAATTGCACCATGACCTTCGGGCTTTACCTGCCGCCCCAGGCCAAAGAGGCCGAGGTGCCCGTGATGTGGTACCTCTCCGGCCTGACCTGCACGCATGAAAACGCCATGGTGAAGGCTGGCGCGCAGGCCTGGGCTGCCGAGGCGGGGATCGCGGTGGTCTTCCCCGACACCTCGCCCCGGGGCGAGGGCGTGGCCGACGACGAGGCCTACGATTTGGGCCAGGGCGCGGGGTTCTACGTCAACGCCACCCTGCCGCCTTGGGCGAGCCATTTCCGGATGTGGGATTACGTCACCGACGAACTGCCCGCGATTCTGTTCCGCGAATTCCCGCTGGACCCTGACCGCCAGGCGATCACCGGCCATTCCATGGGCGGCCACGGCGCGCTGACCATGGCGATGCGGCTGCCGGGCCGGTTTCGCAGCGTCAGTGCCTTCTCGCCGATCTGCAACCCGACCAAGAGCGACTGGGGCAAGAAGCAACTGACCGCCTATCTTGGCGCCGACAACGGACAATGGGCGGCACATGACGCGAGCCTGTTGATGGCCGAGAAGGGCTTTGACGGGCCGATGCTGATCGACACTGGGACGGACGACCAGTTCATGGACTATCTGCGGCCTGAGACTCTGGCCCAGGCGATCGCGGCGCGGCGGCAGCAGGCGGTGGTGCGGATGCAGCCCGGCTATGATCATTCGTATTTCTTCGTGGCCACTTTCATGCCCGATCACGTGGCGTTCCACGCCGAGGCGATGGCCGTCTAGGCCCCGATGGACATCTTCAAAGACCTCTACACAGTGTGGGCCCGATTCTGGGACTCGCGGGAGCGAGATCCGCAATACAGTGTGTTCACGCATGAGTTCCCGGACTTTTCTCTGCCGGTACGGCGAGCCTTGCCGGACGTCCCACCAAGGGTTGCGATCCTGACGCCCTGCAAGGATGCCGAGAGTGACTTGGACAGATACTTTGGCCTGATCGACGCGTTGGACTATCCCAAGGACAAGCTGCATTTGCGGCTGTTGGAGGGGGACTCGACGGATGCAACCTACGCCCGCGCGGCGGACATGCTGGCGGCGCGACCGGCGCACTACGCCAGTAGCGACCTGATCAAGCTGGACCTGGACCTGGCGTTGCGGCGCGACCGGCGCACCCAGAAAGGGGTTCAACGCGAGCGCCGGGCGGGGATCGCGGCATGCCGAAACCGGCTGCTTCAGGCTGGATTAGAGACCAATGCGCGTTTCTTTCTGTTTATCGATGTCGATATGGCGGTGATCCCGCCGGAGACGCTGAAGCGGGCGCTGGAATGGGACGCGCCGATCCTGGTGGCCAATTGCCTGCGGTTTGACGAAGAAAAGATCTTCGATCGGAATTCGTTCCTATATACACGGCCGGTGTCGGACAGGATGGCGCGGCGGTTCGTTCGGGATGGCATTTATCAGCCGCCGACCGGTTTCTTCCGGCATTATCCGGCGCAGGACAGCCCGCACGGGATTGAGCCGTTGCACGCGGTCGGCGGCACCTATTTGTTGATACGGCGGGATGTTATCGAGGCAGGGGCGGACTTTCCGGAGGTGCCCTACCAGCTCCATATCGAGACCGAGGGCTTTGCACTGAAGGCTGCCGGGCTGGGGTTCGGAGCCTTCATGCCGCCGCGGTTGATCGTGCGGCACGGGCCGAATTGATGATCTATGTCGATGCCGATGCCTGCCCGGTGAAAACGGAAGTTGAGCGTGTGGCGACCCGGGCCAAGACCGAGGTAGCAATGGTGTCGAATGGCGGGATCCGGCCGTCGCCGAACCCTCTGGTCGAAATGGTCTATGTAGCGGAGGGGCCGGACGCGGCGGATATCTGGATCGCCGACCGTTCGGGGCCCGGCGACGTGGTGGTGACGGCCGACATTCCGCTGGCGGCGCGATGCGTCGCGGCCGGAGCGGTGGTGGTTAAGCCGAACGGAGAGGAATTGGGGCCCGCCAACATCGGCAATGCCCTGGCGACCCGCGATCTGATGGCCGACCTGCGCGCCGCCGATCCGTTCCGGCAGGGCAGCGGGCGGGCGTTCTCCAAGGCCGACCGGTCGCGATTTCTGTCGGCGCTGGAACGAGCGCTGCGCAAGGCGGCGACACAATCTGGGTAGACAGGTGCGCCGCGGTGCGATCAGGTTCCCGCATGTCCGCCGTCGAGCCGCCCCCGGGCGCGGCCACCCGCCGTGCCAACGTGATCGGCGCGCTTTGCGCCTTGGGCGCGGCATTCTGCTTTTCGGTCAACGACGTGGCGATCAAGTTCCTCAGCGGCGACTATGCGCTGCACCAGATCGTGCTGATCCGCGCCGCCGTTGGCAGCTGCTTCACGCTAGGGGTGATCGTGCCGCTGAGCGGCGGGTGGCGGCTGCTCCGCACCCGGCGGTTGGGTATGCACATCCTGCGCGGCTGCTTCATCGTCTTCGCCAACATGAGCTTTTTCCTCGGCCTCGCGGTGATGCCGCTGGCCGACGCGGTCGCGGTGTTCTTCGTGGCGCCGCTTGTGATCACGGTGTTCTCGGTGGTGTTCCTGGGCGAAATCGTCGGCCCGCGGCGGTGGCTGGCGGTGGCGGTCGGGCTGGCGGGTGTTGTGGTGATGCTGCGGCCCGGGGCCGAGAGCTTCCAATGGGCGGCGCTGCTGCCGCTGGCGGCGGCGGTGGGCTATGCCGGCCTGCACATGATCACACGCCTGATCGGCCCCACCGAAAGTGCCGCGACGATGTCGGTCTACATCCAGGCGACGTTCATCCTGGTCAGCGGCGGCATCGGGCTGGCAGTGGGCGACGGGCGCTTGGACCCCGGCGACGGGGCGTTGTCCTTCCTGTTACGCGCCTGGGTTTGGCCGTCCCCAGGCGATTGGTGGCTGCTTGGGTTTTTGGGGCTCTTGATCTCGGTCGGCGGGTTTCTCATCAGCCAGGCCTACCGGGTCAGCGAGGCGGCCTTCGCGGCGCCGTTTGAATATGCCGCAATGCCGCTGGCGGTGTTCTGGGGCGTTCTGGTTTTCGGCGATTGGCCCGATGCGGTGGCCTGGACCGGAATCGTGTTGATCGTCGGCGCGGGGCTGTTTCTGTTGTGGCGCGAGGCGGTGCAAGGCGCGCTGCAAGGGGCAAGGTATCGGCGCTGACATCGCGCTTCGAGAGTTGTATAACCCAGGTCCAGATGGCGTGTGGGGGCGGTGATGGCAATCGAAGCGGTGGTGTTCGACATCGGCAACGTGCTGGTGGAATGGCATCCGACGCGCCCCTTCGACCGGCTTTTGGGGCGCGCGGCGCGCGAGGCCCTGTTCGCACGGGTCGACTTCGCGGCCATGAATACGCGCATCGACATGGGCGCCGATTTTGAGCTTGAAATCCAAGCGCTCGCTGCCGCGCATCCGGACGTGCGAGATCAAGTCCTGATCTGGAAAACCCACGCGCTGGAAATGTTCTCGCCCGAGATCCCGCGCTCGACTGCGTTGCTGCGGGCGCTCAAGGCACGGCGCGTGCCGGTCTTTGCGCTGACGAATTTCGGCGACGGAACCTTTGCGTCGGCCCAAGCGTTCTATCCCGTACTGGCGGAGTTCGACAGGTGTTTCGTGTCCGGGCGAATAGGAGCGATGAAGCCGGATCCGGCAATATATGCACATTTAGAGACTGAAACCGGAGTCGCGCCGGACCGATTGTTGTTCATCGACGACAGACCGCAGAATGTCGCCGCGGCGGAGGCGCGGGGATGGCAGGGGCATATCTTTGACGGGCCAGAGGGGCTGGCGGCGCGGCTTCTGGCCGATGGGCTGTTGACGGCAGAAGACACCTTGGCATGACGGTTCCGGTGATCCCGTTTGCCGAGGGCGAGGCGCGGCTCGATTGGAAGGCGCTGACAGAGGCGCTGGCGGCGGGGCACCTGTTGCCACGTGCGCAGGTCGGCGACACCTTCCTGCAACGCGATCCCGACACGGTACTGAGCCGGGCGGCCTGGATCGATGGCATGGGCGTGGCGGTGAAGACCGCGACGATCTTCCCCGGCAACCCGGCGAACGACAAGCCGGCGGTGAACGGCGGGGTGGCGCTCTATTCCGATGTGGACGGGACGCTCGAGGCGCTGATCGACTTTCACCTTGTGACGAAGTGGAAGACCGCGGGCGACAGCCTGCTGGGCGCGCTGCGGCTGGCGCGGAGAGACAGCAAGCGGGTGCTGATCGTCGGCGCGGGGACCGTGGGTCATTCACTGCGCGAAGCATATTCGGTCGGGTTTCCAGGCGCCGAGTTCACTGTCTGGAATCGAACGCCCGCGCGGGCGGCGCGGCTGGCCGGGGCCTATCCCGGCGCGGCGGTGGCCGAGGATCTGGAGGCGGCCGTGAAGCGTGCCGACATCATCGCCTGTGCGACGATGTCGCTGGAGCCGGTGATCCGCGGCGCATGGCTGCAGCCAGGGCAGCACCTGGATCTGATCGGCGCCTACCGGGCGGACATGCGCGAGGCCGACGACGAGGCGCTGCGCCAGTCGCGGATCTTTGTCGACAGCCGCGAGACCGTGCTGGGCCATATCGGCGAGCTGAAAACGCCACTGGAGGCGGGGGCGATTTCCAAGGCCGACGTGTTGGGCGACTTCTACGATCTCGCGGGCGGCGGTTTCGTACGGAAGAGCGACGACGAGATCACCCTGTTCAAGAACGGCGGCGGGGCGCATCTGGACCTTATGACCAGCCGCTACATTTTAGACTGCTGGCGGGGCGGTCGACCGAATTGAGGCGCCTGCGGCACCGCTGGTTTTCCCCCGGCCCGGTCCGGGGTCCGCGTCTTGCGGCGCGACGCGCAGCGGGGCCGTCAGGCGGCTTGCGGCGTGGCGCCGCGCCGGTCGATCGGGGTTTCCTTGACCGGCAGGTGCACCACGGCGCTGAACGCACCCACGGCGACGCCCACCCACCAGACGGCGGTGTAGTCGCCATAGGCGTCGTACATCCGCCCGCCCAGCCAGACGCCGAGGAACGAGCCCAATTGGTGGCTGAAGAACACGATGCCGTAAAGCGTGCCCATGTAGCGCAGCCCGTA
>JASJCA010000127.1 GCA_030066215.1 Rhodobacter sp. | reverse complement strand
CGGAGCGTGATCCAATTGTGCGCTTCCGCGCGCTCCTATTTCGCCAGTGGTGAGGCGACGCGCTGTTTGCAAGGCGGTGTCGGGTGCGGCCTTTAGATTGATCCGCTGAGTGGCAGGATTGCTGTCAGTGCGCCAACTCGATCGTTTCGGGCGCCTTGACAGGACAACGACCATTGGCGGCGGCGCGGTTTTGGCGATTGACCGGGACGGGGGATCGGCGTATTTATTGAACGACTGTTCATTTAATGCCGAGGGCGGCCATGTTCACCGCATCCATGAGCTTCGATCTGGGGGACGACGTCAACGCGTTGCGCGAGTTGGTGCATCGCTGGGCGCAGGAGCGGCTGAAGCCGATGGCGGCGGATGTGGACGCGTCGAATGTCTTCCCGTCGGGGTTGTGGCGCGAGATGGGGGAGTTGGGGCTGCTCGGGATCACCGTCGAGGAGGACTACGGCGGCGCGGGGATGGGCTATCTGGCGCATACCGTGGCGGTCGAAGAGGTGGCGCGGGCCTCGGCGTCGGTCTCGCTGAGCTATGGAGCGCATTCGAACCTCTGCGTGAACCAGATCCGTCTGAACGGGACCGAGGATCAAAAGCGCAAGTACCTGCCAGGGTTAATGTCCGGCGAGCATGTCGGCGCGCTCGCGATGTCGGAGGCGGGGGCGGGCTCGGACGTCGTCGGCATGAAGCTGCGTGCGGAGAAGCGGAATGATCACTACCGGCTGAATGGCACGAAGTATTGGATCACCAACGGGCCGGATGCGGACACTTTGGTGGTCTATGCCAAGACCGATCCGGAAGCCGGATCCAAGGGGATCACCGCGTTTCTCGTGGAAAAACAGATGCATGGGTTCTCTACCAGCCCACATTTCGACAAGCTGGGAATGCGCGGGTCGAACACGGCGGAGCTGATCTTCGAGGATGTCGAGGTGCCGTTCGAGAATGTGCTCGGAGAGGAAGGCAAGGGCGTTCAGGTGCTGATGTCGGGCCTCGATTACGAGCGCGTGGTGCTGGCCGGGATCGGGTTGGGGATCATGGCGGCATGTCTGGACGAAATCATGCCGTATATGGCCGAGCGCAAGCAATTCGGGCAGCCGATCGGCTCGTTCCAGCTGATGCAGGGCAAGATCGCGGATATGTACACCGCGATGAATTCGGCGCGGGCCTATGTCTACGAAGTGGCCAAGGCCTGCGACCGGGGCGAGGTGACCCGGCAGGACGCGGCGGCTTGCGTTCTCTACAGTTCGGAAGAGGCGATGAAGCAGGCGCATCAGGCGGTACAGGCGATGGGCGGTGCGGGGTTTCTTGCTGATGCACCGGTGGCGCGGATCTTCCGAGACGCCAAGCTGATGGAGATCGGCGCGGGAACGTCGGAGATCCGCCGAATGCTCGTGGGGCGCGAATTAATGGGGACCATGGGGTGATCGGAGCGCCGCGGTGAGTGTGTTCCTGGATATGGGCGGTACCGAGGGCGTTCTGCATCGCGATTTGGGCGGCTTGGTCAACGTGCTGGAATGGGTCGCGGCCGGTATCGATCTTTTGGCGATTGCGGTCATGTTGATCGGCGCGGGGCGGTTCCTAATCGGGTTCGTGCGGGCTGAATTCAAGCGGGTCGAGGCCGACCGCGCGCGGGTGATCAACCGCGAACGTGTGGAGCTTGGACGGTACATCCTGTCGGGGCTCGAACTCTTCATCGTTTCGGACATAATCCACACCGCGCTGAGCCTGGCGCTGAGCGACCTCATCTTTCTTGCACTGCTCGTGGCGATCCGCTCGGCGATCAGCTACTTTCTCGACCGCGAAATCCGCGAAATACGGGAGGATCCGGAACGATGAGGCGCAACGGGTGTCAATTCGCGCCGAGGGCTTGGGTATCGGGCGACTTCAACGGTTGGCGTGTGGAGTCGATGTCTGCGCCAACACATGTTGGTGCAGGCGGCTGGGACAAATCTACCGTTTTGAGCGGTAGCGGGAATTCGACAGCGAGTCGGGGAAAAGTTGAAACTGTGGAGGCCTTGGCATGAGACGCATCCTATATGCCGCCGGTCTGGCTCTTGCGGCGCAGTCGGCGGCGGCGCAGGATCTGGTGTTTACCATAGGCCACACTCTGGACTGCCTCGATCGGGCCGTCACCGTCGACGACCAGCGGACCTGCGTGGGGACCTCAGCCGGCGTTTGCATGTCTGCCACCGATATGGGCAGCACGACGATCGGAATGAGCGGCTGCCTGGATCGGGAACTGAGCTATTGGGACGACCGCTTGAATGCGTCCTACCGAGCGTTGCGAACCCAAGAGCGGGCCGAAGATGCCGAGATGTCGGGTTTGCCTGGGGCGGCAAGCCAGGCGGATGCATTGCGCGACATGCAGCGCGCTTGGATCGCGTTCCGCGATGCCACTTGCGATTATGAGCGTGCGCAATGGGGCGGCGGGACCGGAGGCGGGCCTGCGACTGTCGGCTGTTTGATGCGAATGACCGGAGAGCAGACGCTCTATCTTGAAGGGATTGGCCGGTCCTACTGAGGTCAGAAGCGGGAAGGGCGATGAGCAAACGCGATGTTCCGGTGAAACCAGCGTTGACCGAGGCGGTGAAAAAGGCCCTGCGCGAGCAATTCGAATTCGAGGGTCGTCGGGCCACGTATCTGGGTCAGGGCGCGGAGCGACTGACAGCGCCCTTCGGCGGGATGATCGCGCGGATGATCCCACCGGGCGTCGTGCGCCAGGCGCTGCGTCAGGCCGATTGGGTGGCGGGTTTGACCGTGCCGGAAGAGATCACCTCGCACGACGTCGCCGATATCGCCGCGTGCGACCGGGCGGCGCTGCGGGTCCAGGCTTGGGCGCAGGGCACCAACGCGGCGACCGGCGGCGCGGCGGGCTGGTTCGGGGCGGCAGGGCTGGCGGTGGACGTTCCGGCGACAATCGCGCTGGCGGCGCGCAACGTGCGTGCGACCGGGGCGGCCTATGGATTCCTGGGCGACGGCGAAGCCGAGCAGGCGTTCCGCCTGATGGTGCTGGAAGTGGCAACTTCGTTGGCCTCGGACAAGCGGAAAGAGACCGTGGACAGCCTAAACGACCTGGCGCGCGAGCTATCTTCGCCC
Organism: Rhodobacter sp.; assembly: GCA_030066215.1. Lineage (GTDB taxonomy): Bacteria > Pseudomonadota > Alphaproteobacteria > Rhodobacterales > Rhodobacteraceae > JASJCA01. The sequence goes on along the minus strand of JASJCA010000127.1, from coordinate 8,257 downwards.
GAGGCCAAGGTGATCCTGGACAAGGGCGGCCGTTGGGTGACCGAGAAGATCGTCGAGCGCATCGCGCGGCAGCTGGGCATATCGCTGGCAGCGCGCAAGGCGGGGCAGATCGTGCCGATCGTCGGCGGGCTGGTGGCGGCGACGGTGAACGCCTCGTTCCAGGCCGACGTGGCGCGGGCGGCTCGTTACGCATACCGTCAGCGTTGGTTGATCGAGCGGCGCATGTTGCCCGCGCCGGAGTCGACGTCTTGAGATTGGTCTCGCAGTTCATTGCCGGGTCGGAGGCGGCGCGGGCCAATCGAGCGGCGCATGAGGCGGCGCTGGCCGAAGTGGCCGAAGCGGCGGCGCTTGCGGCAGCGGGTGGTGGCGACAAGGCGCGGGCCCGGCATTTGGCACGGGGCAAGATGCTGCCGCGGGACCGCGTGGCGGGGCTGTTGGACCCAGGCGCACCGTTTCTTGAGATCGGGGCGACGGCGGCGCATGGGCTCTACGACGGCGCGGCGCCCTGTGCGGGTGTTGTCGCGGGCGTTGGCCGGGTGATGGGCCGCGACGTGATAGTGGTCTGCAACGATGCCACGGTGAAGGGCGGTACCTATTATCCGATGAGCGTCAAAAAGCACCTGCGGGCGCAGGAGATCGCTGAGGAATGCGAGTTGCCCTGCGTCTATTTGGTGGATTCGGGCGGTGCAAACCTGCCGAACCAGGACGAGGTGTTTCCCGACCGCGACCATTTCGGACGCATCTTCTACAACCAGGCGCGGATGTCGTCAAAAGGCATCGCGCAGATCGCCGTGGTCATGGGGTCCTGTACGGCCGGTGGGGCCTATGTCCCGGCGATGTCGGATGTGGCGATCATCGTGGGCGAGCAGGGCACGATCTTTTTGGCCGGTCCGCCCCTGGTCAAGGCGGCAACCGGCGAGGTGGTCTCGGCCGAGGATCTGGGCGGTGGGGACGTGCATACCCGGCTCTCCGGCGTCGCCGATTACCTGGCCGAAGACGACGCCCACGCGCTGGCGCTGGCGCGTCGTGCCGTGGGGTCGCTTGGGACAGGCCGGCGCCAGGCTCCGACCCTGCGCGACGACGACCCGCCGGCCTATGATCCAGAGGAGCTGTTCGACGTAGTGCCCGCCGATCTGCGCACGCCCTACGACATTCGCGAGGTGATCGCGCGGATCGTCGACGGCTCGCGGCTCGACGAGTTCAAGGCGCGGTTCGGCGAGACACTGGTCTGCGGCTTCGCCGAAGTGATGGGGATCCCGGTCGGGATCGTTGCCAATAACGGTGTCTTGTTCTCTGAGAGCGCGCAGAAGGGGGCGCATTTTGTCGAGCTTTGTTCGCAGCGGCGGATCCCGTTGGTGTTCCTTCAGAACATCACCGGGTTCATGGTCGGGCGGAAATACGAAAACGAGGGCATCGCGCGGCACGGGGCGAAGATGGTGACGGCGGTGGCGACCACATCCGTCCCGAAAGTGACACTGATCGTAGGCGGGTCCTTTGGCGCCGGGAATTACGGCATGGCCGGGCGGGCCTATCAGCCGCGGTTTCTTTGGACTTGGCCGACGTCCCGAATCTCGGTGATGGGCGGGCCGCAAGCGGCCGGTGTTTTGGCCACTGTGAAGCGCGAGGCGAAGGAACGGGCAGGGGAGGCGTGGACCGAGGCTGATGAGGCAGAGTTCAAGCGGCCCACATTGGAGATGTTCGAGCGGCAGTCGCATCCGCTTTACGCCTCGGCACGGCTTTGGGATGACGGGATCGTCGATCCCCGCAAGTCACGCGAGATATTGGCGTTGTCGCTGCGCGCGGCGCTGAATGCGCCGACGGAGGAGACGCGGTTTGGCGTATTCCGGATGTGACGAATGCCCTTCAGAGCGCGTCCCACCCGCCCGCCCACGCGCTCTGAAGGGCATTCGGTGCAAACGCCAACCAGGGGTTTGAGTATTTGAGACGAGAAGAAGGCCCATGCTGCGCACCCGGTTGACGGAACGGTTTGATCTGCGCCATCCCGTGCTGTCTGCGCCAATGGCGAAGGCGGCCGGCGGGCGGCTGGCTGCGGCGGTGACCTGGGCCGGAGGCCTGGGGTTCATCGGCGGGTCCTATTGCGACGCAGACTGGATCGCGGCGCAGTTCGCCGAGGCAGGCAACCGTCCGGTGGGCTGCGGCTTCATTACCTGGGTGTTGGCGCAGAAACCGGAGTTGCTCAGCGAAGTGCTGGCGCGGCGGCCGAGGGCGCTGTTCTTGAGCTTTGGCGATCCAGCGCCGTTTTTGGACGAGATTGCCAGGTCGGGCACGCCGCTGATCTGCCAAGTGCAGACTTTGCGCGATGCACAGCACGCGGCGGATCTCGGTGCGTCGGTGATCGTTGCTCAAGGCGCCGAGGCGGGCGGACATGGCGAGAAACGCGCGACGATAACGTTGGTGCCGGAAGTGGCCGACCACCTGAGCCAGACCCATCCCCAAACCCTCTTGGTCGCGGCTGGTGGCATCGGCGACGGGCGCGGGCTAGCGGCGGCGCTGATGTTGGGAGCGGACGGGGTGCTGGTGGGCTCGCGCCTTTGGGCCAGCGACGAGGCGTTGGTGCCTCAGGCCATGTGGGACGCGGCGATCATGGCCACAGGGGATCAGACGATCCAGTCCAAGGTCATGGACGTGGCGCGGCGGCTCGACTGGCCGGAGCGTTACGCCTGCCGGGTCCTGAAAAACGCCTTCACCGACCGCTGGCACGACGACCTCGACGGGCTGATCGCGGCGGCGGAGGTCGAGGCGCCGAAATGGGTGGCGGCGTTTGAGGCGGGCGATCCCGATGGCTCAAACACCTTCGTGGGCGAAGTGACCGGCCTAATCGATGCGGTGCGGCCCGCCGGCGAGATTGTCGAGGAAATCGTCGCCGGGGCTGAAGCGCTGCTGGGCGGCGGCTGGAGGCGCATTTGATCAAGGTCTGGCAGGGCGACATCACGACACTGAAGGTCGATGCGATCGTGAACGCGGCGAACAAGTCGCTTTTGGGCGGTGGCGGGGTCGACGGGGCGATCCACCGGGCGGCCGGGCCGCGGTTGCTTGAGGAGTGCCGCAATCTCGGCGGCTGCGCCACGGGCGAGGCCAAGATGACGCCCGGTTTCGATCTGCCGGCGACATCCGTGATCCACGCCGTCGGACCGGTCTGGCGCGGAGGCGGCGCGGGAGAGGCAGAATTGCTGGCGTCGTGCTATCGGGTCGCGCTGGATCTGGCCCGCGAGGCAAGCTGCCGGACCGTGGCGTTTCCCGCGATCTCGACGGGGATCTACGGCTATCCAGCGGAAGAGGCGGCACACGTGGCTGTGACGGCCATCCGGGCAACTCAGGGAACGATCGACGTCACGCTTGTGGCCTTTGACGCGGCGGCGGCGAACGTGCTGCGACAGGCGGTGGAGGCAGGCTGATGTTCCGCAAGATCCTCATCGCCAACCGGGGCGAGATCGCCGCCCGTGTGATCCGCACGGCGCGGCGACTCGGCGTGGGTACGGTGGCGGTCTATTCCGACGCCGACGCGGGCGCGCTGCATGTCGAGATGGCCGACGAGGCAGTGCATATCGGTGCTGCCCCACCGAACCAGAGCTACCTAATCGGCGACTGCATCATTGCGGCGGCCCGCGACACCGGAGCGGAGGCGATCCACCCGGGCTATGGGTTCCTCAGCGAAAACCCCGACTTCGTCGCGGCGGTGGAGGCCGCGGGGCTGGTCTTCGTCGGGCCCTCGGCAGACGCGATCCGGGCGATGGGGCTGAAGGACGCCGCCAAGGCGCTGATGGAACGGGCCGGCGTTCCGGTGGTGCCGGGTTATCACGGCGCCGACCAGGAGCCGGGGCACCTGGAGGTCGAGGCGATGGCCGTGGGCTACCCCGTCCTGATCAAGGCGGTGGCGGGCGGCGGCGGCAAGGGCATGCGACGCGTCGACGATCCCGCAGGCTTTTTCGACGCGCTCGAAGGTGCCAAGGCCGAGGCGCTCGGCGCGTTCGGCAACGACGCCGTGCTGATCGAGAAATACGTGGAAAAACCGCGGCATATCGAGGTGCAGGTGTTCGGCGACGGGACGCGCGCGGTGCATCTTTTTGAACGCGACTGCTCGCTGCAGCGCCGGCACCAAAAGGTGATCGAAGAGGCCCCGGCGCCCGGCATGACCGATGCGATGCGCGCGGCGATGGGCGCCGCCGCGGTGCGCGCGGCCGAGGCGATCGGCTACAGCGGTGCCGGCACCGTCGAGTTCATCGTCGACAGCGCGCAAGGGCTGCGGCCCGACGGCTTCTACTTCATGGAGATGAACACAAGGCTGCAGGTCGAACATCCGGTGACCGAGGCGATCACCGGGCTCGACCTGGTGGAATGGCAGCTCCGCGTGGCCTCGGGCGAGCCGATGCCACTGGCCCAAGGCGACATCCCGCTGACCGGCCACGCCATCGAGGTCCGGCTTTACGCCGAGGACGTGCCCAAGGGGTTCCTGCCCGCCACCGGGCGCCTGACGCACCTGGCGTTTCCCGCCGAGGCGCGGGCCGACAGCGGCGTCCGGGCCGGCGACGAGATCGGCCCGCATTACGACCCAATGATCGCCAAGATCGTCGTGCACGGGCCCTCGCGCGCCGGGGCGCTGCGGCGGATGGACCGCGCCCTGGCCGACACCCAGGTGGCGGGCTGCGTGACCAACCACGCCTTCCTGCGCCGGCTGGTGCGGCACGCGGGCTTTGCCGCGGGCGAGGTCGATACCGGGCTGATCGGCCGGGACCTCGAGACCCTGACCGCCCCGCCGGTGCCCTGTTCGCGGACCCGGGCGCTGGCGGCGCTCGGCGCGCTTGGGCTCGACGGGCCGGCGGCGCCGCTCGACGGGTTTGCGCTGTGGCAGCCGCTGGACCGGCAGACGCGCGTGCTGTGGAGCGACGAGGCGGTCGTGGCCCGGGTGACGGTCCTGGGCGCGGAACGGTTCCAGGTATCGCTCGACGACGCCGCGCACCTGATCGAGCGGCGCGGCGGCGCCTGCTGGATCGACGGCGCCAAGACCCCGGCACGGATTGCACGGGAAGGGCCCGTGCTGACGGTGTTCTTCGGCAACGGCTATGGCTTCACGGTGCCCGACCCGCTGGCGGTGGGCGGCGCCGACCGCGTTGGCGGCAACCTAATTGAGGCGCCGATGCCGGGGCTTTTGAAAGCGGTTTTCGTCACGGCAGGCCAAGCGGTGGCGCAGGGCGACCGGCTGGCGATTCTGGAGGCGATGAAAATGGAGCATGTGCTGCAGGCCGCCCGCGACGGCGTGGTGGCCGAGGTGCTGGCGCCGGAAGGCGGGCAGGTCGAGGCCGGCGCCGCGCTGATCCGGCTGGAGGACGAGCCGTGATCCGCCTGCACCATTGCCACCAGACCCGGTCGATGCGCTCGCTCTGGCTGCTCCATGAGCTGGGCGTCGAGTTCGAGGTGACTGAACACCCGTTCGATAAGTCTCTGAGATCGCCCGACTATCTGGCGCTGAACCCTGCAGGCCGCGTGCCGGCGCTGGAGCTCGACGGTCAGGTGATCTGGGAAACCGGCGCCATCACCCAGGTGCTCTGCGAGCGTTTTCCAACGCCCGGCCTTGGCCGTCCGCTCGGGCATTCCGAGCGCGCCGATTGGCTGATCTGGGTGCATTTCGCCGAGACCTTGTCGCAGCACGGCGCGGCGCTGACCCAACAGCACATCGCGCTCTACGACGACGCAATGCGCTCGCCGATCGTGATGCGGCTCGAGGCCAAGCGCGTCGAGAAATGCTACGCAGCGGTGGACGGACGGCTCGCGGGGCGCGCGTATCTGCTCGACAGCGGGTTCTCCGCGGCAGATATCTCGGTCGGGCAGGCGATCTACATGACCCGCCACTTCGCGCGGATCGAGCCATTTGAAACCCTAGCGGCATGGTACGGACGGATCACGGCGCGGCCTGCCTTCCAGGCCTCGTTGCCGCCAAAGGGCGCGCGGTTGCTCTACAGCCATGACTTCTATGAGCCCTGGGATGGCTGAGCGTGTCGAGATCTTCGAGGTGGGTCCGCGCGACGGTCTGCAGAACGAGCCGCGGAGGATCCCTACGGCCGAAAAGATCGCCCTGGTCGATTGCCTCAGCGGCGCTGGCTTCCGGCGCATCGAGGTGGCGTCCTTCGTCTCGCCGAAATGGGTGCCGCAGATGGCCGACGGGGCCGAGGTGCTGGCGGGCATCGCGCGGGTCCCCGGCGTGTCCTACGCCGCGCTTACGCCGAACATGACCGGGTTTGAGCGGGCCTTGGCGGCGGGGGCCGGTGAGATCGCGATCTTCGGCTCGGCCTCCGAGGGGTTTTCCAAGGCCAACATCAACAAGTCGATCGCCGAGAGCCTGGAGGCATTTCTGCCCGTCGTCACGGCGGCGCGAGGGGCTGGGTTGCCAGTACGTGGCTACGTCAGCTGTGTGGTCGACTGCCCCTATGACGGGCCGGTTGCGCCGGAGCGGGTGGCAGAGGTGGCCGCGGCCTTGAACGCGATGGGCTGCTATGAGGTGTCGCTTGGCGACACGATCGGGCGCGGGCGGCCCGAGGCCGTTGCGGCGATGCTCGACGCCGTGCTGGAGCGTGTGCCTGCGGACCGGCTGGCGGGGCATTTCCACGACACGGGCGGTCGGGCGTTGGAGAATATCGAGGTGGCACTGGAGGCGGCGCTGCGGGTGTTCGATGCCGCCGTGGGGGGCCTCGGCGGTTGCCCCTTCGCGCCCGGTGCGGCAGGCAACGTCGCGACCGAGGCGGTGGCGGCGCGGCTGGCCGAGTTGGGCTACGAGACCGGCCTCGATTTAGAGGTGCTGGCCGAGGCGGCGGCGATGGCGCGGGGGATGCGGGATGTATGAGACGATTTCGGTGTCGGTGGACGGGCGCGGGGTGGCGGAGGTGACGCTGAACCGGGCCGAGAAACACAACGCCCTGAACCCGGCGATGATTGCGGAACTCACTGACGCGGCAAGGAAACTCGGCGCCGACGACGCGGTGCGCGCGGTGGTTCTGACCGGCGCGGGGCGGTCGTTTTGCGCCGGCGGAGATCTGGGGTGGATGAAGGCTCAGATGGCGGCCTCGGGGCGCGAACGCGCGGCCGAGGCGCGGACTCTGGCCGAGATGCTGTGGGCCTTGAACGAGATGCCGAAGCCGCTGATCGGGCGGGTCCAGGGCCAGGCCTTCGGCGGCGGCGTGGGGCTGGCTTGCGTGTGTGATGTGGCCGTCGGTGTGGAGACGGCGAAGTTCGGGCTGACCGAGGTGCGGCTGGGGCTGATCCCGGCAACCATCGGGCCCTACGTGGTCGCGCGGATGGGCGAGGCAAAGGCCCGGCGGGTGTTCTTCTCGGGCCGAATTTTCGAGGCCGATGAGGCGGTTAGCCTTGGGATCCTGACGCGGGCCGTGGCGCCAGAGGCGCTCGACGACGCGGTCGAAGCCGAGGTTGCGCCGTATCTGAAGGCCGCCCCGGGCGCGGTCGCGGCAGGCAAGGCGCTGGTCCGGTCCTTGGGCCCGCGGATCGACGCCGCGGCGATCGACGCCTCGGTCGAGGCGCTGGTCCGGCAATGGGCGGGCGACGAGGCGCCCGAGGGCGTGGCGGCGTTTTTCGAACGTCGCGCCCCGCGCTGGGGATGAGCCCGCGACTCGGGGTTAACGCGCTGGAATCCGGGCATTTCAGCGTGTCTGTAAAACGTCGGTATTTCGTCGGTGCGTGTTTCCTGTGCATGCCTGGTTCGACTCCGCGGCGTTCAGCGGGGCTGCCGACTTTTCGAACGAGGCGTCCCGGTCAAAGACGGTCTTCAAGGGCACTCGATTCCAAGGCGGTGTGCCGAAGTTCTATGATCGGCGGTTGCATCAGGACACGGCCTTCACCACGGAGAAAGAGAACTGGCCGCCGCCCACCAACCCCGACCGCATCCTAGGCCACGGCGACTGGGGCGGGGTCGGCGGCCAAGTCACCCACTGGGCCTGACGCCGGGGCCGCGCGGGGTGTGTGTCAGAGCGGTTTTTTGGAAGCAGAGCACCGCTTCTTCGAGGTATTGGGTCCACTCCGGTTAGAGGCCATAATCCGCGCTGCCCCGGTCACGGAATCAAGGCCGCAGGCCGCCGTGCCCATCGCCAACCCGCCCCGAAGGGGTGGCGATTAGGTAGCGGACTCATAAGCGTCGCACCAGATCCTTACGGCGGCGAGTTTGATGAATGCGAGGAAGGCGTCGGCGGTTTTGTCGTATCGGGTCGCGATGCGCCGGAAGGATTTCTTGATC
>JASJCA010000010.1 GCA_030066215.1 Rhodobacter sp. | reverse complement strand
TACGAGGCGCTGAAGGCGCTGAACGAGGGCATCCAGATGCGCTCGGACTGGGTCTTGCCGATCTGTACGGGCCATGAGCGGCTGAAGGACGGGAACGGCGACAAGGCGCATCCGACGCAAAAGCCCGAGGCGCTGCTGCACCGGGTGCTGGTGGGCTGCACCTCGCCCGGGGATCTGGTGCTGGATCCGTTTTTCGGCACCGGAACCACCGGCGCGGTGGCGAAGATGCTAGGGCGCGACTTCATCGGCATCGAGCGCGAGGCCGCCTATCGCGAAGTGGCCGAGAAGCGGCTGGCGACGGTGCGGCGACTGGACCGGTCGGTGCTGGAGGTCAGCGCCTCGAAGCGTGCCGCGCCGCGGGTGCCGTTCGGGCAACTGGTGGAGCGCGGGCTGTTGCGGCCGGGCGAGGTCTTGACCTCGATGAACGGCAAGACGGCGAAGGTGCGCGCCGATGGCACGCTTGTGGCGGCCGACGTGACCGGATCGATCCACCAGGTGGGCGCGGCGCTAGAGGGCGCGCCGAGCTGCAACGGATGGACCTACTGGTGCTTCATGCGGGACGGCAAGACGGTGTCGATCGACGTCCTGCGCCAACAGATCAGAGCGGAAATGACCTAGGGGTACGAAAAGGACTACCGCCGGTGCCTGTGGCCTGACACCACGGCACGACCTGGCCCCGCCGCGCCTCTCAGGCCGGCGGGGCTTTTTTGCGCCGCGCTGGACGCCACGCGCCTCGCGGCCGATTGGACCAAGACGATCCGGTGCAGATTGCCCGGTCGTCGCGGCGGCCGGTCCGCTGGCGCCGCTCACGCCCAGCCGTAGTTGAAACTGACCGAGATCCGCTCACCCTCCGACATGTTCATCGGCACCTCGTGCCGAAGCCAGCTCTCCCACAGCAGAACCTCGCCGGCCTTGGGGGTCACATACACGAAGGTCCGCAGCTCTTCGCGCGCGTCCGGCGTCCGGGCCGGGGCCGCCATCATCCGGGCCGAGCGGGGGTCCTCCAGCTTCAGCGCTGAGGCGCCGTCCGGCATGGCAACGTAGGTGGTGCCCGAGATCACCGAGTGCGGGTGGATGTGGCTGGCATGCATCCCGCCCTCGGGCAGGATGTTGATCCAGATGTCCTCGAGCTTCAGCTCCCGCCCCTCCAGATCGAATTCCAGATCCTCGGCAAACGACGCCACATGTGCGTCGAGCGCCGCCACCACGTCGGCGAAGATCGGAAACCGCCAGGGCAGATCGCTCAGCGAGGCATAGGAGGTATAGCCCGGATACCCGTTCGCCTCGCACCAGTCCTGCCCGGCCTCGTCATCCTCGGCAATGGACAGGCACGCGGCCTCCAGCTCGCCCGGATCGACCGCCCCGCGGTCGTTCAACGCGGCGCGGTAGAGGCGGGTGACGAAAAGCGATGAGATTTGTGCCATGAAGCGTCATAGCCCGGCACGGGCTATGACGACAGTGCGGCGGAGCGGGTTTTCGTAGAAAACCTGCGGGCCGCACCCCGTCTGATCCGGAGTACCGCCCTGCCCAACAGTCCCCCGGGCTGCAATCCCGGATCGCGCCCGACCCCGCCCCCCAGGGCGGGCGCGACCCCAAGTTCTTTGTCATGGTTGGATTGGTGCGCTGAAGCGCAGGTTACAACTTGCTGAAGAGTTTTGCGCCCGATATTCATTCGTCGCCGAGTGGCAAACCCGACCGACCTAATGACCTTCCAGGAAGTAATGAACTTCATGAACCATGTTTGGCATCGCTTTGCGCAAGCATTCAAATTCCTATATGGACTACCGAGTGCATTGTTGATTTCAGGTGCCATAATCGAGACGTTCAGATTTCTCGAGATAATTGGTGCTGCTGCCAGAAAATTTAGACAAATATCCAACGCATGGTGGGATTGGCTATTCTCGGTATTACGCCTTGAGTTCGAATTTGATTCTGACATGCTGACGGTGACATCACTTCTCACACTGCCACTATTAACTACTTTCATCCATCGATTATTCTGGAAGGGTAATAGAAAAATTCCAGATCTATTTCTGCCACGTGGAAATAACATAATATTTTGGTCAATTTTGAGTTATACTTCCACAATTATAATCATTTTGTCGTTTGATGTGACGGTCGAAATTTTGGAGATCTTTAGAGCGGGCGCGTTTAGGGCGATTGCCATTGCATTCATTTTCCTATCGTCGGCTGTCCTCGTGGGCGCACTTTTTTTCTTGGTTATGCTTTTATACGGTACAATATTGCATCTATTCCCGAATTTGGAGAGATTTTTTTTAAGTGCTGGCAGATTGATTTTCGTCACTTTTGTTATTATTGGTATGATATTGTTCGTTGGGCAATATATTGTGCTTTTGATGCCTGAGAATATTGGGGGAAATTTGCGGGAGTGGGTAATTGATTTTCATCAAGATAAGTTTGAGGGAGAAAAAAAATTTGCCGAGGAGATGTTATTAGTTATATTGGCGATAATATATCTTCTTATCATAATTTTATCGCCACTCCAAAAAGTTTCTATTTATATCGTTTGTTGGGTCGGGTTGTTTTGGGTGTCAGATTCGGTTGGCTTCTGGCTCGATGAGTATGCTCTCCCATTTTTGAATGAACTCTGATGCCGGGTATTCCCGATATCGCTTGCAAACGCCGCACGCCCCCCCTATACGACCCGCTCCATACCCACTCCACCGGATTTGGGGTGACCTTCGGGGCCCTCCGGTGATGTTACAAAGGACAAGGCGCATGAACGCCAGCGAATTGCGGGAGAAGACTCCCGACCAGCTCCGCGACGAGTTGGCCAATCTAAAGAAAGAATCGTTCAACCTGCGTTTTCAGCAGGCGACCGGGGCGCTCGAGAACACCGCGCGGATGCGGGTGGTCAAGCGTGATACCGCGCGCGTGTTGACCATCCTGAACGAAAAGGCCGCCGCTGCGGCAACGACCGAGGCGGAGGACTAACGATGCCGAAGAGAATCCTGCAAGGCACCGTGACGTCGGACCAGAACGACCAGACCGTGACGGTTCAGGTCGTGCGCCGCTACAAGCATCCGCTGCTGCAGAAGACGATCAAAAAGTCGAAAAAATACCGCGCCCATGACGCGGCCAACCAGTTCAAGGTCGGCGACCAGGTCCGCATCCAGGAATGCGCGCCGATCTCGAAAACCAAACGCTGGGAGGTGATCGCGACCTAGCGCTCACATCTCAGTCTAACGAAACCCTGGGGGATCTAACCAGAACAGCCCCCAAAGGTCGGGAGACACCCAATGATCCAGATGCAGACCAATCTGGATGTCGCTGACAATTCCGGCGCACGCCGGGTGCAGTGCATCAAGGTCCTCGGCGGGTCGAAGCGGAAATACGCCTCTGTCGGCGACATCATCGTGGTGTCGGTCAAAGAAGCGATCCCGCGCGGCCGTGTCAAAAAGGGCGACGTCCGCCGCGCCGTCGTGGTGCGCACCGCCAAGGAAGTGCGCCGCGAAGACGGCACCGCGATCCGCTTTGACCGCAACGCCGCTGTGATCCTCACCAACAACAACGAGCCCGTCGGCACCCGGATCTTCGGCCCCGTGGTGCGCGAACTTCGCGGCAAGAACTTCATGAAGATCATTTCGCTCGCTCCGGAGGTGCTCTGATGGCCGCGAAACTCAAAAAGGGCGATAAGGTCGTCGTGCTCGCCGGCAAGGACAAGGGCAAGGAAGGCGAGATCGTCAGCGTCGATCCCAAGTCCGGCAAGGCGGTGGTCGACGGCATCAACATCGCCATCCGTCACCAGCGCCAGACCCAGGCCGACCAAGGCGGCCGCCGACCCAAGGCGATGCCGATCGATCTTTCGAACCTCGCCTATCTCGACGCCAACGGCAAGCCGACCCGCGTGGGTTTCCGCATGGAAGGCGACAAGAAGGTTCGGTTCGCCAAGACCACGAAGGACGTGATCGATGCTTGATGCCGCCACCTATACCCCGCGCCTCAAGACGCTTTATCAGGACACGATCCGCGCTGCGCTGAAGGACGAGTTCTCGTACTCCAACGACATGCAGATCCCGCGGCTCGACAAGATCGTGCTGAATATCGGCTGTGGCGCCGAGGCCGTGCGCGACAGCAAGAAGGCCAAGTCGGCGCAAGAGGACCTGACCGCGATTGCCGGCCAGAAGGCGGTGATCAACATCGCGAAGAAGTCCATCGCGTCGTTCCGCGTCCGCGAGGGCATGCCGCTCGGCGCCAAGGTGACGCTGCGCGGTGATCGGATGTACGACTTCCTCGACCGCCTGATCACCATCGCGATGCCCCGCGTCCGCGACTTCCGAGGCGTGAAGCCCAGCTTTGATGGCCGCGGCAACTTCGCCATGGGCTTTAAGGAACACATCGTCTTCCCCGAGATCGACTACGACAAGGTCGACGAGGTCTGGGGCATGGACATCATCATCACCACCACGGCGGATAGCGACGCCGAGGCCAAGGCGCTGTTGAAGGCCTTCAACATGCCCTTCCGCGCCTGAGCCGAGGAGACACCGAGACATGGCAAAGAAAGCAATGGTCGAACGCGAGAAGAAGCGGCAGAAGCTGGCGGATAAATACGCCGCCAAGCGCGCTGCGCTGAAAGAGATCGCCAACGACGCGGACAAGCCGATGGAAGAGCGCTTCAAGGCCCGCCTGAAGCTGGCGAAGCTGCCGCGCAATTCCTCGGCCACCCGTCTGCACAACCGCTGCCAACTCACCGGACGCCCGCATGCGTACTATCGCAAGCTGAAGGTCAGCCGGATTGCGCTCAGGGACCTCGGCTCGATGGGCCAGATCCCTGGCCTGGTCAAGTCGAGCTGGTAAGGAGGAGACAACATGAACGATCCTCTCGGAGATATGCTCACCCGGATCCGCAACGCCCAGCTGCGCGGCAAGTCCACCACCCTGACGCCGGCCTCGAAGCTGCGCAAATGGGTCTTGGACGTGCTCGCCGACGAAGGCTACATCCGCGGCTACGAGGAAACCAAGGACGACCGCGGTCACCCGGCGATCGAGATCAGCCTGAAATACTATGACGGCCACCCGGTCATCAAAGAGCTCAAGCGCATCTCGAAGCCCGGCCGCCGGGTCTATATGGGCGTGAAAGACATCCCCTCGGTCCGCCAGGGCCTCGGCGTGTCGATCGTCTCGACGCCCAAGGGCGTGATGTCGGATGCCTCAGCCCGCAGCCAGAATGTTGGCGGCGAAGTGCTCTGCACCGTGTTCTAAGGAGAACGCAGATGTCTCGAATTGGAAAACGCCCCGTCGAGTTGCCCTCCGGCGTCACCGCCGCGGTCTCGGGCCAGACGGTCGAGGTCAAGGGCCCGAAAGGCACCCGCAGCTTCACCGCTACCGACGACGTCACGCTGGCGGTCGAGGACAACGCCGTCACCGTCACGCCGCGTGGGCTCAGTAAGCGCGCCCGCCAGCAATGGGGCATGTCGCGCACCCAGGTCGCGAACTGCGTCACCGGCGTCACCCAGGGCTTCAAGAAAGAGCTCGAAATCAACGGCGTCGGCTACCGTGCCAACATGCAGGGCAACAAGCTGGTCCTGAACCTCGGTCTCAGCCACGACGTGAATTTCGAGGTGCCCGACGGCGTGACCGTGACCACGCCGAAGCAGACCGAGATCGTCGTCGAGGGCATCGACCAGCAGCAGGTCGGCGAGGTCGCCGCGCAGATCCGCGAATGGCGCAAGCCCGAGCCGTACAAGGGCAAGGGCATCAAGTACAAAGACGAATACATCTTCCGCAAGGAAGGCAAGAAGAAGTAAGGACCAGCGACATGGCAAACAGCAAACGGACATTGTTCCTCAAGCGCCGCCTGCGCGTCCGGAACAAGCTTCGCAAGGTGAACGCCGGGCGCCCGCGCCTTTCCGTCCACCGCTCGAACAAGAACATCAGCGCCCAGTTGATCGACGACGTCAACGGCGTGACCCTGGCCTCGGCCTCGAGCCTCGAAAAGGACCTGGGCGTCGTCGGCAAGAACAACGTCGAAGCCGCCACCAAGGTCGGCGCGGCGATCGCCGAGCGCGCCGCGAAGGCTGGCGTGACCGAGGCCTATTTCGACCGGGGCGGTTTCTTGTTCCACGGCAAGGTCAAGGCCTTGGCGGATGCGGCGCGCGAGGGCGGGCTGAAGATCTAAATGCGGGCGAAACCGCCCCGATGACCTGGGAGCCCTCGGGCTCACCGAGGTTGGACAACCAAAGGCGCCGAGGCGCCGTTATGACAGGAGGCCAGCTTGGCCAGAGAACCACAACGTGATGGCGGCCGCGGCCGCCGCGACCGCGACGAAGCGCCCGAATTCGCCGACCGCCTGGTCGCCATCAACCGCGTCTCGAAGACCGTCAAGGGCGGCAAGCGCTTCGGCTTCGCCGCGCTCGTCGTCGTCGGCGACCAGAAAGGCCGCGTCGGCTTCGGCAAGGGCAAGGCCAAGGAGGTCCCCGAGGCGATCCGCAAGGCCACCGAATCCGCCAAGCGTGGCATGATCCGGGTGCCGCTGCGCGAAGGCCGCACGCTGCACCACGACGTCGAGGGCCGCCACGGCGCCGGCAAGGTGGTGATGCGCACCGCGCCCGCCGGGACCGGGATCATCGCCGGCGGCCCGATGCGCGCGGTGTTCGAGATGTTGGGCATCCAGGACGTTGTCGCCAAATCGCTGGGCAGCCAGAACCCCTACAACATGGTCCGCGCCACCGTCGACGGGCTGCAGCGCATGGCGAGCCCCCGCATGGTCGCCCAACGCCGCGGCAAGAAGGTCGCCGACATCCTGCCCAAGCGGGACGAGGCTCCGTCCGGGCCCACCGACGAGGCGGTCGAAACCAACGCGGCCCCGGCCGAAGCAGGAATTTAAGCCATGGCCAAAACCATCGTCGTCAAACAAATCGGCTCCCCGATCCGCCGCCCCGCCAAACAGCGCCAAACGCTGATCGGCCTCGGCCTCAACAAGATGCACAAGACCCGCGAGCTGGAGGACACGCCCAGCGTCCGCGGCATGGTCGCCAAGATCCCGCATCTGGTGGAGATCGTCGAAGAGCGGGGGTGAGGGCTGGACCTGGCTGTAAGGCCCGGCAGACGCATCTGTGGAGAGTCTGAGGCACGAAGGGGCGGAGCCTTGGGTTCACCAATGCTCAACACAGTCCCAGACTTGGTTCGGGCTACGCGACTAAGCAACGCCTCGGAATTAGCCGGGGCGGATTCTTTTGTCGCGCCAGTGGATGTTATTGGTCGAAATACCGCGTGCCAATGAATGGTGACCAATGGTTGCTTCGCATGGGGCGCATGTGTGCCATCGACCGTAGCGACTTCATCGGACGCATTCTGCGCATTGATTTCATTCGTGGCATCTGGCGCATCGGTCGCATTGGTCCACCACTTGCCTCTGGCATGAACAGCGCTGGGTTGTTGCCTCTGTCATACAACCAACCATTCTCAAACCATCCAAGCAGTTTGCCCGAGAACGAGTAGACCTTGCTGTCTGAAAAATATGCAACAGGGTTGCCGTCCCAAGTATAGAGGTGTTCACCGTCTGGCGAGTAGCATTTCGCCTCGCCGTTCTGATCATAGAACTCCATTGAATCGAATCCGTCTGTAGTTTGAGTGGGCTACAAATATAGCGTGCCTATGCGTGAATGACAACAAAATAGAGTGTGCGAAGCTACGAATGTTCGCACTTTGTTTCTTTCAGGCTTACTGCGATGTCGTTGGCGATATTGTCAGTGTGCCAACCCGCGCGGAATCAAGCCGAAGGCGCCGCGCGAGCGCCTGACCGGTCCGGCGGGCAGGCGCTTTGGCGTCGCAGGCGCAAAGCTCAAATCGAGGATGTATTTGGCTGCCATAAAGCGCGCCGAGCAACCGTAGGAGCGCCTCCCCCCCGGTCAGGCGCCCGCGCGGCTTGTGGAGCGCGGTATGTGACGCTCGATGGACCCAATCACCGGACACCCCAGCGTCTCTTGCAGCGCGGCCACCAACTCGTCCACCGTCTCGGTCGACACGAACAGCCCGCCGGTTTCGTCCGCCAGGCAGCGGCTGACCGACGTCGACGTGTGCGGGTCTTGTTCTGGATTGTTCCAAGCGAAGAAATCGACCGCCACGCGGAAGCCGATCACATGCACCGTCAGGTCCCGCGCCTCGGCCCGCAGCGCCCGGCCGAGGGCGCAGGGGCGGCCGCCGCAGGTCTCGTTGCCATCGGTCACCAGCACGACGACCCCCGACGCGTTGCGGTAGTCCAGAATCTCGGCGGCGGTCTCGACGGCCGCCGTCAGGGGCGTCAGGCCGTTCGGCCGCAAGCCGTCCACCGCGGCGATGACCGGGTCCGCAGCCTCCACCCGCGGCGCAAACCGTAGATCGAGATTGTTGCAAGGCCCGGCGGGGCCGGGGCCGTATATCAACAGGCCGACGCGGCGGAACGGAGCGATCTGCGGCATCGCCCGCCGCATCGCCGCGCGCGCCTCGGTGATCCGTGTGGTCTCTCCAGTGTCAAAGCTGATCTCGTCCATCGAGGCGGAGCCGTCGAAGACCAGCATCGCATCGACCGAGCAATCGCCCACCTGCGCGCCCGGCGCGCTTGCGCTCAGGCTCAACGCCACGGCGGCGAGGGCGGCTATCAGTCCGGCCGGTTTCATTCCGTCACCCTGCCACCGGCGGACAGCCAAGTCCAACGCGCAGACCGAAGAACCCATGCACGCAACACAACCCGACCATTCCAAGACATCGCTGGTGCTCTGCCGCGCCTGGGTCTACCCGATGCCCACACGGACTCTCCAAAGGACCAAGACTTATGTCCCGTCGCACCGGCTTCGCCGCCCGCCTGTTCACCCGCCTGAAATCCGCGCTGAGGGCCGGCCCATGCCCCCACTGGGCCGACTACCTGCACGACAAACCCTCGCGTTAACAGGTTAACCGAGCAATATCAGCGCCTTGCGAATTTCCGAGCTCGGAAATCCCTCGGACTCACCCCGCTGGCGTCCGTCCCATAATCATGTGCGCCACCTTCTCGCCGATCATCATCGACGGCGCATTGATGTTCCCGTTGGGGATCGACGGCATGATCGAGGCGTCGGCCACCCTCAGACCCTCCACTCCGTGAACCCGCGCCTCGGGATCGACCACGGCCATCGCGTCAGTTCCCATCTTGCAGGTCCCGCAGGGATGGTAGGCCGACCCGGCGTTGGCCCGCACGTAGGCGTCGAGATCGGCGTCCGAGGTCACCTCGGACCCCGGCTCCATCTCCGGGCCGCGGCAGAAGTCGAAGGCCGGCTGCGCCGCGATCTCGCGCGCGATACCGATCGCGGTGCGGAAGTCCTTGAAATCCTTTGCTGACGACAGCCCGTTCAACACGATCCGTGGCGCCGCGAAGGGGTCGGCCGAGGCCAGCCACACCCGCCCGCGGCTCTCCGACCGGACCGGGCCGACGTCGAAGGAATAGCCGTCCTTGTCGGGCGGCAGGGTCCAGTTTTCCATGAAATAGGGCCAGAAGTGGAACTGGATGTCGGGGTGACCGGCGTCGGGCCCGCTCTGGAAGAACCCGCCGACCCGGCTCGGCCCCGAGGCTGCGGGGCCAGTCTTGAACAGATACCATTGCAGCCCCGCCAGGATCACCCGATCCCGCCGCAACAGCTTGTTCTTGCCGATGCCCCTGTGCGGGCTGAGGTATTTCAGGTGCACCTCTAGGTGGTCCTGCAGGTTCTCGCCGACGCCGGGCAGGTCCTGCACCACCTCGATGCCGTGGCTGCGGAGTGCGTCCGCCGGGCCCATCCCCGACAGCATCAAGAGCTGCGGCGACTGGAACGCGCCCGCCGCCAGGATCACCTCGCGCGCAGCGCGCGCCTCGACGTCTCGGCCACGGTGCCGGTAGGCGACGCCCACCGCGCGCCCATTTTCGATCAGCACCCGCGTGGCCCAAGCCTCGGTCAGCAGCGTCACGTTCGCCCGCTGCGCTGCCGGTCGCACGCAGGCCCGCGCCGTGCCCGACCGCCAGCCGCTGTCGATATTGGCGTCGAACGAGGTCACGCCCTCCTGCGGCCCGCCGTTATAGTCCGATGGCTGGGCATACCCCGCCTGAGCGCCGGCCTCCAGAAACGCCTCTTCGATCGGATGGTTGCCGGTGAACCGTTGCACCTGCACCGGGCCGGAGCCGCCGCGCAGGTCGCTGGTCTCGATGCTTTTGAAGTAGGGCCCGACGTCGTCCCAGCCCCAACCGGCGGCGCCCTCACGCGCCCAGCGGTCGTAATCCTCAGGGTGCCCGCGGACATAAACCATGCCGTTCAACGACGACGAGCCGCCCACCACCTTGCCCCTGGGCTGCATCAGGCGGCGGTGGTTCATATGCGGCTCGGGTTCGGTCTCGAAGGACCAGGTCCGGGGCCCGCCGTTGAAGGTATAGCGCGCGCCGGCCGGGATCGTCGTGGTCCAGTGCCGGTCGGAGAGCCCGGCCTCGAGCAGCAGCACGCGCGTGGCGGGATCCTCGGAGAGGCGGTAGGCGAGAAACCCGCCCGCCGATCCGGATCCGACGATGATGTAGTCGTAGTCTGACATGTTCGGCGCCTCGCCCGCTTTGGGGGGAAGCTAGTGCAGGACGCGACGGGATGGAATTGCAATGGCCGGGGGTTGGCTTGGAGTGGGCACGGCGGGGCTGCGCCCCTTGACTCCGTGCCCGGTTTAGAGCTCGAGAGTTCACTCCTAGCCGAGTCTCGATCTTCCCGGATCCGACCCGACGGTTTTACACAAGCCGGACTCCGGGGGCTGTCTGCGGCAGCCGCCTATTCGCCGGGCACCACGCGGGTGCGCAGGAAATAGGGCGGCGGGCCGTCGGTCGGGACTGGAACGCCGTCGCGGTTCCAGACGAAGCGGTCGACGCGGCGCCAGTCGGTGAAGGCCTCCGTCACTCGGGGCCGGTCGCCCAAATCCAGGCGGAAGCCCAGGACCTTGCCGGTTTCGAGCCGCAATTCGATCTCGCGGTCGTCGGTGCGGTAGGTTAGCGCGCCGCGCAACCCCAGCACGACCTGCCTGTCGGCCTCGCGCAGGCGTACGGGCGGCGCCAGGCTGTGATAGACGATTTCGCTTCGCAGATCGGCGTGGCGGTTCAGTGCGTAGGCCAGGCCCGGGTCGTCGGCGGGCAGCCGCAGCTCGGCCTCAAGCACCGGGAACGGCTTGCGCAGGACCGGCGGCAGGCCGTCGTCGGTCCACCAGGCATAGCCGCCCGCCGCGGCCAGGGCGATCGCGGTGAGCGCGATCCAGTCCCAAAGGCCGAGCCCGCGCCGGCGCGGCGAACCCGTCTCTGGCGCGGCTCTGCCGCCCGGTGCGTCCCGGTCCGGCGCGGCGGTCTCGTCCGGTGCCGCCTGGACCGGCGCGCTCCGCGCGCGCACCCGCCAGCGCACCGCCAGCACCGCGGCCAACACCGCCCCGATCAGTGCGCCTACCGGCATCCCGCCCGTCGCGGCCCCCATCGCCAGCGCGCCCTGCTGATTGTCGGCGCCGGCAAGGGTTCCGATCAGGATGATGCCGAAGAACCCGACGGCGCCTCCCAAGACGGCGCCGAGAAGCCCGGCAAAGAGTGCAAGCAGGATCGTCATGGCATCCGTCTCTCGCTTGGCCACAGCCTAACAGAGCCCCATTGATTCCCCCAAAACATCCTCCGTCGTCCAGCGCGTTCCCGATATTTTAATATTAATTTCAGATGGTTAAGAGATTGCCCGCACTCCCTCCCACCTGAGCCGCCTGCCCTTGAACGTAGGGCGAAACCAGTCTATACGCGCCACTTCGGGCTGACACGCCCATCACGTCAAAACCAAGAAATGCCGTGGCCGTCCCATCTCGCTTCGGGGGCGCGTCCGGCCAAGGAGAAGCGACATGAAACTGCATGAGTTGCGGGACAATCCCGGCGCGTCGAAAAAGGCGAAACGGGTGGGCCGTGGACCCGGATCCGGTAAGGGCAAGACCGCCGGGCGCGGCATCAAGGGCCAGAAATCCCGGTCGGGCGTGGCGATCAACGGCTACGAGGGCGGTCAGATGCCGCTTTATCAGCGGTTGCCGAAGCGCGGCTTCAACAAGCCCAATCGTAAGAAATTCGCCGTGGTGAACCTTGGCATCCTCGCCAAATTCATCGAAGCCGGCAAGATCGACGTCAAGAAACCGATCACCGAGGACGTGCTGGTCGAAAGCGGCCTGGTGCGCCGCAAGCTCGACGGAGTCCGGGTGCTCGCCAAAGGCGAGTTCGCTGCCAAGGTCGATCTGCAGGTCACCGGCGCCAGCGCCTCGGCTCGCGACGCGGTCGAGAAGGCCGGCGGCTCGCTGACGGTCACGGCTGCGCCAGCGGCGGAATAAGTGGTTGTGGGGCGGGCGTCCCGCCCTTACATCGCTTGCAGTAGTTTTCCAGGCGCCGTTCCGAGCGATCGGCAGGGCGCTCGTCAGGCCTGAGGGCCTTTCTCGCTGGCGACAGCGAAAAGAGCCCTGAAGGACGCGATGAGCGGCCTGCACCGGCAAAGGACGGCGCGCCGACGAAAGAGACCGCGCATATGGCATCTGCAGCAGAGCAAATGGCCTCCAACCTCAGCTGGGGGGCGTTCGGCAAGGCCACCGAGCTTCGGCAGCGCATCCTATTCACCATCGGGCTTCTGATCGTCTATCGGATCGGCACCTACATTCCAGTGCCCGGCATCGATGCGCAGGAACTGCGCGCGTTCTTCGATCAGGCCGCGGCCGGTCTGGGCGGCGTCCTGAACATGTTCACCGGCGGCGCGATCAGCCGGATGGGCATCTTCGCTTTGGGCATCATGCCCTATATCTCGGCCTCGATCATCGTGCAGCTTCTGGCGGCCATGTACCCGCCGCTGCAGCAGCTGAAGAAAGAGGGCGAGCAGGGGCGCAAGAAGATCAACCAGTACACCCGCTACGGCACGGTGTTTCTGGCCACCTTCCAGGCTTACGGCCTCGCGGTGTCGCTGGAGGCCGGCGATCTGGCCACCGACCCAGGCTGGTATTTCCGCGCCGCCACCGTGATCACCCTGGTCGGCGGCACGATGTTCCTGATGTGGCTGGGCGAGCAGATCACCGCCCGCGGCATCGGCAACGGCATCTCGCTGATCATCTTCGTCGGCATCATCGCCGAGATCCCCGCCGCCCTGGCGCAGTTCTTCGAATCCGGCCGCACCGGCGCGTTGTCGACCCCGGTGATCCTGGGCGTGATCGTGATGCTCTTGGCGACGTTGACCTTTGTGGTGTTCATGGAGCGATCTTTGCGCAAGATCCACATCCAGTACCCGCGCCGCCAGGCGGGCATGAAGGTCTACGAGGGCGGCTCGTCGCATCTGCCGATCAAGGTCAACCCGGCCGGCGTGATCCCGGCGATCTTCGCCTCGTCGCTGCTGTTGCTGCCGACGACGATCGCCACCTTCAGCCAGTCGCAATCGGGCCCGGTGATGGCGACGATCCTGGCCTATTTCGGCCCCGGCCAGCCGCTCTATCTGGCGTTCTTCGCCGGCATGATCATCTTTTTCACCTTCTTCTACACCTTCAATGTGTCGTTCAAACCCGAGGATGTGGCCGAGAACCTCAAGAACCAGAACGGCTTCGTCCCCGGTATTCGGCCCGGCAAGAAGACCGAGGAATACCTGGAATACGTCGTCACCCGGGTGCTGGTTCTGGGCTCGGCCTATCTGGCGCTGGTGTGCCTCTTGCCCGAGATGGTGCGGGCCGAGCTGGCGATCACCGCCTATTTCGGCGGCACCTCGATCCTGATCATCGTCTCGGTGGGCATGGACACGGTGCAGCAGATCCAAAGCCACCTTTTGGCGCATCAATACGAAGGGCTGATCGAGAAATCACAGCTGCGCGGAAGACGGCGCGGCGGCAAGACCGGCAAAAAGGCCCCGGCGCGGCGCTGACGCCCGTGCCGCAAAGGCCGCGGCAAAACGAGGGACATGTCCATGAACATCATTCTGCTCGGCCCGCCGGGGGCCGGTAAGGGAACGCAGGCCCGCATCCTGGTCGACGACCGCGCAATGGAACAGCTGTCGACCGGCGACATGCTGCGGGCGGCGCGCACCAGCGGCACCGAAATGGGCAAGATCGTTGCCGACGTGATGGACCGCGGCGATCTGGTCACCGACGAGATCGTCATCGGCTTGATCCGCGAACGGTTGCAGGGCGAGGACCCGGCGGGCGGCTATATCTTCGACGGCTTCCCGCGCACTTTGGCCCAAGCCGATGCGCTGGGGGCTTTGCTGCAAGAGACCGGCAAAACGCTCGATGCTGCAGTCGAGATGCAGGTCGACGACGAAGTGCTGGTACAACGGATCCTGGGCCGCGCCGAAGAGGCGAAGGCCGCCGGACAGCCGGTGCGCGCCGACGATAACGAGGACTCCTTACGCATCCGCCTGATGGCCTATTACAAGCAGACCTCTCCCCTGATCGGTTACTACCACGCCAAGGGCAAGCTGAGGCCGGTCGACGGGCTGGGCGAAATCGACGAGGTCGCGGGCGCGATCAAGGGCGCGCTCGGCTGATCCTCGACGGACCGTCTTGGAAATTGTAGTTTTCTGGAATTCAACCCGGAGTGCTTGCGATGCGTGCCTTCTTTCTGCCTGTAGTGTTCTGCCTGGCGGCAAGCGCCGTGCATGCCGAACGGTTGGTCACGAATCCGGAAATGTGCAAGTCGGACGCCTCGGATGTTGGTCAGGAAGAGGGCTTGACGCTCGAACCCACGGGATACTGGGAGATCGAGTACCATTGCGACTTCGACCGGCCCATCGACCTGCATTGGGATAGCTTCCATACGCAGTCTCGTGCAGGGTACTGCGAGTCGCCGGGTCCCGACATCGAACCGACGGTTTTCGTGATCCAGATGGGCGACTACGAGCCTGGATTGGTTCGGATATGGCAGATGGGCACTGCCGAGCCGATCGAATTTCAAGCCTGCCCGTGACGGCGAAGCACACCAATGCGCTCGGCCCCTTGACGGCCTCCGGCCAAGCCCCTATTTCACGCCATCTCGACAAGAGAATCGGCTGCAGCCCGGGGTCGCACCCCGCCAGTCAAGAGAAAATGTGAAATGGCCCGCAGGTCTTTGAAAAACCGGCGGGTTTTGGTTGTGAAAAAAGGTTCTGGAACCACGGAACCGCAACGACGAAGGACATAATCACAGTGGCACGTATCGCCGGGGTCAACATCCCCACCGCCAAGCGCGTTCCCATCGCGCTGACTTACATCCATGGCATCGGCCAGTCGACCGCCCGAGGCATCTGCGAGGCGGTCGGCATCGACGTATCGCGCCGGGTCAACGATCTTTCCGACGCCGAGGTCTTGCAGATCCGTGAGCATATCGACGCCAATCTGCAGGTCGAGGGCGATCTGCGCCGTGAGGTGCAGATGAACATCAAGCGTTTGATGGACCTGGGCTGCTACCGTGGCCTGCGCCACCGCCGCAACCTGCCGGTCCGCGGCCAGCGCACCCATACCAACGCCCGTACCCGCAAGGGCCCGGCCAGGCCGATCGCCGGCAAGAAGAAGTAGGGGGCAGGCACATGGCACGCGACAAAACCCGCATCAAGCGCAAGGAACGCAAGAACATCGCCGCCGGCGTGGCGCATGTGAATTCGTCCTTCAACAACACCAAGATCCTGATCTCGGACGTGCAGGGCAATGCGATCGCCTGGTCGTCGGCCGGCACCATGGGCTTCAAGGGCTCACGCAAGTCGACGCCCTATGCGGCGCAGATGGCCGCCGAAGATGCCGGCAAGAAGGCGCAGGAGCATGGCGTCAAAACGCTCGAGGTCGAGGTGCAGGGCCCGGGCTCGGGCCGAGAATCGGCGTTGCGCGCACTGGCTGCCGTGGGCTTCAACATCACGTCGATCCGCGACGTGACGCCGATCGCCCATAACGGTTGCCGCCCGCCGAAGCGTCGCCGGGTCTGATCACCTTTCGCGGGCGGCCCGTCCGGGCGGCCCGGTTCCGTCATTTGATTACCTCGGGCGTCGCCTGCCTTCCGGACATGGGGCAGGGGACAGGAATGGAGGCAAGAACCCATGATCCATAAGAACTGGCAGGAACTGATCAAACCGATGCAGCTGGAGGTCAAGCCCGGCAACGACGCCGCGCGCCAGGCCACCGTGGTCGCCGAACCGTTGGAGCGCGGCTTCGGCCTGACGCTGGGCAACGCGATCCGCCGGGTGCTGTTGTCGTCGCTGCAGGGCGCGGCGATCACGTCTGTGCAGATCGACAATGTGCTGCACGAGTTTTCGTCCGTCGCCGGCGTGCGCGAGGACGTCACCGACATGGTGCTGAACCTCAAGGGTGTGGCGATCCGGATGGAGGTCGAGGGGCCGAAGCGTCTGTCGATCTCGGCCAAGGGCCCGATGGTGGTGACCGCGGGCGATATCTCCGAAAGCGCCGGCATTGAGATCCTCAACAAGGACCACGTCATCTGCCACCTCGACGAGGGCGCGGATCTGTTCATGGAACTGACCGTCGACACCGGCAAGGGCTATGTCGCCGCCGACAAGAACCGGCCCGAGGACGCGCCGATCGGCATGATCCCGGTCGATGCGATCTATTCGCCGGTCCGCAAGGTCAGCTACGACGTGCAGCCGACCCGCGAGGGCCAGGTGCTGGACTACGACAAGCTGACGCTGAAGCTGGAAACCGACGGCTCGGTCACGCCCGACGACGCCGTGGCCTATGCCGCGCGGATCATCCAGGACCAGCTGTCGATCTTCGTCAATTTCGACGAGCCGGAACAGGCCGGCCGTGCCGACGAGGATGACGGGCTGGAATTCAACCCACTGCTTCTGAAGAAGGTCGACGAGCTGGAGCTGTCGGTGCGCTCGGCGAACTGCCTGAAGAACGACAACATCGTCTATATCGGCGATCTCATTCAGAAGACCGAGGCCGAGATGCTGCGCACGCCGAATTTCGGCCGCAAATCCTTGAACGAAATCAAGGAGGTGCTGTCGGGCATGGGGCTGCACCTGGGCATGGATGTCGAGGAATGGCCGCCCGAGAACATCGAGGATCTGGCGAAGAAGTTCGAAGACCAGTTCTGATCTTCGCGGAACAAGGCGTTTCGAAACGCCTTTGGAAAGGGCCTTCGAAGGCCCTTTCGCCACAGACCGGGCGTCCCGCCCCAAGGAGAGCCGGTGACACGCATCGCCGGCCGGACAAAGCAAAACCGCCCGTAGAGGGCACATGGAGTAAAAAAAATGCGTCACGCCCGCGGCTATCGCCGCCTGAACCGCACCCACGAGCACCGCAAGGCGCTTTTCGCCAACATGGCCGGCTCGCTGATCGAGCACGAGCAGATCAAAACGACGCTGCCCAAGGCCAAGGAACTGAAACGCGTTGCCGACAAGCTGATCACGCTGGGCAAGCGCGGCGATCTGCATGCCCGCCGCCAGGCGGCGAGCCAGCTTAAGCAGGACGCCCATGTCCAGAAGCTCTTTGACGTGCTCGGGCCGCGCTATGCCGAGCGCCAGGGCGGCTATACGCGGGTCTTGAAGGCCGGCTTCCGCTATGGCGACATGGCACCGATGGCGATCATCGAATTCGTCGACCGCGATACCGAGGCCAAGGGCGCGGCGGATCGCGAACGGCTTGCCGCCGAAGAGGCCGCCGAAGACTGAGCCCCGCGGCGCCGGGCTTGGCGCCGGCGCCGAACACCGCCAGGAGTTGCGCCGCCTTCGGCGTCGCCGGAGGCCCGCGCACGGCGCGGGCCCGGAGCCTGGCTGCGCCAGGCCGCTTCGCGGAGCGTATTTGCGACGAGAAGAAGGCCGGGCGCGCTTTTCTTAAGGGCGGCGCGGGCGTAGCATGGCGGCGCATGGCCGATCTCTTCGACACCCTGCCGGACCCGGAAACCAGCACCGCCCCGCGCCCGCTGGCCGACCGGCTGCGCCCGAAAAAACTCTCCGAGGTCATCGGCCAGGACCAGGTGCTCGGCCCCGATGGTCCGCTGGGTGTCATGTTGGCCTCAGGCTCGCTCGGCTCGCTGATCTTCTGGGGTCCGCCCGGGGTCGGTAAGACCACCATCGCCCGGCTCCTGGCCGACGAGACCGACCTGCATTTCGTCCAGATCAGCGCCATCTTCACCGGCGTCGCGGACCTCAAAAAGGTCTTCGAGGCGGCCAAGATCCGCCGCGCCAATGGGCAGGGTACGCTGCTTTTCGTCGACGAGATCCATCGCTTCAACAAGGCCCAACAAGACGGGTTCCTGCCGCATATGGAGGACGGCACCATCCTGCTGGTGGGCGCGACCACCGAAAACCCGTCCTTCGAGTTGAACTCGGCCCTGCTCAGCCGCGCCCAGGTTCTGGTGCTCGACCGTTTGTCTCTGGCCGACCTCGAGCTTCTGGCACAACGCGCCGAACGCGATCTGGGCCGCGCGCTGCCGCTGACCGGCGAGGCGCGTGATGCGCTGATGGAGATGGCCGATGGCGACGGCCGCGCGCTCTTGAATCTGATCGAGCAGGTCGCCGCCTGGAAGACCGACGACAAACTCGACCGCGATGCGCTGGTCGCACGGCTGCAAAAACGCGCCGCGCAATACGACAAGTCGGGCGATGCGCATTACAACCTGATCTCGGCCTTGCACAAATCGGTTCGCGGCTCGGACCCCGACGCCGCGCTCTATTGGCTGGCGCGGATGCTCGACGGCGGCGAGGACCCGCGTTATCTGGCGCGCCGGATCACCCGGATGTCGGTCGAGGATATCGGCCTTGCCGACCCCCAGGCGCAGCGGCTCTGCCTCGATGCCTGGGCCACCTACGAGCGTCTCGGTTCGCCCGAGGGCGAACTGGCCCTGGCCGAGGCCGTCGCCTATCTGGCGCTGGCGCCGAAATCGAACGCGGCCTACGTCGCGTACAAGGCCGCCTCCGCCGCCGCCCGGAAGACCGGCAGCCTGCCGCCGCCCAAGCACATCCTCAACGCACCGACCCGGCTGATGAAGGACCAGGGCTACGGCGAAGGCTATTCCTACGACCACGACGCCGAGGACGGGTTTTCCGGGCAGGACTATTTCCCCGAGACGATGAAACGCGGGGTCTACTACCAGCCGGTCGACCGGGGCTTCGAGCGCGAGCTGAAAAAGCGCCTCGACTTTTTCGCGAAGTTGCGGTCGAAGCGCGGGGCCTAGTACGAATTTTGTCTGCGGTGACTCGGGCTTCGCTGTCTCTCACTCGGCAAAAGGCTGATTTCGAATGCAATTTCCGATGCCCTGTGTTTCATTGAAACCGCAATCCGCCTTGCGTCACGGCGCTGCCTCGGCCCGCCGCTTCAGAACCTGGTTGAACCGCCACATGCCCCAGGCCAGCGGGATCGCCGCCAAGCCGCCGATGACATAGGCCAAGGGCTCGTCGCCGAAGCTTTCGAAGAACTGCGTGTAGGCGTGGATCGCGCCGAAGGTCAGCGATGCGTTGAAGAGCCCGCGCTGGTTGGCATGCGCCGCCCAGAACACCATCGCGACCAAGGCCACCGCCCAGAGGATCGAGAACACGTTCTCCGAGATCGCCAGGGCCGACGCCAGGAACGCCTCGCGCGCCGCCTCATACGCCTCCCAATCCAGGCCCGATGCGCTGAACGACCCCGGCCCCCACAAGGTCTCGCCGACCACGTCGCCCCAAAGCGAGCCCACCAATGCGGAGAGGTTCGCCACGACAAAGCCCATCACCGCCAG
The DNA here is from genome assembly GCA_030066215.1 of Rhodobacter sp. Classification (GTDB taxonomy): domain Bacteria; phylum Pseudomonadota; class Alphaproteobacteria; order Rhodobacterales; family Rhodobacteraceae; genus JASJCA01. The sequence goes on along the minus strand of JASJCA010000010.1, from coordinate 36,531 downwards.
AACCCGCGCGTGCCGCGCCAGCCGCTCGCCAAGGCGATGGGCGAGGACGACGCAAACGCCGACCAGAACGGCCATCTGCAGGATGCTGAGCGTCGGTTCGGGCGAATAGAACACATAGACCGCGTGCCAATAGGCCGTCCCGGTTTCCAGCATCTGCGCGAAGGGCACGATCGCCAACGCGGTCACGAACCGCACGTCCACCAGTGCTCCCGCCGCCACCAAAAGGCAAGCCGCGTAGAGGTGGAACAGTGCCTTGAAGAACCCCGTGACCTCGCTTTGCTCCAGCAAGATCGCCAAGCCGCCCAGATGCATCGCCAGGCCCATCAGAAAGATCGCGCCCATGACGAAGCGCAGCGCCGGATGCGCCTTCAGAAAGCCCCAGGCGGCAAGGCCGAGCACCACCAGCCCGCCGGCCGCCATCACCGATCCGGCCTGATCCTCGAACGTGTCCAAAAGCTCGACCGTCGCGCCGCCGAGCAGCATGCCGGCGCCGATCAGCGCGGCGGCGGTGCCGAACATGCGATAAAGCTCCGATCCGCCAAACAGGATCGCCAGTCCGATGCCGAGGGCCAGCGCGCCGAACACTGCGACGGCGACGGCGTTGGCCAGAAACACGATCAGCCCGCCGGTCGCAAACAGGATGCCCAGCGTGAGGATCGCGTTGATGCCCAGCGACACCATGGTTTCACGCGCGCGCGCTTCGATGATGCGAGCCTGGTCCGCGGTGATGACCGCGTCGTGCACCAGCCGGTCGGTATCTGCTACGGCAAACATGCTCGCTCCTCCCGGCTGCGATCCTAAGACCGGCCCGCTGCGCTGCAAAGTCCGGAAAACCCGGCCACGATCGGGTCCGGTTGACCCGCCGGCGCCCGGCCGGGCGAAAGGCCCCTTGGCCGGGCTGCCGTGGCCCATCTCGCCGCCTTGACAAACCCCCGCCCGGGGCGGAGACACCGCGCGATGATCTGGACTCTCGGACAAGTCGCCCTCGGCGGTGCGCTCGGCGCCAGCGCTCGGTACCTCGCGGGCGTCGCGGCGGTGCGGATCATGGGGCACGGTTTTCCTTGGGGCACTCTCGCGGTGAATGTCTTGGGCTCGTTTCTGATAGGCGTGCTGGTCGTGCTGCTGGCGCATCTTTCGGCCACAAGGTGGGCGCCGTTCCTGATGACCGGCGTGCTTGGCGGCTTCACCACCTTCTCGGCCTTTTCGCTCGACGCGCTGACGCTCTACGAGCGTGGGCAAGTGGGCTTGGCCGGCGCCTATGTGGCCGGATCGGTGGCGCTGTCGCTGGCCGGCATCGCCCTGGGTCTGATGGCGGCGCGGGCGGTTCTGGCATGACCGGTGTGCAGGTCTTGACCGTGGGGCCGGACGAGGCCGAACAGCGTCTCGACCGCTGGTTCCGGCGGCATTTCCCGCAAGTGAGCCAGGGCCGTATCGAGAAGATGTGCCGAAAGGGCGAGATCCGCGTCGACGGTGGCCGGGTTAAGGCCGCGACGCGCGTCGCGCCGGGGCAGGCGGTGCGGGTGCCGCCGCTGCCGGACGCCGCCGCAGACCGCACCCCGAGGGCGCCGAACCCCATCCCGGAGGCCGACGCTGCGATGATCCAGGCGGCGGTGCTTTACCGAGACGACCACCTGCTGGCGCTGAACAAGCCGGCGGGCCTGCCGGTCCAAGGCGGCAGCGGGCTGACCCGGCATCTCGACGCGCTCGGCCCCGCTCTGCGTTTCGGTCTGGACGAAAACCCGCGCCTGGTGCACCGGCTCGACAAGGACACCTCGGGCGTGCTGCTTCTGGCGCGGACCCAGGCCGCGGCCGGCAAGCTGACCGCAGCGTTCCGGGCGCGCGAGACCCGCAAGATCTACTGGGCCGCCGTCGCCGGGGTGCCGAGCCCGGCGACCGGCACGATCCGCTATGGCCTGGTCAAGGCACCGGGGCACGGGGCGAAGGGCGAGGCGGAGAAGATGCGCTGCGTTCACCCCGGCCAGGTCGCGGCAACGCCTGGGGCCAAGCACGCCACGACCGACTACACGGTGGTCGAGACGCTGGCCAAGCGCGCCGCCTGGTTGGCGCTGGTGCCGGTGACCGGGCGCACCCACCAACTGCGCGCGCATCTGGCCGAGATCGGCCATCCGATCGTCGGCGACGGCAAATACGGCGGCTCGGGGCAGGAGAACCTGGGCGACGGCTGGGGCGCGCAGCTCGGCGGAGAGATCAGCCGCAAGCTGCACCTCCACGCGCGGCTCTTGCGCCTGACGCATCCGATAACGGGGGCCGAGATGAGTTTCACCGCGCCGCTGCCGCCGCATATGGCGCGGACCTGGGACAGCCTCGGCTGGCGCGCCGCCGACGCCGCCCCCGACCCGTTCGAGGATCTGGCATGACCGAGTGGAAGGCGCGGCGGTTCTGGACCGAGGCCACGGTGGTTGACGACGCGCACGGCTTCGGCGTGCGGCTCGACGAACGTCCGGTGCGCACTCCGGCCAAGGCACCGCTGGTGGTGCCGACCCGCGCCATGGCAGACGCGATCGCCGGCGAATGGCAGGCGCAGCAGGACGTGGTCGATCCCCAGGCGATGCCGGTAACCCGCTCGGCCAATGCCGCCATCGACAAGGTCAGTGCGCAGCGGGCCGAGGTGGTGGCGATGCTGACCGCCTATGGCGACGCCGATCTGACCTGCTATCGCGCGGCGGAACCCGAGGCGTTGGTCCGGCGCCAATCCGCAGCCTGGGACCCGCTGCTCGACTGGGCGGCCGAGGCGCTCGGCGCCCGTCTGATCCCGGTGGAAGGCGTCGTGCACATCGCCCAGCCGGCGAACAGTCTGGCGCGGCTGGCTGCGCCGGTCGAACGGATGACACCGTTCGAATTGACCGGGTTTCACGACCTCGTCAGCCTGTCCGGCTCGCTGGTAATCGCCCTTGCGGCGACGCATGACGTGATGCCGCTTTTCGAACTCTGGTCACGGTCGAGAATCGATGAGACCTGGCAGGAAGAGCAATGGGGCGCGGACGAAGAGGCCACCGAGGCCGCCGCGCTGAAACGGCGCGGCTTTCTCCACGCCCATTCGTTTTATCAGATGAGCCGGAATTAAGCGTGATTGCTGAATAGCTTACCAGATTTTCCCCTATGTTCGATTTGTCCGCATAAACACTGCGTTTCCCCCAGTGCGGCCTTGACCTTCTTGGCCCATTTCGCCCACACTCCTGAATGCTGAGGGGGACATATGCCTTCGCACCATCGCGAACCGGCCTTGGGGCCGAGGAAACCGCCTTACTCACAGGCGGCAAATCAGGAAGAGGTACACATGAGAAAATCCGTAATTCTTGGCGCGCTCACCGTCGCTGGCCTCGCCGCCGGCGCCGCGCATGCGGCCACGGTGGACGACATCAAGGCACGCGGCAAGTTGAACTGTGGCGTGTCGACCGGCCTTGTGGGCTTTGCGGCCCCTGACGCGGCCGGCAACTGGGCGGGCTTTGACGTGGCGGTCTGCCGCGCCGTTGCCGACGCCGTTCTGAGCGATCCCGGTGCGGTCGAGTTCATCCCGACCACCGGCAAGACCCGTTTCACCGCACTCGCCTCGGGCGAGGTCGACATGCTGGCCCGGAACACCACCTGGACCTTCAGCCGCGACAACGACCTGAAGTTCGAGTTCGTGGGCGTCAACTACTATGACGGCCAGGGCTTCATGGTGCCCAAGGATCTGGGCGTGACGTCGGCCAAAGAACTCGACGGCGCCACCGTCTGCATCCAGACCGGCACCACCACCGAGTTGAACCTGGCGGACTTCTTCCGGTCCAACAACATCAGCTACGAGCCGGTGCCGATCGAAACCAACGCCGAAGCGCAGCAGCAGTACCTTGCCGGCGCCTGTGACGTCTACACCACCGACGCCTCGGGCCTCGCCGCGACCCGCGCGACCTTCGAGAACCCGGGCGACCACGTGCTTCTGCCCGAGATCATCTCGAAAGAGCCGCTGGGCCCGCTGGTGCGTCACGGCGACAACGAGTGGGGCGACATCGTCCGCTGGGTGTTGAATGCCATGATCACCGCCGAAGAGCTTGGCGTGACCTCGGCCAATGTCGACGAATTGTCCGGCGGGACCAACAACCCCGAAGTCAACCGTCTCTTGGGCACCGAGGGCAACCTCGGCGAAATGATCGGGCTTGACGCCGAATGGGCCCGGCGCGCGATCAAGAGCCAGGGCAACTACGGCGAGGTGTTCGAAAAGAACATCGGCGAAAACACTCCGATCGGGCTGGCGCGCGGGCTCAACGCGCAATGGACCGATGGCGGGCTGATCTACTCGCCGCCGTTCCGGTAAGATACTCTCGGCAAAGGGCGCAGGTGATCCTGCGCCCTTCTGCTATACAAAATCACCTGGGCCCGGGAACGCGTAGACAAACGCGTCGGGAGGAGGCCCCAGGGAGAACAGGGAACGTCCCATGACCACACTCACCGACCCCCCGAAGGAGTCGTTTCGGCTGAGTATGCTGATCTACGACACCCGGTATCGGTCTCTGACCATCCAGGTTGTCGCGATGATGGGCTTCATGCTTCTGGCGGCGTGGCTGATCAACAACACGCTGACCAACCTCGCGACGCTGGGCAAACCCATCGATTTCGGGTTCTTCCGCGATCCGGCGAGCTACGACATCAACCAGCGCCTTCTGGACTACACCAGCCGCGACACGCATCTGCGCGCCTCGTTCATCGGCTTGTTGAACACGCTGGTAGTGGCGGTTCTGGGCTGCATCACGGCAACCGTCGTGGGTGTGTTGGTGGGCGTGTTGCGGCTGTCGTCGAACTGGCTGGTGGCGCGGATCATGACGGTTTACGTCGAGATGTTCCGCAACGTCCCCGTCCTGCTGTGGATCGTTCTGGTCATGGCGATCCTGATCGAAAGCCTGCCGGCGCCGCGCGCGTTCCGAGGCGAGGAACCGACGGCAACGATGAACTTCTTCGATACCGTCGCGGTCACCAATCGCGGGGTCTATATCCCCGAGCCGCTGTTCTCGCGCTCGTTGGGCGACATCAGCCTCTTTGGCGCAAGCTCCATGCGGTTCAATATCTCGCTGGACCTGATCGCGATCCTGGTGGTGCTTGGCGTTTGCATTTTCGCCGTGCGTAAGGTCACGGCGCGCGCCAATCGCATCCAGGAGGCCACCGGCGACCGCCCGACCACCTGGTACATCAACCTCGGCATCCTGGTGCTGCCGATGGCCGCGCTTCTGGTCGCGCTCGGCTTCCATCTGGGCTATCCGGCGTTGAAGGGCTTCAATTTCCAGGGCGGCACTCACTTAAGGAACTCGCTGATCGCGCTGTGGCTGGCGCTGTCACTCTACACCGCCGCCTTCATCGCCGAGATCGTACGCGGCGGCATCCTGGCGATCTCGAAGGGTCAAACCGAGGCCGCCGGCGCCCTGGGCCTGCGCCCGAACCGGATCATGAGCCTCGTGGTCCTGCCTCAGGCGCTTCGGGTGATCATCCCGCCGCTGATCTCGAACTATCTGAACCTGACCAAGAACTCGTCGCTGGCGATCGCGGTGGGCTACATGGACATCACCGGCACACTTGGTGGGATCACCATGAACCAGACCGGGCGCGAGCTGGAATGCGTGCTCTTGCTGATGCTGGTCTACCTGTCGATCTCGCTGCTGATCTCGGCGGTGATGAACTGGTACAACAATCGCGTGAAATTGGTGGAGCGGTAAAATGGCTGATACGTCCTTCGTCCGCACCGAAATGCTGCCCGAACAGTCGCCGCCGCTGACCTCGGTCGGCGTCCTGGGCTGGCTGCGCGCAAACCTGTTCTCGAATTTGTGGAACACCATCCTGACGGTGATCTCGCTGGCTTTCATCGGCTATCTCCTGGCCGGACTGATCCCTTGGGTCTTTCAGTCGGTTTGGGTCGCGGATTCGCTCAACGAATGCCGTGAGGTGATGAACGCCACGTGGGGCGACACCCACGGCCACGCCTGCTGGGCCGTGATCCGCGAGCGTTGGTTGCAGCTGACCTTCGGTTTCTATCCGTCCGAGCTCTACTGGCGCCCGATCCTGGCCTTCGTGCTGCTCTTCGGCGCGCTGGCGCCGGTCCTGTTCCCCTGGGCGCCGCGCTGGCTGTTATACGTGACCGCGGCCTATCCGTTCCTGTTCCCCTGGCTAATGTGGGGCGGCACGATCTGGGCGCCGCTGATGGTCGCTGCAGGTCTCGCCGTCGGCTACTTCGCGCACAAGTTCGTCGAGCCGATCCTGGGCGGCCTGGCCGGGATGATCATCGCGGTCCTGGCGGTGATCGTCTGGTGGCTGTTCCTGGTGGGCCCGCTGTCGGGCGTCCTTGCCAGCATCATCCCGATCGGGCTGGAGCCGGTCGAGTCGCGCAACTTCGGCGGCTTCATGCTGTCGATCATGATCGGCGTCGTCGCCATCGGCGTGTCGCTGCCGATCGGCATCGTCCTGGCGCTCGGCCGCCAGTCGGATTTGCTGATCGTCAAGGCGATCTGTGTGGGCTTTATCGAGTTCATCCGCGGCGTGCCGCTGATCACGCTGTTGTTTGTGGCCTCGACGCTCTTGAACATCTTCATGCCGCCGGGCACGAATTTCGACATCATTCTTCGGGTGATGATCATGGTGACGCTCTTCGCCGCGGCCTATATGGCCGAGGTGATCCGCGGCGGTCTGGCCGCGTTGCCCAAGGGCCAATACGAGGGCGCCGACTCGCTCGGCCTCGACTACTGGCAGTCGCAGCGGCTGATCATCATGCCGCAGGCGTTGAAGATTTCGATCCCGGGGATCGTGTCGACCTTCATCGGCATCTTCAAGGACACCACCCTGGTGTCGATCATCGGGCTCTTGGATCCCTTGGGCCTGTCGAACGCGATCCGCGCCGATGCCGCCTGGAACGGCATCTACTGGGAGCTCTTTGCCTTCATCGCGTTTCTGTTCTTCATCTTCTGCTTCGGCATGTCGCGCTATTCGATGTATCTCGAACGGCGGCTGCGGACCGATCATCGCTAAGGGAGACCTGAGATATGGTTGAACACACCCACGAAACCATGGTCGACCGAGAGATTGACCGGTCGCACATGCAAGTCAGCGACGAAGTCGCGATCCAAATCACCGACATGAACAAGTGGTACGGCTCGTTCCACGTCCTGCGCGACATCGATTTGACGGTGAACCGAGGCGAGCGGATCGTGATTTGTGGACCTTCGGGGTCGGGCAAGTCGACATTGATCCGCTGCATCAATGCGCTGGAAGAGCACCAGGCGGGCAGCATTGAGGTCAATGGCACGGCGCTGACCAGCGATCTAAAAAACGTCGACAAGGTCCGCGCCGAGGTCGGCATGGTGTTCCAGCACTTCAACCTGTTCCCGCATCTGACGGTGATGGACAATTGCACGCTGGCCCCGATCTGGGTGCGCAAGACGCCCAAGAAGGAAGCCGACGAGACGGCAATGCATTACCTGGAGAAGGTGAAAATCCCGGAACAGGCGTTGAAGTATCCCGGCCAGCTGTCGGGCGGCCAGCAGCAGCGGGTGGCGATCGCCCGCTCGCTGTGCATGCGCCCGCAGATCATGCTGTTCGACGAACCCACCTCCGCGCTTGACCCCGAGATGATCAAGGAAGTGCTCGACACGATGATCTCGCTGGCCGAGGACGGCATGACCATGCTGGTGGTGACCCACGAGATGGGCTTTGCCCGCCAGGTGGCGAACCGAGTGATCTTCATGGATCAGGGCCAAATCGTCGAACAGAACGAGCCCGAAGAGTTCTTCAACAACCCCAAGAGCGACCGCACCAAGCTGTTCCTCAGCCAGATCCTCGGACACTGAGGGTTTCAGATCGCACGACTTAAGGCCTCCGCACCGCGGGGGCCTCTCTTCGTCTCGGTACGGAATTCCGGACTGATGCAGCGCCCGGCGGCCTGCCAAAAGGCTCCTGCGATTTGTTCAAAGGAGTTAGTGATGCGATTCGCTTTTTTCATTGCCGCCGCCGTTTTCGTCCTCTCGCCGTTGATGGCCTCGGCGCAGATGCCTCCGCCGTTCGGCGGGTCTCAGAACACATATATGTGCCACAAGATCTCCGGTGCCCGGGCGCTGCAGTACAAGGCCAATGCCATCGATCAATTCGGCAATACCCAGTTCGACATTCTGGAAGCCGTCCGGATCTGCAACCCGATGGAGGGCGAGTTCGAAAACCCGATAAACGGCGAAGGGGGAGATTTCCCAATGGTCGAACCGGAAATCCACTACGTCTGCTATCGCATCGCGATTGGCAACACGACGGCGCTCCGCAAGCGGTTTGAGGTCGACAACCAACTCGCTGAGAACCAGGAGTACGAAAGCGATCAGCCGGAAGAGGTCTGCCTGCCGTCGGTCAAGCGGCACTAAATGCACCACGCCCGCCGGGACGCCCCGGCGATCTCAAAGGACCACCGCCCGGGAAAACCGCGCGGTGGTCTAACGTTTTTCTAACCCGAACTGTGCAAATCTCTCGCCTGAAGCTTCCGCGCGGGGGTGGCACCCCGCGTGTTCCGACGAATTCCGGTCCCGAAGACCACCTCCTTCATTGGGTGCAGGGACAGGTCCTCAAGATCGCAGCGGGTGCGCGTGGGCGCGTGTCCTGCAGACCGAACGGATATGTCACCTGGCGGCGCCGCCACTTCCGATACGGCCCCACCCGGACGGCAGCAAAACCAGCGAGAGATCAACACCGGCGAGGCGGTCCGGCGGCATCGGGCAATCCCGATCTCGCCTGGGTGTGGCGTAGCGGCGTGGAAGGCCCTTCGAAGGGCCTTCAGAGAACGCCTTTCGAAACGCGTTGCACAAGCGGCTTCGAAGCCGCTTGGCCTAAGCCGCTTCGAAGCGGCTTGCCTCTGCGATCGACAGTCAGAGCCCGCCTGCAGCCCCTGCATCGAGTAGTGCGGTCAACGCCCCTACAGCTCCCGCGGGATTGCAAAGGCCACCGGCGTGCCCATGCGCCAATCCACGTCCGCCCAGGCGCCAACGTCGAAGTCGATCACTGTGGTCGCCGCCGTGGGGTAGTCGTCGAACCGCGGATGGTCGGGCGGCTGGGTCACGATGCGGGCGGCGAATTCGGCGATGCCCGGGTTGTGTGCCAGGAGCAGCACGCGAGCTGCCGGCGGCGCGGTTTGCAGGACCTCCAGCATCGTCTGCGGCCCGGCGTGGTAGAGCGCGCCTTCCCACCGTGGCTCGGGCGCGTCGGCGAAGGCCGGGGCCATGCGCGCCCAGGTCTCGCGGGTGCGCGCCGAGGTCGAGGACAGCACCGCCCCGGGCACGTCGCCGCGCGCCGCCAGCCAGGCGCCGATCTTCTCGGCCGAGGTGCGCCCGCGCCCGTTCAGCGGACGGTCGTGGTCGCCGAGGCCGGGATTGCCCCAACTCGACTTGGCATGGCGGGTCAGGATCAGCCGCAAACTCATCGGTGGAAGGCCCTCATGTGGAACGCCGATTGCTCTGCCAGCCTGCCATAGCTTTGCGACACGGGACAGACCCGCCGTGCGGCGCAGCCCCGATCCATGCAGTCCCGGCCCGCCTCCCGGTCGAGAAACCCGTGGCAGGCGGCAAGGTCGTAGCCGTCGGGCGAAAGCGCGGCCACCGGGCAGGCGGTCAGGCAGGGGCGGGCGTCGCAGCTATCGCAGGGGCAAGCGGGCGGGGCGGGCAGGTCCAACCGGTCCGGCAGCGCCAGCGCGCCGCGATAGGACACCATCAGCCCGGCCCGGTCGTGCACCAACAGCGTGGCGGGCGACTGCCAGGCCCGCCCCGACCGCAGCGCCCAGGCGATGAACGGCCGGTAGGGCGGGCCGCCGAACGGAAACAGCGCCGTGCCGCCCAAGGCCGTCGCCAGCCCGCCGATCACTCGCGACGACCAGCGGTCGAGCGGATCGGCCGCGCCGTCGGCGAATTCCGGCGCTTTCGAGACATGCGCCCAGAACCCCGGCTCGCGCGGGCCCAGCAGCATCAGCGTCGCGGTGCCCGCGGGCGCGCCGTCGTCGGGCGCGGGGTGGAAGGCGCCGAAGACCTCGAGCTCGACCGCCTCGACCGCGGCTGACACCTCGGCGTAGGTCATAGGGGGCGGAACGGCAGGCGCAGGCTCCAGCCCAGCCGCGCCGGCCGGTCGTCCTGCCAGCGCAGGCCCACTGTCATGCCCTGGTGCCCCGCTGCCGGATCGGCGGTGTAGGTGGAAAACAGCCGGTCCCAGACCGACAGCGCGAAGCCGTAATTGGTGTCGTGCTCGACCCGGTCGACCGAGTGGTGGATCCGGTGCATGTCGGGCGTCACCAGGACCCAGCGCAGCGCCCGCTCGACACGCGCAGGCAGCGCGAGGTTGGCATGCGAGAACATCGCCGTGCCGTTCAGCACGATCTCGAAGATCAGCACGGCCAACGCCGCGGGTCCGAGCGCATAGACCAGCGCGATCTTGATCGCTATCGACACGGCGATCTCCAGCGGGTGGAAGCGGATCGCGGTGGTGACGTCCATGTCGCGGTCGGCATGGTGCACCCGGTGCAGCCGCCAGAGTAGGGGGACCTTGTGCATCGCCACGTGCTGGGCCCAGATCGCCAGGTCGAGGATGGCGACGGCAAGGACGATCTCAAGCCATTGGGGCAGGGCGATCTGGTTGAAGAGCCCCCAGCCCAACCGGCCGGCGTCGATCGCCGCGCCGATGGCCAGAAGCGGGGCGGCGACGGCAAAGAGCCGCAGCAGGGCGGTGTCGATCACCACCAGCGACCAGTTGGTCAGCCAGCGGGATTGCCGCGGCTGCACCCGCGCCCGTTTCGGCCACCAGGCCTCGAGTGCGGCAAAAAGCGCGAAGAGGCCCAGGAACAGGGTCAGGCGGATGACAGCTTCGGACTCCATGGGCCCTAGATCAAGTCGGGTTCCGGCGAAGGTCAAGGCGGGAAATGGCGTGGGGCAGAGACCGACGCGCTGCCTTGGGCATGGAATCAAGGGGCGCAGCCCCGCCGGGCACATTGCCAGTTCGTAGCCCGAAAAAGGTCCAGTGGACCTTTTCGGGCGGCCACGAACGCCCTGGAGGGGTGGCGATTGGTCGAGGCTTGCGCACAGCTGGAGGTCCTGCGGACTCGACAACCATAAAGTGCACCCGAATAGACGTCGGCTCGCCATCCCGCGGGTCGGCGCTGGCCCCGGCTGATCACCCAGCGGGTGCGGCCCGTTCGCGGCGAAGCCCGAACCGCGGGTTGCCGGTAGGCGCACTGACTTCGCATTCTGAGGTTGGGATGCGGCATTCTTTAGGTCAGCGGCCAACGCGCTGCGCCGGGCACGGCCTCAAAGCGCGTAGCGCCGCTGTACCCATCGCGGGCTCGCCCTGTATGGGTGGCGTTGAGCGACGCCGAAACCAATGCCCCGGGCCGGGTTAACAGCGACGAAGTCGCCCCGGCCCAGCGGCGGCCCGCCCCGGTGGGTCGGCGCTTTGCTGCCGTTGGGCGCTCAGTGGAAGCGGAGCAATGATCTTGCACAATAAATCGAGCCGTTCAGCCGTCCGGGCGCCAACCCGCGGGCGGCCGCTGGGCCGTGCGGGCACTTTCGTCCATGTGCTCAGAGCGGCACTTTGGCGAAATGACGATGTCACCTACCAAATTGCCAGCCCCCCACCGCCTCACCCCTTGATCAAGGAGCCCGCGCCGTGTTCGGTGAAAAGCTCCAACAGGCAGGCGTTGGGGGCGCGGCCGTCGAGGATCACCACGGCGCGCACACCGTGTTCCATCGCGTGCAGCGCGGTCTCGGTCTTCGGGATCATGCCGCCAGCGATCACGCCGTCGCGGATCAGCGCGTGCGCCCGGGCCTGGGTCAGCTCGCTGATCAGCGTTCCGTCGGCATCCTTGACCCCCTCGACATCGGTCAAGAGCAACAGCCGGTCGGCCTTCAGCGCCGCTGCAATCGCTCCGGCCGCGGTGTCGCCGTTGACGTTGAAGGTCTCGCCGGCCCGCCCCGCCCCGATCGGCGCGATCACGGGGATGATCTCGGCCGCCGCCAAGGACCGCAGGTAATCGGCGTTCATCTCGACCGGCGTGCCGACGAAGCCGAGCGCGGGGTCGGTCTGCTCGCAGACCATCAGGTTCGCGTCCTTGCCCGACAGCCCCACCGCGCGGCCGCCTTGCGCGTTGATCGCCTGCACGATGCGCTTGCCGACCCGGCCCGACAGCACCATCTCGACCACCTCGACCGTGGCCGTGTCGGTGACCCGCTTGCCGCCGACGAACTCCGATTGGATGTCGAGCCGCGCCAGTAGCTCGTTGATCATCGGCCCGCCGCCATGCACCACCACCGGGTTGATGCCCACATGGCGCATCAGCACCACGTCGCGGGCGAACCCGGCCATCGCGGCGTCGTCGCCCATCGCGTGACCGCCGAATTTGATCACCACGGTGGCGCCGTCGTAGCGCTGCAGGTAGGGCAGCGCCTCGGAAAGCGTGCGGGCGGTGGCGAACCAATCGCGGGTCTCGGGCTCGGATGTCATGGCGTCCTCATCGGCCCTCTGTTAGCCCGTCACCGCGGCCCTCTCAAGCCAAAGCGCTTCCCTTGCGCCGCCGGTTTTGGCAGAACGCAACCCATGCTCGATGCCGGCGACGATATCCATCCGCTCTTCAAAGGCGCGCCCGCGACGACGGAGTTCAAGAAGCTCCGCAAACGCATCGTGCGGCAGACCCGCGAGGCGGTCGAGCAGTATGGCATGGCCGAGCGCGGGGTACGGTGGCTGGTATGCCTCTCGGGCGGCAAGGACAGCTACACGCTGCTCGCGGCCCTGCATGAGCTGAAATGGCGCGGGCTTCTGCCGGTCGAGCTTTTGGCCTGCAACCTCGACCAGGGCCAGCCGGGTTTTCCCGCGACCGTGCTGCCCGATTTCCTGACAAAGATGGGCGTGCCGCATCGGATCGAATACCAGGACACCTATTCCGTCGTCGTCGACAAGGTGCCCCGGGGGCGGACTTATTGCGCGCTCTGCTCGCGGCTCCGGCGCGGCAATCTCTACCGCATCGCGCGGGAAGAGGGCTGTACGGCAGTGGTCCTCGGCCACCACCGCGACGACATCCTCGAGACCTTCTTTTTGAACCTGTTTCACGGCTCTCGCCTGGCGGCGATGCCGCCGAAGCTTTTGAACGAGGCCGCCGATCTCTTTGTCCTGCGCCCGCTGGCCCATGTGGCCGAGGCCGATTGCGACCGCTTCGCCCGCGCCATGGGCTACCCGATCATCCCCTGCGATCTCTGCGGCAGCCAGGACGGGCTGCAACGCCAGCAGATCAAGGCGCTGATCGACGGCTGGGAGCGGGCGCATCCGGGCCGGCGGCAGAAGATGTTCCGCGCGCTGATGAACGCCCGCCCGTCGCATCTGTTGGACCCCAAGCTCTTCGATTTCGCAGGGCTCGCCCGCGACCCTGGGGCAATTGAGGAAAATCCGTCCTAATTCGGATGCCGCCGTTAACCGCGCACTGACTTCGCACGGCCTAGGGTCCTGCCGACACGTCGGGGCGCTATGGCCCCGCGCCGCAGATCTTGGGGCATCGTCATGGCGAAGACACTCGGCCGCTGGGCCAGGCACCTGAAACTGACCGTCAAAACCGCGCTATTCGGGCCGCAGATCCTGGCCTTCGTGCCGGCGCTGACGCTGGGCGGCTATTGGTACGGCGGCGAGGGCGTGTTGCTGTTCATGGCGGTGCTTCTGCCCGCAGTGCTTGGGCTGGTCGGGCTGTTCACACCGATGGCCGTTGCGGATGCAGGCGCCCGAAACGGCGACGCGATCACCGGGCTGCCGTTGCGCGACCGGCTTCGCGCCGCGCTCGACAAGGCCTTCGCGGAGGCGCCGCAGACCGGGCTGCGGACCGCTGCCCTGACCATGGAGATCGACGATTTCGCCTCGTGCCGCCAGCAGCATGGAGACGGGGCTGCCGATGACATCCTCCGCCAGGTGGCCGCGCGGTTGCAGACGGTGCTGCGCGACGGCGACGTTGCCAGCCGGATTGATGGCGCGGTCTTCGCCATCGCCCTGGCGCCGGCGCGAAGGCTGGATCTGGAGATCATGGTGCAGCTCTCGGCACGCCTGCAGCAGGCGGTGTCGGAACCGATCGTCATCGACGGGCTTCGGCTGTTTCTGACCGCCTCGATCGGGTTCTGCCTGCCGCGGCGCGCCTCGGAAATGACCGCCGCCGCCTGCCTCGACGCGGCCGAAAGCGCGCTGGTCGAGGCGCAATCGAGCGGCACCGCGGCGATCCGGGCCTATTCGGCGCAGCCGCCGCGAACCCGCATCGTGCGGTCGGGCCTGGTCGGCGAGGTGGCCGAGGCCTTGGAATGCGGTCAGATTGGCGCGTGGTTCCAACCACAACTATGCACCGATACCGGCGACGTCTCGGGCATGGAGGCGCTGGCGCGCTGGGAACATCCCGAGCGCGGGATGATTCTGCCGGGCGTGTTTCTGCCGGCGATCGCCGCGGCCGGGCTGACCGGCCGTCTGGGAGAGGTGATGCTGTACCAGTCGCTGAGCGCGCTGCAGACCTGGGACAAAGCCGGACTGAGGATGCCGCATGTGGGCGTCAATTTCTCGCGCGACGAATTGAGCGATCCGACGCTGGTCGACAGGATCCGGTGGGAGCTCGACCGTTTCGACCTCGCGCCCGAGCGGCTGACCATCGAAGTCCTAGAGGCGGTGCTGTGCCGAGCGGACAACGACGTGGTGACCCGCAACTTGGGGCAACTGGCCAAGATGGGCTGCGGCATCGATCTGGACGATTTCGGCATGGGCCACGCCTCGCTGGCGAGCATCCGGCGATTCTCGGTGGGGCGGATCAAGATTGACCGGTCGTTCGTGGCCAATGTCGATACAGACCGCGAGCAGCAGGACGTACTGGCGGCGATTCTCGAGATGGCGGACCGGCTGGGCATCAACACGCTGGCTGAAGGTGTCGAGTCGGTGGGCGAGCACGCGTTGTTGGCGCAGCTCGGCTGCGGCCATGTGCAAGGCTATTCCATCGCGCGGCCAATGCCGTTTGCGGAGACGCTCGACTGGATCGGTGCGCATCGCGCCAGGCTGCGCGAGCAACCCAAGATTACCCGCCAGGCCGGCTGATCCCGGCTGGGAGAGGCGGGTTTGATGGCCACGACCGGACCGGTTGAGGCTGGCTTGGGGGTGGACGAGGGGCTTCCCAATATTCCTGGCAAGTTCGCGTTGCAGGGGATTGGGATTGCCCCGGGAATGGACGCACGTGGCGGACTCTGACGCGATGGCGACACCTGGCGGCGTCCCCGGCGCGGACTCAAGGCGCGCAGCGCCGCCGCGCCATCGCCGACCCGCCCCGGTGGGGCGGCGATCGGTCCAGCCTCGCGCACCGCTTGAAGTCGTACGGATGCGACAGCCAATAAGCGCCGCCGTTTAGAGGTCGGTTCGCCACCCCGCGGGTCGGCGATGGCCCGGCTTCCCTCGCTGTCACCAATCTGCGCTTCAGGCCAGGGCTATCCAAATATCCTGCCATCGGATCGCACATTATGGGCTCGCGTTCCCCGACTGCAGCTCGTCGTGCAGCGTTGGCTGGCGCTGTGGGTTCGACGGCCCAGGTCAGCAACCCATGCAGTTCGATCCGCTCGACGGGACCGGCAGTGGAGCCCCGTTGGCGCGATCCCGAGGCCGTTGCGGCAGGGAACCAGCGCTTTGGCTTGAAATCTGCGCGGCGGCGCCTTGATAGGGTCAAGGGGCGCCGGTCCGGGAATCCGCTTGACCTTTGGGCGATCGGAGGGTTGAACCACGCCTGATCTGAAAGAGTGGCGCGGGCGGCGCGAGATGGACGACCAGAACAAGAACCTCATCCTGGCCACGGCCTTGAGTTTCCTGGTGATCCTGGTGTGGTTCATCGTGTTCCCGCCGGAAGAGCCGGCGCTGGACCAGACCCCACCGGCCACCGTCTCGACCCAGGCGCCCGCCGCACCCGAGACCGCCGCGGTGCCACCCGCCGCTACCACCGGTCCGGGCGCCGCGCCCGCGGCCCAGTCCGACACCGCGCCCGCCGCGCCGCAGTCTGCGCGGATCGAGATCGACACGCCGCGGGTCTCGGGCGCGATCTCGCTCACTGGCGGGCGCATCGACCAGCTGGCGCTGAAGGACTACCGGGTCCAGCAGGAACCCGACAGCCCGACCGTGACGCTGTTGTCGCCGGTGGGCCAGGCGAACGCCTATTACGCGCTCTATGGCTGGGTTCCGGGCGGCGAATTGTCGTTCGAGGACGTGCCCGACGCCAACACCGAATGGCAGGTCGAAAGCGGCACCGCGCTGGGCGTCGATGCGCCGATCGTGCTGCGCTGGGACAATGGCAAGGGCGTGACCTTCCGCCGCGAGATCTCGGTCGACGCCGACTTCCTTTTCACCGTCACCCAAAGTGCGGAAAACACCGGCGCCGCGCCCCTGCGCATGGCGCCCTACGGCATCGTCGCCCGGCACGGCGAACCGGCCGACCAGACCGGGTTTTTCATCATCCACGAAGGCGTTGTGCGCCAGACCGACGACGAGCTCGAGGAAATCAACTACGGCGACATGCCGGATATGGATTTCGTCGAACGCGAGGGCGCCCGCGCCGATGTCGTCGCGGTCGAGCAGAACGGCTGGATCGGCTTCACCGACCACTATTGGATGACCACGCTGATCCCCGAGCCCGGCCAGGCCTTCACCTCGGTCGCGAAATACGTGGCCTCGGCCGACATCTACCAGGTCGAGGCGCGCCACCCCACGGTCGAGATCGCCCCGGGCGGCACCGCCGAGATCACCAGCCAGCTCTTCGCCGGCGCCAAGGAGTGGGAGACGATCCGCGAATACCAGAATGGCGAGGGCATCTACCGGTTCATCGATTCGATCGACTGGGGCTGGTTCTACTTCCTCACCAAGCCGATCTTCGCGGTGCTGCATTGGCTGAACGCTCTGATCGGCAACATGGGCTGGGCGATCATCGGGTTGACGCTGATCATCAAGGCGATCCTGTTCCCGCTGGCCTACAAATCCTACGTCTCGATGGCCAAGATGAAAGAACTGCAGCCCGAGATGGAGAAGATCAAGGAGCGCGCCGGCGACGACCGCCAGAAGCTGCAGCAAGAGATGATGGGGCTCTACAAGAAGGAAAAGGTCAACCCGGCCTCGGGCTGCCTACCGATCCTGTTGCAGATCCCGATCTTCTTCTCGCTCTACAAAGTGATCTTCGTCACCATCGAGCTGAGGCACGCGCCGTTTATCGCCTGGATCACCGACCTGTCCGCGCCGGACCCGACCTCGATCCTGAACCTCTTCGGCCTGTTTTCCTGGGCCACGCCGGAGCCCGGGTCGCTCTTGTTCATCTTCTCGCTGGGCGTGCTGCCGATCCTACTGGGCATCTCGATGTGGCTGCAGCAGAAACTCAACCCGGCGCCCACCGACCCGACCCAGGCGGCGATCTTCGCCTGGATGCCCTGGGTCTTCATGTTCATGCTGGGCACCTTCGCCAGCGGGCTGATCATCTACTGGATCGCCAACAACATGATCACCTTCGCGCAGCAATACATCATCATGCGCAGCCAGGGTTACAAGCCCGACGTCTTCGGCAACATCCTCTCTAGCTTCAAGCGCAAGGCCAAACCCGCCGAGGGCGCGGACAAGAAATGACCGGCGCGGTCGCCAGTCTTTGGCGTCACCCGATCAAGAGCCACGGGCGCGAGGCGGTGGAGCGCGTGGCCCTGACCGCCGGCCGCACCATGCCGTGGGACAGGACCTGGGCGGTGGCGCATGAGGCCGCGAAGGCCGACGGCAGCGCCTGGGCCCATTGCGCGAACTTCTCGCGCGTCTCCAAGGCGCCGGCGTTGATGGCGATCACGGCAGAGCTCGACGAGACGACCGAAACCCTGACCCTGCGCCACCCCGACCGGCCCGATCTGACGTTCCGCCCCGATGCCGAGCCGGACCGGCTGATCGACTGGGTGCGGCCGCTGATGCCCGCCGACCGAGCCGCCTCGGCCCGGATCGTCCGGGTCCCGGGCCGCGGCATGACTGACAGCGATTTCGCCTCGGTGACGCTCTGCAACCTCAGCTCGCACCGCGCGGTCGAGCAGCGGCTGGGCCGCAAGCTGTCGATCCATCGCTGGCGCGGAAATATCTGGCTCGACGGGCTTGGGCCGTGGGAAGAGTTTGAGTGGATGGACCGCGAGGTGCGGATCGGCGGCGCGGTGCTGCGGGCGCGCGAACGCACCGACCGCTGTACCGCCACCACGGCCAATCCCGAGACCGGCCGGCGCGACGCCGACACGCTGGGGGCGCTGGAAACCTGGGGCCATCAGGACTTCAGCGTCCGCGCCGAGGTGGTCGAAGGCGGCGACATCGCGGTGGGCGACCCGGTCGAACGGCTCTAGATGCAGATCGCCTTTCCGCTGACGCCCGAGCCCGAAGAGGCGGCGCGCGAGGCCGGTCGGCGGCTCTTCGCCGGGCCGATCGACTTTCTCAAGGGCGTGGTGGCGATGGAGGGGCTGCCGCCGGCGGACCGCGCAGAGGTCTGCTTTGCCGGCCGGTCGAACGTGGGCAAGTCGTCGCTGATCAACGCGCTGACCGGCCGCAAGGGGCTGGCGCGCGCCTCGAACACGCCGGGCCGGACGCAGGAGATCAACTATTTCACGCTCGGCGACGGCCATTACCTGGTCGATCTGCCCGGCTATGGCTTCGCCAAGGCGCCGGTGCAGGTCGTCGAACGCTGGCAACGGCTGCTGAAGGCTTATCTGGCCGGGCGTCCGACCCTGCGCCGGGCCTTCGTGCTGATCGACGCGCGGCACGGGGTGAAGCCTCCGGACGAAGAGATCATGGGCCTCCTGGACCGGGCTGCAGTGACCTTCCAGGCGGTCCTGACCAAGACCGACAAGGTCAAGGCGGCGGAGTTGGGGCGGAACCTGGAACACGTGCGCGCCGCACTGGCCCGGCATCCGGCTGCTTTCCCGGGGATCGTGACGACGTCGGCACAGAAGGGGGCAGGCATCGAGACCCTGCGGGCGGAAATCGCCGGGATCGGTTGAGGGTCAGACCACCGGCGCCCCGGACATCCAGGTGCCCAGAAGGTCGAGGTCCGGCCCGAGATGGACGAAGTCGGCGGAAGCGCCCGGGGTGAGATGGCCATGGCTGTCCGGCCGCTGCAACAGCCCCGCCGGGCCGGAGGTGGCCATCGCCAGAGCCTCGCCGAGCGAAAGCCCGACCTCTCGCACCATCACCCGCAGCGCGCGGGCGAAATCCAGATCGGCCCCCGCCAGCGTCCCGTCCGCTAACGTCAGCCGCCCGTCGCGGCGCTCGATCCATCTACCGTTCAGCTCGAAGCCTGTGATGTCCGATCCCGCTGTCGCCATCGCGTCGGTCACCAGGAACACCGCGCCGGGGCCGGTCTTGGCGCGCAGGGCGGTGGCGATGGTCGCGGGGTGCACATGGATGCCGTCGGCGATCAGCCCGGCTGACAACTCGCCTTGGTGAAGGGCCGCGCCCACCAAACCGGGTTCGCGGCTGGCAAGCTGGCTCATCGCGTTGAAGAGATGCGTGACGCAAGACGCGCCGGCCTCGGCGGCCCGAGCGCAGGTGGCGAAATCCGCGTCGCTGTGGCCGAGCGAGACGACGGCCCCGGCCTCGGTCAGGGCGGCGATCTGTCCGGGCGGGACGGTTTCGGGGGCGACGGTGACCATCAGCGCGGGCAGGCGTCGCGCGGCGTCGCAAAGGAGGGCGAGGTCGTCGGTGGTCATCGGCCGGATCAACGCTGGATCATGCGCGCCCTTTCGCGCCACCGACAGATGCGGGCCTTCCAAGTGCAATCCGGCGATGCCCGGCACGCCTTGGGCGATGGCCTCCGCGGCGGCCTCGATGGCCGCGCGGGTGACATCGGGCCGGTCGGTGATCAGCGTGGGTAGAAAGGCGGTGGTGCCGAGGCGGACAAGTGCGGCCGACATCCGGCGGAGCGTGGCGACCGAAGGGTCGTCGTTGAACATCACCCCGCCCCCGCCGTTCACCTGCAGATCGACGAAGCCCGGCGCGATTGTGCCGGGGCCGAGCTTGATCCTGCGCGCGCCGTTCGGCACATCGGTCGCGATCGCCGCAACGGTTCCGGACTCGACCACAAGGGCGGCGCCCTGGTGCAGCACGGTGCCGTCGAAGATCTGCTTTGCAAGATAGGCGGTGGCGGGCATGCGTCAGACGGTCTCGGTGACTTTTTTCAGGTGCCGCGGCGCGTCAGGATCGATGCCGCGGGCCACGGCGAGGCGTTCGACCATGGCGTAGAACGAGGTGATCAGGGCGATCGGGTCGGTGAGAGGATGCGCGGTGCGGATACAGGGCAGGCGCGCGGCCGTTGCCGCCCGGCCCGAGGTGACGAAGGCAGCCGCACCCTGCGCGGCAAGCCCGTCGGCGACGGCGACCAGCACCTCCTCGGCGGCGTCGCCCGCGGCCAGCCCCAGCACCGGAAAGCCCTGATCGACGATCGAAACCGGGCCGTGCAGCACCTCAGCCGAGGAATAGCTTTCGGCGTGAATCCGACAGGTTTCCTTGAACTTCAACGCCGCCTCGTTGGAGATTGCGAAACCGGGCCCGCGACCGAGGGTGAATAGCGACGACCACCCGGAAACGGCGTTGCGGAACTCCGGCCAGTCGATTTGCGTTGCCCGGGCCAGGGCCTCGGGCAGGGCGTGAATGGCGGCAAGCAACTCGGCGTCCTGCCGCCATTCTGCAAGTAGCATCAGCCCGGCGATGGCGGAATTGACAAAGGTCTTGGTGGCGGCGACCGACAGCTCCGGCCCGGCCTGGATGTCAAGGCAATGCGTGCTGGCCTGCGCCATGGGCGATCCCGGATGATTGGTCAGCGCCAGCGTCACGGCGCCACCTGCCGTCGCGGATCTAGCCAATTCAACGATGTCGGGGCTTTGGCCCGACTGCGAGATCGCAAGGCACCCGCTGCCGCCGAGGCGCAGGGGCGCGCGGTAGATCGAGGCGACCGAGGGCCCGACCGAGGCCACGGGCACGCCGAGAAGCAGTTCGGCGACGTATTTGAGGTAGGTCGCCACGTGGTCGGACGAACCGCGCGCGACGGTGGTCAGAAACGGCGGGTCGAGGCTGCGGAGCGCGGCGGCGGCGGCGCGGATCGCGGGCGCGCCGTCGGTGAGCAGGCGTTCGGTCGCATCGGGGATTTCCAGCACCTCGTGGCGCATCTGGCTGGGCGTGTCGTCCATTGCGGGCCTCATCAGGGGCTGAGCCGCAGTTCGGCCACGAAATCGTAGCTGTCGCCGCGGTAGATCGAGCGGGTGAATTCGACGACGCGACCGTCGGGCAGGTACGAGGTGCGCTCGATCCGCAGACCGGCGGCGCCAGGATCGACGCCCAGCAGCGCGGCATCGGCGTCGCCGAGATTGACCGCCGACAGCTTCTGGATCGCGCGGACCGGGCGGCGGCCGTCGCGTTCGAGCACGTCGTAGAGCGAGGTGGCGACCTCGGTGGGATTGGGCAGGATGTCGACCGGCAGCGCAGCGCGTTCGATCGCCATCGGCTTGCCGCCCGCCAGGCGCAGCCGGGCGATGCGCGAGACGCTGTCGCCGGGGCCGAGGGCAAGCGCCACGACCTCTTCCGGTGCGGGTAGGAACACGCCGCGTTCCAGCCATTTCGATTCGGAGCGGTAGCCGCGGCGGGCCATATCCTCGGTGAACGAGGTGAGGCGCGACAGAGACTGTTCGACCCGGGCGTTCCGGGGCGCCACGAACGAGCCCGAGCCTTGGCGTTGGGTGATCAACCCGTCCTCGACCAGCGCCTGGGTCGCCTTGCGCACGGTGACGCGGCTGAGCCCGGTCATCGCGGCGAGTTCGCGTTCGGGCGGCAGCGGTGCGTTGGGCGGCAGCAGCCCTTCGGCGATGGCAGCCTCGATCCGGCGGCGCAGCTGCAGATAGCGCGGGCCGGCAGCGGACGACAGCCAGCGGCCGGGGTCGAGAAAGTCGGCGATGCTCACGGCGTGCCGGCCGGGAGCTGTGCGGCGAGCTGCAGAGCGCCGTCAAGCGCGGTGCCGTTCGGTGCGGTGAGGTTGGCGGTGTAACGGGCCCCGAGATGCGTCGCGAAGCGCGGGCCGACGCCGCCGATCAGGCACAGGGGCGCGCCGGTTTCGAAACCCAGCGTGTCGAGGGCGTGCGTCAGATAACCGGTGGCGTCTTCCAGGATGCGCTTTGCGGAGCGGTCGCCGGCATCGGCGGCGTCGAAGACCCGCGGCGCGAAGGCAGCGAAATCGGGCGGTGCCGCGCGGGCCGCGAAATGCACGATCTCGCCTGGGTCGTCCGAGAACTCGGCCAAGAGCGACGCGAGCATTGGCGACGTTGGAAGAAGCCCGTCACGCCATTCCAGCACGGCCGCCAGCGCGGCGCGGCCGATCCAGCCGCCGGAAGCCTGGTCACCGAGCCAAAACCCCCAGCCGCCGACGAAGGACTGCACCGCGCCCTGTTGGCGGCCGATGAACGAGCCAGTGCCGAGCGCGGCGACGAAGCCATCGCGCGCGCCCAAGGCGCCGGCCATATTGGTCGGCCGGTCGTCGGTGACGATCACGGTATCAATTGGCATGGCAGCGGCGACGGCGTCGGCCAGCCGGTCGTCGATCACCCCGGCGAGGCCGAGATAGGCGCGGGCGCCGGTGATGGCACCATCGTCGAGGCCGGCGTCGGTTTGTGCGGTCTGCAATGCGGCGCGGAGGCTGGCGATGGCCTCGGTCATCGAGGTTGCCGGGTTGGCCGCCCCGCCTTCGGTGGCGGCAATGCGGGTGCCGTCGGCCGAGGCGATCGCCACGCGGCAGGTCGAGCCGCCGCCGTCGATGCCGATGATGTATCCGCGGGCCTGGAGCATGGAAGATACCTATATAATACCTTTAGATGAATTGAAAGACATATATGATGCCAAATAGCTTGAAATCTCAGCGATTATGGCGAGAATATGGCGTGCATGAGGAAATGGTAGACAAAAGGTATTAGATAGGTATTCTAGGTGTGACCTGAGGGGATTCGCCGTTTCGATGCAGACCGAGGACGTTCACGACAAGGCCAGGGGGCTCGATGCGCGGCCGGACGCAGAGGTGCTGGGGATCCTGCTGGACGGGCAGATCGCGGCGCTTCAGGCGGTGCGTGCGGCGCTGCCAGAAATCGCGGCCGGCGCCGAAGTCATGGCCGAGACGCTGCGCGGCGGTGGGCGGTTGGTCTATGCCGGAGCGGGATCCTCTGCGCTGATGGGCAATGCCGACGGGCTGGAACTTGCCGGGACATTCGGGATCGACCCCGACCGTGTGCGGCTTTGCATGGCGGGCGGGCTGCCCCGAGACGCGGCGCTGCCAGGCGATACCGAAGACGATGCGGCTCAGGCCGAGACCGATGCGGTGGCGCTGCGCCCCGGAGATGCCGTGATCGCGGTGACGGCCAGCGGGCGCACGCCCTACGCGGTCCGCTTTGCCGAGATCGCTGCGGCGACGGGCGCGCGGGTGATCGCCATCGCCAACAATCCAGCCGCCGAGATCTTTGCCCGCGCCGACGTGGCGATCTGCCTGGCGACGCCGGCGGAGGTGATCGCGGGCTCCACCCGGATGGGCGCCGGCACGGCGCAGAAGGCGGCGCTGAACCTGATGTCGACCTTGATGGGGATCAAGTTGGGCCACGTCCATGACGGTATGATGGTCGACGTGCGAGCCGACAATGCAAAGCTGCGCGCCCGGGCGGTCGCAATGGTGATGCGGATCGCCGGCGTGGGTGAGGCGCAGGCGCAGGCGGCGCTCGCGGCTTCGGGCTGGAGGGTCAAGGAGGCCGTGCTGCGCTGCGCCGGTGTGTCGGACCCGGCCGAGGTGTTGGCGCGTTACGGCGGCCGGCTGCGCCCGGCGCTGATCGAATTGCAAAGCCCGGCTCCGGCCGGAACATAACCTAGACAGGAGAGGACCATGAGACATCTGACATTGACCGGCGCCCTGCTCGCCGGCACCGCCCTGGCCGCCCCGGCGCTGGCCGTGGACCTGACCATCGAGAGCTGGCGAAACGACGACCTGACGCTGTGGCAAGACAAGATCATCCCCGCCTTCGAGGCGCAGCACCCCGACATCAAAGTCACCTTCGCGCCCTCGGCGCCGGCGGAATACAACGCTGTGCTCAATTCCAAGCTCGACGCCGGATCGGCGGGCGATCTGATCACCTGCCGGCCGTTCGACGCCTCGCTGGCGCTCTACGACGCGGGCCACCTGGCGCCGCTGACCGACCTGGCGGGGATGGAGAACTTCTCGGACGTGGCGAAATCCGCCTGGACCACCGACGACGGGTCGGCGACGTTCTGCGTGCCGATGGCGAGCGTGATCCACGGCTTCATCTACAACAAGGACGCCTTCGCCGAGGTCGGCGTCGCGGTGCCGGCGACCGAGGCCGAGTTCTTCGCCGTGCTCGACGCGATCAAGGCGGACGGGTCCTACATCCCGATGGCGATGGGCACCAACGACCAGTGGGAAGCGGCGACGATGGGCTACAACAACATCGGCCCGAACTACTGGAAGGGCGAAGAGGGGCGCCTTGCGTTGATCGCGGGCGACCAGAAGCTGACCGACGAGGCCTGGGTGGCGCCGTACCGGCAGCTCGCCAAGTGGGGGGATTACTTGGGCGACGGTTACGAGGCGCAGACCTATCCGGACAGCCAGAACCTGTTCACGCTGGGCCGCGCCGCGATCTATCCGGCGGGTAGCTGGGAAATCACCGGCTTCAACGCGCAGGCAGATTTCGAAATGGGCGCGTTCAAGCCCCCGGTGCAGAATGCGGGCGACGAATGCTACATCTCGGACCACACCGATATCGCTATCGGGCTGAACGCCGCGTCGGGCAATGCTGAGGCCGCCAAGACCTTCCTGAGCTGGGTCGCGTCCGAGGAATTCGCCTCGCTCTACGCCAACGCACTGCCGGGCTTCTTCTCGCTGTCGAGCGCGCCGGTGACGTTGGAAGATCCATTGGCGCAGGAGTTCGTGTCGTGGCGGGGCGAGTGCAACTCGACGATCCGCTCGACCTACCAGATCCTGTCGCGCGGCACGCCGAACCTGGAAAACGAGACCTGGAACGCCTCGGCCCAGGTGATCAAGGGCGCCGAGAGCCCCGAGGACGCGGGCGCACGGCTGCAGGAAGGGCTGGCGAGCTGGTACGAGCCGCAGATGTGAGTGCTGCGCGGGCCGGGCGCTGGATCGGCCGGCCCGCTGATTGAGAGGTCCGGAGCCTCCGGCGGGGGTATTTGTGGCCAGATGAATTAGAGCCTGGCTCCCCGCTTCATCTGGCTGGAAATATCCCCGCCGGAGGCCTGAAAACTCTTTTCCCGCCGCTTCAGGAAAGGCACCGCCGATGGCTTCGAGACGCCCCATCCGCTGGCATATCGTCGTGTTCCTGGCGCCGGCGGTGCTGGTCTACACCGCGATCATGATCTTCCCGCTGTTCAACACGCTGCGGTTGGCGCTGTTCACCGAAGTCGACAACGTGCGGCATTTCGTGGGGCTGGAGAATTTCCGCACGCTGTTCGGCGATCCAAGGTGGTCCGAGAGCTTCTGGAACGCGCTCGGCAACAATTTCTGGTTCTTCTTCATTCATATGCTGGTCCAAAACCCGATCGGCATCCTGTTGGCGGCGATTCTCAGCCATCCGCGGCTGCGTTTCGCCGCGCTCTACCGGTCGGCCATTTTCATCCCGACGATCCTGTCGTTCGTGATCGTCGGGTTCGCCTGGAAGCTGATCCTGTCGCCGATCTGGGGCATCGCGCCGGGGATGCTGGACGCGGTAGGGCTGAAGTTTCTCTACGCGCCCTGGCTCGGAAAAGAGGAATATGCGCTGACCACGCTGTCGCTGGTGTCGGTCTGGCAGTTCGTGGGCATCCCGATGATGCTGATCTATGCCGCGCTTCTGACCATCCCCGAGGAGATCCTGGAGGCGGCGGAAGTCGAGGGCATCACCGGCATGTCGGCGTTCTGGAAGATCAAGCTGCCGTTGATCCTGCCCTCGATCGGGATCATCTCGATCCTCACGTTCGTTGGCAACTTCAACGCCTTCGACCTGATCTATGCGGCCCAGGGCGCGCTGGCGGGGCCGGATTTCTCGACCGACATTCTGGGCACCTTCCTCTACCGCACCTTCTTCGGCTTCCAGCTGCAATTGGGCGATCCGCATATGGGCTCGGCCATCGCAACGGCGATGTTCGCGATCATCCTGGTCGGCGTCTGCATCTATCTTTTCGGCATCCAGACCCGGATGCGGCGGTACCAGTTCTGATGCTGAAGGCGCGCCGAAACCCCGTCAATGTCGCGGCGATGCATGCCGTGCTGATCGTCTATACGTTGATCGCCCTGTTCCCGGTCTTCGTGATCCTGATCAACAGCTTCAAGACCCGCAAGGCGATCTTTCGCGAGCCGCTGTCGTTGCCCGGCGCGGATTCTTTCAGCCTGATCGGCTATGAGACGGTGCTGCGCCAGGGCGACTTCTTCGGCTACTTCCAGAACTCGATGATCGTCACGGTCGCCTCGCTGTTCTTCATCCTCTTGTTCGGCGCGATGGCCGCCTTCGCGCTGGCCGAATACCGGTTTAAGGGCAACACGCTGATGGGGCTCTATCTG
Source organism: Rhodobacter sp. (assembly GCA_030066215.1). Taxonomy (GTDB): domain Bacteria; phylum Pseudomonadota; class Alphaproteobacteria; order Rhodobacterales; family Rhodobacteraceae; genus JASJCA01. The sequence goes on along the minus strand of JASJCA010000010.1, from coordinate 9,908 downwards.
GCGCTCGGCATCATGATCCCGATCCGGATCGGCACGGTGGCGATCCTCGAGTTGATGGTCTCGACGGGGCTGGTGAACACGTTGATGGCGCTGATTCTGGTTTACACGGCGCAGGGCCTGCCGCTGGCGGTGTTCATTTTGTCTGAGTTCATGCGCGGGGTGTCGGACGACCTGAAGAATGCGGGCCGGATCGATGGGCTGTCGGAATACGTGATCTTTTTCCGCCTGGTCCTGCCCTTGGTGCGGCCGGCGATGGCGACGGTGGCGGTGTTCAACATGATCCCGATCTGGAACGATCTGTGGTTCCCGCTGATCCTGGCCCCGGCGGAGGAGACCAAGACGCTGACGCTGGGCAGCCAGGTCTTCATCGGCCAGTTCGTCACCGACTGGAACGCGGTGCTGTCGGCGCTGTCGATGGCGATCCTGCCGGTGCTGATCCTCTATGTCATCTTCTCGCGGCAGTTGATCCGCGGCATCACCTCGGGGGCCGTCAAATGACCCGTGTTATGATCGCCGGACTGGGCAATATGGGGCTGAGCCATGCGCTGGCCCATCACCGCCACCCAGGGGCCGAGATCGTTGGGTTGGTGAACCGATCCCCCGTCGACCTGCCGGCGGAGCTGCGCGGTTATCCGCTGTTCGAGACCTTCGAGGAGGGCATGGCGACGGGGCCGGAGCTTGTCTGCATCGCGACCTATTCCGACAGCCATGCCGATTACGCGGTGGCGGCGATGGAGGCCGGTGCGAATGTTTTCGTCGAAAAACCGCTGGCCACCACCGTCGCCGATGCCGAGCGGGTCGTGGCCAAGGCGGTCGAGACCGGGCGCAAGCTCGTCGTCGGCTACATCCTGCGGCATCACCCGTCCTGGATGCGGCTCATTGCCGAGGCGCGGGGGCTGGGCGGCCCGTATGTGTTCCGGCTGAACCTCAACCAGCAGTCGGACGGCGCGACGTGGGAGACGCATAAGGCGCTGATGCGGACCACTTCGCCGATTGTCGATTGCGGGGTGCATTACGTCGACGTGATGTGCCAGATCACCGATGCCGCGCCGGTCAGGGTGCATGGCGTGGGGCTGCGGCTGACCGATGAGATTGCCGAAAATATGTACAATTACGGGCAGTTCCAGGTGGTGTTCGAGGACGGCTCGGTCGGCTGGTACGAGGCCGGCTGGGGGCCGATGATGTCGGAGACGGCGTTCTTCGTCAAAGACATCGTCTCACCCGGCGGCGCGGTGTCGATCACCGACGAGAGCGGCGGCGACAGCGACAGCGTCGAGGGGCACACGCGGGTCGGCGCGATCCGGGTGCACCGACGGGGCGGGGATCAGGTGATCGAAATGCCGGGCGAGCCGGGGCATCAGGAGCTCTGCGATGCCGAGCAGGCCTATGTGCTGCGCGCGATTGCCGAGGATATCGACCTGACCCGGCATATGGCCGACGCGGTGCAGTCGTTGCGGATTTGCCTAGCCGCGGACGAGAGCATCCGGACCGGCCGGGCCATCGACTTGAAGGATCAACCATGACCGCGCTGAGCCTGTCGAACGTCTACAAGTCCTTCGGCCCTGTCGAGGTGTTGAAGGACATCAGCCTGGCCGTGGACGAGGGTGAGTTCGTGGTCTTCGTCGGGCCCTCGGGCTGCGGCAAGTCGACCTTGCTGCGGGTGATCGCGGGGCTTGAGGACGCGACCGACGGCACGGTGGAGATCGGCGGCGAGGTGGTCAACGAGGTGCCGCCGGCGAAGCGGGGCATCGCGATGGTGTTCCAGACCTACGCGCTTTACCCGCATCTGACGGTGCGCGGGAACATGGCGCTGGGCTTGAAGCAGGAGGGGCAAGCGAAGGATGTGATCGAGGCGCGGATCGCCGAGGCGGCGCGGATGCTGCATCTCGATCCCTATCTCGAGCGGCGCCCGGCGGAATTGTCGGGCGGGCAGCGGCAGCGGGTGGCAATCGGGCGGGCGGTGGTGCGCGAGCCGCAGCTGTTTCTGTTCGACGAGCCGTTGTCGAACCTCGATGCGGCTTTGCGGATGAACACGCGGATCGAGATCGCCGATCTGCACCGCAAGCTCGGCGCGACGATGATCTATGTCACCCACGATCAGATCGAGGCGATGACCTTGGCGGATCGGATCGTGGTTCTGCGGGACGGGATCGTCGAGCAGGTGGGCTCGCCGATGGAGCTTTACAACGATCCGGTCAATCAGTTCGTGGCGGGCTTTCTGGGCGCGCCGTCGATGAACTTTTTGCCGGGCGGCGTGCTGGGCAAGCAGGCGGAGACGGCGGGGATCCGGCCGGAGAATTTGCGGATCGCCGAGGCCGGGCAGCTGTCGGGCGCGGTCACGCATGTGGAGCATCTGGGCGGCGACACGAATGTGCTGGTGCGGATCGAAGCCGGCGAGGTGCTGACCTTGCGGCTGTTTGGGCAGCACGCGCACGAAGTCGGCGACGGGGTTCGGGTCGCGTTCGAGGAGCGGCATTTGTACCTGTTCGACGGGGCGGGTGCGCGGGTGCGGTAGGGACGGCTGCGGGTTGTGGGGCTTCGGGATGGATGCAAACGCGATCTGGGCCGGGTTACAGCGCCGCAGGCGCCCCGGCCCAGCGGCGGCCCGCCCGGGTGGGCTGCCGCTTTGGCTGCCACAAACGCTCAGTTGAAATGGAAGATGTACATTGCTGCCATAAAAGCACGTCGTTCCAGCGGTGTAGCGGCATCCCGCGGGCCGCCGCTGGGCCGTGCGGGCATTGAACGATCCAAGTGACAATCGGCCAACGGTGCTCGCGTTGCCTTATCTCTCCAAAAGGCGTCCAAGCAGGCGTTCGGCGGTGGCGGCGACGGGGGGCGAGAGGCCCTGGCCGTGGCTGAACTCCCGGCCTTCGATGGCGAAAAGCGTCAGGCGGTCGGGCAGGCCGCCCAGGGCGCGGGCGGTCTCGACCGCCTCGGCGACGCCGAAGCGGTGGGTGGAGTAGTGGAAGAACTCGGCCGGGACGGGCGCGGCAATGGCGTTGAATTCGGTCAATTTGCCGGGGGCGGCACCGCTGCGTGAGGCATCGAGGATCACGATGTTGGGGTGGTCTGCGAAGAGGTCGATGAGGCGGGTGCCGTCGCCTTCGTGGGTGATCGCGTTGAGGCCCGCCTGGGCGAGACGGGTGGCGAGCCAGGGGCCGACGCCATCGTCGCGGCGGAAGGGGTTGCCGATACCGATGTGGAGGTTGGGCATTCAGATAGTGGCTTGGTGCGGGGCAAAGAGGATCGCGCCCGGCACCGAGGGTGGGCGCGGCGACGTCTTCGCCCGCATTGCTTCAAAGTACGGTCGGATCAATAAGCACAATCGTTTCAACGCATCGCGCCCACCCTGGGGGGCGGGGCTGGGCGCGATCCGGGGTTTGCAACCCCGTGCGTGCGGATGGATAGGGCGCTGCATAATCTCAGGAGCCGGGATTCTACGTCCGCTCCACCGTCAGCTTCAGGAAATGCGTGGCGCAGCTGATGCAGGGGTCGTAGTTGCGGATGGTTTGTTCGCAGCGCCAGCGTAGGGCGTCGTCGTCGAGGTCCATGTAGCGGCGTACGACGCGGGTCAGGTCGACCTCGATTTGTGGCTGGTTTTGCGAGGTGGGGGGCACGATGGTGGCGTGCGTGATGCGGGCGTCGTCGTCGATCGAGTAGCGGTGATAGCAGATCCCGCGCGGGGCCTCGGTGCAGCCGTGGCCGGAGCCGGCACGGGGCGGGGCGTCAATGAAGCTGGGTTCGAACGGCTGGTAGGCGCGGGCGAGGCGCAGGGCTTCCTCGATGGCGTATTGCACCTCGACCATGCGGACGAGGATCGATTTGAACGGGTTGGTGACCACCGGACCAAGGCCGCAATCCTCGGCGGTCTGTTTCGCTGTCGGGCTGAGCTTGTCGAAATTGTTGGCGTAGCGAGCCAGCGGTCCGGTGAGATAGGCCGAGCCGTCCTTCATGTGCCCATGCAGCGCGTTGGAGCGTTCGACATGGGTCTCGTAGAAATGGTCCGAGAAGTCGGCGACGTCGATGTCGAGCCCGGTGCTGGAGACGATGTTGCCCTCGTCGATCGGGTAGACCTGTTGCTGGGATAGCGAGACGAAAATGTAGTCGCCTTCGTCGTCGGGGAAGTCGAACTTGGCGAAGGCCAGCGCGGTGTCGCGGGCGGCCTGAACGCCCCACTCCAGCTCTGGGATCAGGCCGGCGATGGCGTCCGCCGACGGCGCCTTGTAGAAGCCACCGACGCGGGTGTTGACCGGATGCACGGACCGCCCGCCGATCACCTCCATCAGCGTGTTGCCGAGTTTTTTCAGGCGCAGGGCGGTCTTGACCAACTCGGGCTCGACCTTGGCGATGGCCATGGCGTCGTGCAGGTTCAGGAAATCCGGCGCGTGCAGCATGGCGGCGTGCAGGACGTGGCTTTGGATCCATTCGCCGCAATAGATCATCCGGCGCAAATCTTTGATCGGCTGCGTGACCTCGATCCCAAGCGCCTGTTCCATGGCGTGGCTGGCACCCATGACGTAGGCGATGGGACAGATGCCGCAGATTCGGCTGGTGATGTCGGGGGCCTCGTGACAGTCGCGGCCTTGCATGAACGCCTCGAAGAACCGGGGCGGTTCGAAGATACGGAACTCAACGGTGTCGATTTCGTCGCCGTTGAGCTTGACATAGAGCGCGCCTTCGCCCTCGACCCGGGCGAGCGCGTCGACTTGCAAGGTGCGGGTGGTCATGGGCTCTCTCCGGCGGTGGCGAAGGCATCGGCCCCGGCGTTGAAGTAGCGGTATTTGTCGCTCGTCTGCCGGTCGCTCAGGCCGAGTTTGGCGAATTCGGCGGTTAGCGCGTCGGTGTTGGCGTGTTCGACCGGGCCGAAGCAGCCGTAACAGCCGCGGCCGATCTTGGGGCAGAGGTTGCCGCAGCCGGCCTGGGTGACGGGGCCCATGCAGGGGATGCCTTTCGAGACCATCACGCAGGCGGTGCCCGCGCGTTTGCACTCGACGCATTGCGAGACGGTCGGGATGTGGGGTTTGCGCGCCGCGAGCGTGGCGGTGATTAACTCGATCAACTGGGATTTTGACACCGGGCAGCCGCGCAGTTCCATGTCGACCTTGACGTGGTCGGCGATGGCGGTCGACTTGTCGAGGGTCTCGATATAGTCGGGGTTCGCATAGACCGTGTTGGTGAAGGCGTCGACATCGGCGAAGTTGCGAAGCGCCTGGATGCCGCCGGCGGTGGCGCAGGCGCCGATGGCGATCAGCGTGTGCGATTGCTCTCGGACATTGCGGATGCGGTCGTGGTCGTGCTCGGTGGTGATCGAGCCCTCAACGAGCGAGATGTCGTAGGGGCCGTCCTTGATCTCGCTGGTGGCTTCGAGGAACTGCGAGATTTCGACGACCTCGGCCAGCGCCAGCAGCTCGTCCTCGCAATCGAGCAGCGTCAGTTGGCAGCCGTCGCAGGAGGCGAATTTCCAGACGGCGAGTTTGGGGCGGGTCATCAGATTTCCCTCATGGCGAGACGGCGGCCGATCTGGTCGTAGCGGAACACGGGGCCGTCCTTGCAGACGAAATCGGGGCCCCACTGACAGTGGCCGCAGAAGCCGAGTGCGCATTTCATGTTGCGTTCCATCGAGACCCAAATCTTGTCGGTGGGCACGCCGAGTTCGACGAGATCCTGCGCGGTGAAGCGCATCATGATTTCCGGGCCGCAGATGAAGGCCGAGACGTTGGCGTGGTCCTGGCCGTTCAGGATGCGCTCGAGCCGCGTGGTGACAACGCCGACATGGCCGGTCCAGCCGCGGGCGGCGGTGTCGACGGTGACCTCGACATTGGCGCCGGAGAACGCGCCCCATTCGGCGACTTGAGAACGGTAGAGCAGATCGTTTGGGGACCGTGCGCCGAAGAGCAGCGAGACTTCTTCGTAATCGAGCCGGTCGGCCAGCGCTTGGCAGATGGCGCCGCGCAGGGGGGCGAGACCGAGCCCGCCGGCGATGAACAGCATATGGCGGCCCTTTTGCTCTTCGACCGGCCAGTCGCTGCCGAAGGGGCCGCGCACGCCGAGCATGTCACCGGCGCGGAGCCGGGTGAGCGCGGCAGAGACCTTGCCGACGTTGCGGGTGGTGTGGATCAGGCGTTCTGGCACCGCAGGGTCGCCGGAGATCGAAATGGCGGCCTCGCCGACGCCGTAGGCGTAGAGCATGTTGAACTGCCCGGCCTTGAACGGCCGCGGCGGGCCGTCGATGGGCAGAAGCGACATGGTGGCGACGTCGTCAAGCTCCTCCCACACCTCGGCCACGCGGTAGCGGCGCGGCAGCATCGGGTCCTGGATGTTGGAGACATCCATCGGCCTATCCCGTGCCGTAGAGGTCGAGCAGTTGCAGCCGCTGGGCGCGCACGCGTTTGGTGAGGTGCGGCAGCCAGGTCTTGAACATCTGGTAGCCGAGCGCGGGGTGTTCGTCGCATTTGCCGCGCATGCAGTTGGCGTCGAGGCTGACGGCGCTTACCTCGGTCATGGCGCGGGCGTCGGCGGAGGACCGGTAGGGCGGGACCATCCAGCTCCACCCCGCGATGTCGCCGGCATGCAGGCTTTCGACCACAATCGAGGGGCGGCCGGGGGCGGCGATTTCGATGGCGACGTCACCCTTGCGGATGATGTAGACCTTGTCGGCCTCGTCACCCTCGGCGTAGAGCAGCGTGTTCTTTTTGAAATGCTCGTTGCGGCCGCAGCCGGAGAGCAGGTCGAGGGTTTCTTCGTCGAAGTCCTTGAAGACCGGGTGACCGGAGAGGATGTCTTTGATGCCGTGGATTTCCATTGTTCTGCTCCCTAGCCGTCGTCGCGCGCGATGCTGATGGCTTCCTCGGTGATGTCGATGCCCACGGGGCACCAGGCGATGCAGCGGCCGCAGCCGACGCAGCCCGAGCTGCCGAATTGGTCGTGCCAGGTGGAAAGCTTGTGGGTCAGCCACTGGCGGTAGCGGGCGGCGGGGTCCTGGCGCACGGCGCCGCCGTGGATGTAGCTGAAATCGACGCTGAAACAGCTGTCCCAAACCCGCCAGCGTTCGGTGTTGTCGCCGGTCAGGTCGTTGGTGTCCTCGACGTCGGAACAGAAACAGGTGGGGCAGGCGAGCGTGCAGTTTGCACAGTGCAGGCACTTTTCGGCCACGTCCTGCCAGCCGGGGTGGTTTTCCTTGCCCTTCAGCCGCGGGGCGATGTCGGCGGGCAGGCGGCGGGTTTGCTGCGCGGCGGCGGAGGAGGCGGCGAGGCGCGCGGCCGCCTTGTCGTCTTCGGTCGCGTCGCGCAGCGGCAGGGTGTCAGCGAGGGCCGCGCCGTCGGCGGAGCCGATTTGCAGAAGGAAGCGGTGGTTGCCCTCGGGGTCGAGCTCGGTCAGCGCCAGGTCAAAGCCCTCATCTGCGTGCGGCCCGGTGTTCATCGAGGCGCAAAAGCAGGTGGCGGCAGAGCGGGCGCATTGCACGGCGACGATCAGGGTGGCGGCGCGGCGGCGGGTGTAGTCGGTGTCGGTGAAATCGCCGTTGTCGAACACGGCGTCCTGGCGTTCGATGGCTGCGATTTCGCAAGGCCGGACGCCGAAGAAGGCGGTCTTCGGGTATTCCTCAGCGCGGTCGTCGATCTGAAACCCGTCGGCGGTCTTCTCGGCCGACCAAAGCTTGCGGCGGGCGGGGAAGAGCCATTTCTTCCAGCTCTGCGGTCCAACGACGTAGTCAAACCACGAGTCCGGGCGGCCATCGGTCAGGCGGTAGTGGCCGGCCTCCTGGTCGTCGGAACGGCCGCGGGGGAGGTCGTCGGGGTCCCAGAGTTCCTCGTAGGAAATGGTGCCATCGGATTCGCGCGGGCCGATGACCCGCCACCCTGCGGCCGCGAGCGCTTCGATGAGTGGTGCGGGGCTGGAGATGACGTAGGCCTCGCCAGGGGCGGCTGACATGCGGGTTGGTCCTTCGCGCTAGACCTGTGCAATTGAGGTAGGGATAGCGGGAATAGGAAAGCGCAGGGAATGATCTGAATCAAGGGCCTCGGGCGATCAGTGATGACGGGATACATCACGAGGCGCCTTGCCGGACTAGGTGGCGGCCGTTGGACAGATTGATTGGCCAAGGCGCGGGCGGCAACGCGACTTGTTGGGTGACTTAAATCTGATAGGTTGAGTACGCAATCTGATTGCTCAACCATACTGAACCTTTCTATTTCAGAAGGATCGCCATAATGCTCATCGTCTGCACCAAAGATAACGAGATCGTCCAAGCGGCACAGAACAAGGAGTCCGCGAAGGCTTGGGCGCCGCTCAAGATCGTGAATTCGGGGCTGAACCAAAACCAAGCGACGCTGGCCATCGCTGGGTTCTTGCAAGGTTTGGGCAATGAGCCGTTGTGTTTTTCAGCGCATGGCAACGATGAAGAGATCGGCGACGAAAGCAGCCCATGGGGCTGGGACAGCGACGACATCGCTGGTCTCTTGAAGGCCAACAAACCGAATTACAAGGGACCGATCCTGATCCACGCCTGCAGTGAGAACGTGTCCAATTTCTCGGCCCATCTCGCGGTTGCGCTCAAGAAGAAGAACGCGCTCATCGGGGTCTGGATCTACGGGTACAACAAGGCAATTGACTCGGACGCTGGGTTTCCCGATCCAAACAAACTGGACAAAAACGTAGAGCTTCAGGGCACCCAAGTCGGCTGACATTCTCGCCGCGTCAGCCGAGCGCTGCGGCACCCTCTACACAAAACGCCCCGCCGGTGGGCGGGGCGCATCCGAACCAATTGGCGCGTCGCTTCAGTTGAAGCTGAAGTACTTGAACTTGGCCGTGTCGTCCGGGGCGACGATGGTCTCGACGTTCGACTTCATGCCCCAGTTCAGCACCTGGTGGTGGATCGGGATGTAGAGCTGTTCGGCCTGCACCACCTGCCAGATCTCATTGATCATCATGTCGCGCTTGGGCAGGTCGGTCTCTGACGCCAGCGCCTCGATCTTCATGTCCAGATCCGGGTTCGAGAACCGGGTGCCGTTCCACGACCCGTATTTGTCGTCGCGGGTGTGGACCAGGAAGTTGAAGATGTACTCGCTGTCGTATGTCGGCACGCCCCAGCCCAGCATATAGAAGTCGGTCTCCAGCGTGTTGATCAGCGGGAAGTGCTGGGCCTTGGGCTTGGCGTCGAGGTTCACGGTGATGCCGATCTGCGCCATCATGCCCACCGCGGCCTGGCAGATCGCCTCGTCATTGATGTAGCGGTCGTTGGGGCAGTTCAGCACGATCGAGAAGCCGTCGCCGTAGCCGGCCGCCTCCATCAACTCATTGGCCTTGGCGATGTCGGTCATGGACGCGCCGTCCATCTCGGCGTTCCACCCGTTGACGAAGGGCGGCGAGATCATGCCGGCCGGCGCCGACTGGCCGCGCATCACCACCTGTTTGATGGCGTCGCGGTTGACCGCCATCGACATCGCCTGGCGCACGCGCAGGTCGGCCAGCGGGTTGGCGCCGTCGACATTGTCGTTCATCAGGTCGGCGTCGCCTTGGTTCATGCCGAAGAAGATGACGCGGTTCTGCGGCGCGGTGCGGACGTCGAGCCCGTCGGCCTCGGCCACGCGGCCCAGGTCCTGCACGGGCACGTCCTGGATGAAGTCGACCTCACCCGACAGCAGAGCGGCGACGCGGGTCGCGGCGTTCTGGATCGGGGTGTAGATGATCTCGGTCACTTCCATGGGGAATTCGTCTTTGCCCCAGTAGTTCTCGTTGATCGTGAGCACGGTCTTCACGTCGGGCTCGCGGCTGACCAGCTTGTAGGGTCCGGTGCCGTTGGCGTTGGTGGCCGCGAATGTCTGCTCGCCGCCTTCGTAGTCCTGCACCTTGACGGCGTTGTTGGCCTCGGCCCAGCCCTTGTCCATGATGAACATGTTGGTGAGGTTGTT
>JASJCA010000129.1 GCA_030066215.1 Rhodobacter sp. | reverse complement strand
ACATCCAGAGGATCCGCAGGTACCAGTCGATGTACGACAACCTAACCATCGTTGCCGACTATGGCGGAGTAGCCAAGAGCATTGTCAGGGAGCTGAGGGAGGTCCACCGGATCCCTATCGTAAATGCCGAAAAGACCGACAAGATAGCACAGATTCAGTTCATGAATCGTGATCTTTCTCTGGGGAACGTAAAGCTGTTTAATGCGAGCGACCCTAGCCGGCCAGGCGATCACCCTCTGGCCAAGGAGTGGAGGGACTTGGTCTGGGTTGATAAAATGAACTCTCGTGGGGAAAAGGTTCGCCATGAAGGTCCGGGCAGGGACATCCACGACACAGCACTCTATGCTCGTCGGTACGCTCATCCACATCTCTGGAAGGAAGACGAACCTCCGATTCCCGAAGGGGAGATCGCCCGAGCGTCGGCCAAGTCCAGGGCTATGAGAAGAGCTAGAGGGGCTACCGGGCTCCTCAGGAGGGTCAGATAATGGAGTCTAGGGAGTTCTGGCACGAGTCGGAGAAGATGATGTGCCACGACGCGTTGTTCTCTACGTTCGACGGGCTGGTTGCCGAGCAGTCCGCTTTCATGGAGAGCCTTAAGGTCCTCCAGATGGCCTATAGCGACCGCGACTGTAGCGGGTTCGACCCGGGCCAAGCCCAAGTCCCACTTCAGCGGAACTTGTTCTTTCAAGAGGACCATAATGGGATCCCCATTACCGTTAATGCGATCAGGGCCTGCGTAGACACTGTCGTTGCTAAGCTGACCATGCATGACCCCATGCCGAGGATCCTCCCCATGGATGCGCCAGAGGCGACACATGAGAAGGCAGACCTGCTTCAGAAGTTTCTCATCGGAGCGCTGAAGGACACAAAAATCGACGAAGAAACCCGGCGAGCCTTTCGCGACTGCTGTGTATTCGGGACAGGGATTCTCAGGATCGACGAGCAACCGGGCAAGGTCATCGTCAAGCGTGTGCACCCATCAAGAATTGTTGTCGACAACAACGCTGCTCTCGACGGTGAGGCGAGCACGATATATATGACAGATCACTGGTCAAAGAGCAGGGTTCTGCACACGTTCGCCACGAAGAGAAATAAAGCAAGGCTCAAGGCGGCCCTGAACGAGTCCAGGACAAAAGACATGTCTTCGGGGAAGGTGATGAGAGATCTGGTTCAGATCATCGAAGCCCATCATCGCCCGGTGGGCGGGGGCCCCGGTCGAAGGGTCATATGCCTGGACAACATGACACTTGTAGACGAGCCGTGGGAGGACCAGCTTCCGTACGCCGTTATCCGCTGGGCGGACCCAGACCAGGGCTGGTACGGCGTGTCTTTGTCTGAGGAGATTATGCCGATCCAGGCCGAACTGAACGAGCTGAGCCAAAAGATCCAGATCAACATGAGGCTCCTGGCTACTCCGTTTGTCTTGGTCCCCATGGGGTCTGAGGTCGATGAGGCCTCGATGGAGGAAGTGAAAACGGCCCGCATCATAAAGTATCATGGGGGAGTTCCACCAAGGGTCGAGATACCGCCGGCGATAAGTCCTCAAGTATTCCAAGAGAGGGACTCCCTCTACTCGAGAGCCTTCGAGATTTCCGGCGTTTCGCAGATGTCAGCATCGGGCCAGAAGCCATCAGGGGTTAGAAATGCCCTCGCGATGATGACGCTGGACGACATCGAGTCTAGGAGGTTTAGCCAGCAGTCCCATCGCCTGGAAAACCTCAGGGTATGCGTTTCGCGCCTGGTAATAGAGGCCGGGAGAAGGCTCTCATCGAAAGGCTGGCGATGGTCTGTTAAGGGGGCTGCTAAGGGTTTCGTAAAGAAAATCAAGTGGTCAGACGTGTCCATGGACGATGACATGTTTGACTTGCAGATCCAGCCGCAGTCGTCTTTGCCCTACACTGTCGGTGGTAGAATCGAGCAGGTGATAAGGCTCTCTGAGAGGGGAATTATTGCTCCGGCGGAAGCACGAGACCTTCTAAAGATGCCCGACCTTGACAAGTGGGAGAAGCTTTCCAACGCCCCGATAGACGACCTGCAGCGGATATTCGAGTACATGTCATCTACAGGCGAGCTAATAGAGCCACATGATTTTCAGGACCTAAGCCTTGGAAAGCGCTTAGCTGCACATTACTGGGCCAGGGCCAGGATAGAGCAGAACGAGAAGGGGGCCGAAGCCCTCGAGGCATGGATCGAGTTGGCTGAGCCATCCATACAGACCGAGCAGATGCTCGGGGCGGGCCTGCCAGCCGGGGCAGCGCCACCGCAAGGGATCGGCGGGGAAATGGGACCAGCTGGACCCCCACCCCCCGGGATGCCGCCGGCCCTACCCGGCCCCGCTCCGGGAGGCAGCCCCCTACCACTGCCACCACCACAACCCGCTAACCCCTAGGAGTCGATAGTATGTCTGAAGAATCACAACCACTCCCCGGAACAATCGAGGCGGCTGTTGCCGCCGCTGAGGCCGTTGAGTCTGGGTCGACTGAACAGGTTGCTGAAACCCAGCAGGTGGAGGCTCAGCAGGAGAGCAAAGGGGACGGCCAGGGCGGCGAGGTTTGGTCTAGGATCTCCAAACTCGATGCCGAGAACCGCGAGCTCAGGAAACAACTCAAGGGCTTTGAGGGAAAGAAAACCATCGAGCAGGCGCTCGCCGATGACCCGGATTCGGTATGGAATGCCTACATGCAGTCCATCGGAGTGGCGATTGACCAAGAGGGGGAGCCCTCCCAGGAAGCCCAGCCCGAAGTCGACAACCAGTCCGCCTTGGAAATAGCGTCGCTCCGGAAGGAGCTGGAGGAGATGAAGCGCGGGCAGATGGAGCGGCAGTATGAGGCCATGCTCAGGAGTGAAAAAAATTCACTAGGGAATCTGGTGGAGAACAATCCTGATAAGTGGCCGGTTGTAAAGGCGTTTGGCTCGGAGGCGTACGATCTGGCATTGCAAGTTGCGCAGGCCTGGGTCAGGGATCAAGGTGGAACCGCGGACGCTGGCATGGTATTAGATCAGGTAGAGGAGCATTTAAGGGGAGAAGTCAAGCGCTATAGCGATTATGCTTCCCTCTTAGAAGAGAAAAAGCCGCAACCCGCACCGGCTCCCAGTGTGACAGACGCAAGCCCTGGTTCACCGAGCCTAATTTCGGGTAATGAAGAAACGCCGGCGCCTAGAGATCTCACTGATGAGGAACTCTTTCAAAGGGCGCTGGCAGCAATGGAACAGGCTGACGGATAGTCAGCCAATGGCAGCTCACTCCTAATTCGCAAGTCCCCAAACCGCCAAACAAATGAGACAAGGCTGCGCTTTGTTTGGGGATTTCAATGACCATCACATCTGCATCTCTAGCCGCAGCTCTTAAGGAGCTGTATTCTGGTCAACGTGTCAATAACCTCGTTTATGACGAGACCCACCGGCCGTTTCTCAGCAAGGTCAAAAAGAACACCAACTTCTCAGGGAGCGTTCACCCGCTCCCTGTCATCTGGGAGGATGTGGTCGGCATCTCCTCCGCCTTCAGCGTTGCTCAGGGCAACATCGCCGCATCGAAAGTTGGATCTTTTGATATCGATGTCGTCGACACTCATGGTGTGGCGGCCATCGACACCGAGGCCCAGCTTCGGTCCAGGAACGACAAGGGGGCGTTTCTGCGAGGCGTCCAGCACACGGTCGACTCTCTGCTTAACCGCATGTCGAACGACCTTGAGTCGAGTCTTTTCCGGGACGGGACTGGAACGCTGGGTACGGTAGCATCGGTCTCGACCTTGACCTTCACCCTGACCAACGCGTCTGATATTGTTAACTTTTACGTCGGACAAAAGCTGAGCTTTGCCGCATCCGCTGCGTCAAATATTCGAGCTGGCGGGCCAGCAACCGTTACGGTTGTTGACCGACAAAACGGGACATTCACCGTTGACGCTAACCCGGCCTCTGGCGTTGCGGATGACCTGGTCTTCAACGAAGGCGACTACGTCTCCGCCAATGACAAAAACAAGATCTTCGGCCTTCCGGCGTGGTTGAAGGACACCACCGGCGAGGCAAGCTTTCTCGGCCAGGTCCGAACGGCTGACGACCGACGACTCGCCGGCGTAAAGACAGCTGGTTCTAGCTCGGACATCGAGGGTTCGATCATTGACTGCGCCCACGATCTCGGCCGAGATGCTGGCGGAGTTCCTGACACTGTCTTCATGTCCTATTTGAATTTTCGGAAGCTCGTAAAAGAGATGGGCGCTAAGGTCCAGAGAGACCAGGGAGCCACGGGCCAGGGCGGCTTTCGCTACCTCGAAGTTTATGGTCCGAAGGGCCTGCTGACTGTTCACCCGGCTGCCTACTGCCAGGATGACAAGATCTACGTCCTCAACATGAGCACGTGGTGCCTGTTTTCGATGGGAGAGCCGATCACCCTTGACACTCTCGACGGCAACAGAATGCTCCGCAAGTCGAACGCATCCGCTAGTGAAATCCGAGCCTATTCCTTTGTCCAGCTTGGGTGCAACGCCCCTGGACGCAACGGCGTGGTCAACCTCTAAGTAAAACCCTAAGCACCGGGGAGGGCAGCCCTCCCCGGACGGGGACCTCCATGAAAGACAAGATGCCAGCGATAGCCATCATGATCGCCAAAAAGGCCGCGAAGGCAAAAGAGGGCGAAAAGGATGACGAGAAAAACAAAGTAAGAGACGGGATCGCCGGAGAGATCTCCAGCGCGCTAGAAAAGAAAAGCGGTTCCGATCTCCTTAAGATTATAGAGAATATCTGCGACGCCCGATACAAGGCCAAGGAGTAGCAGTGGCGAGCCCTGTCCTCAAGTCCGAGGTTCTTGCGGATATCCGCTCTCGCGGTGAATTCCGCGAAGGCTACGTAAATGACACCGTACTGGGTCGGTGGATGGACCAGAGCTATGCGGCCCTATGGGACATCATCATCGACGGGGACCCGAACCGTCTCCCCCTGTCTAGTTCGACGATATCGGTAGTCTCCGGCACGGACACCTATGCTTTGCCATCGGACTACTACCATATGATGCGCGTCGACTACGTGGACGGAGACAGGTACTACCGATTGGAGCCGTTCGTCCTTGGGGACCAAAACGAGCTAATCGAATCGGACTCCGACCCGTTTCTTACGAAGTACACCATCAAGGGTGGGTCTATCCTCCTGTCTCAAGAGCCCTCATGGACGGGAACCCTTAGGGTGTATTACATCCCAGTGTCTCCTGGGTTCTCGGACGACCCGTCGACTACCGAGTCACATAACATGTGGACTGAGTGGGTTATTCTCGACTGCCTTATTAAGCTCGGCATGGCGGAGGACAGCGATGCGGTCTCCGCATGGCAAACCGAAAGGGCAATCGTCGAGAAGAGAATAATGAGGTCCTCTAGAGCCGACAGAAGTTCGCCCCGACAGCTGCACAACTCAAGAACTATCGTTGCGGACGGGAGAGCCCTCTATTCAATAAGGCGTAGACGCTGATGGGGTTCTTCTACAAGCCGGAGAGGGTTGACCAGGCATCAAGGGAGGCCGACCGGGTTCAAGATGCCATCGCCAGATGGGCCGAGGGGATGGGTGACGCCAACAGGCCCCTTGGGACCCCAACCTCGCCTGCTTCGTTGTCCGTTCAGGCTAAGTTTGGGGAGCTGGTCGACCTGAACACTCGGAAGACTGGGCTTGAGGTGAGGCTTCCCTCGATATCCGAGAGCGACGTCGGAAGGGTTATAACCATTGCTTCGAACGATGGCGTTAACTCCTTCACGGTTCGGGCCGCTGGTCAGGACAAGATTGATGGAACTTCCTCACGGAGCTTTCCGGGGGAGTTTAGAATGGTCTGCCTTGTTGCTATGCGGAACAGGTGGGCGATACTCACAAGCAACTCGGGAAGGTGGGAAGATCTCCGCTATCCCACGAGCGGAGTAGCAGTCTCCGGGATCTCCTCTGAGCCAGACAGAAGCTCCACTACGGGTCTGCTCCTGTTCGACCCAACTGATATCGAGTCTATCGGAGGAGTGGCACAGCTGCCACATGCCTACCGGGCCGGGTCCCCCATTAGGCCGCATATTCACGTTAGGCCCACCACTGACCCGGCCGGAGCGTCTAGCGTCTGGATATTACAATACAAATGGTACAACGTTAACGACCAGATCCCATTGTCCTATACGAGCGACACCATTGTCGTTGACCACGTCAATTTCTCAGGAGGACTGGCGACTCATGAGGCTGCTTCGTTCAGCGAGGTGGACGGCGCCGGAAAGAGGGACTCCTCAATATTTGAGTGGCGACTGGGGCGCCTGCCGGGCAATGCCTCCGACAACTACGGGTCTGACGTCGAGTTGTTTGAGTTCGATATCCACGTGATCCTAGACTCGGAAGGCTCTTACGAGGAGTTCCCCAATGCCCCGTAGATCTGCCGCGTATCGAAACATGGTGCCCATAGTGTCCGCTGATGAGCAGATGGACACAGATTCCAATCAGCACCTATCAGGCGGGATTGCTCGCATTGAAGATGCCTTCTTCGACCGGCGAGGCCTTATTAGGAAAAGAGAGGCCTTCAGCGAGCTGGCTACTGAATCCGGACCGTCTCTTGTTTTCGACGTAGACGGGATCCCGCATATTGCGGGGGGCGGCGATTACAAGTCCCTGAGTGCCGGCGTCGCATTCACTGACGTGGAGGCCCAGAAAGTAGTCTACGCAGACGGTAGCGTGAGCGACGAAGGTCCAATAGGTGAGAGGTTTTATAATCTTAGATCTGAGTCTGTCGTCCCAAGTTCCTCCTTAGAGATAATGAACCTGGACTACGCAGACTTCGGAAACGTTAGATGCATCGTCTATTCCCTCTACGATAGGACCAAAGACTCCGAGGATGGCCGCCCGTTTGGGCTGTACTGCGAGACCTACAGAACCGACACAGGTGAGTTCCTGGAGGCGAGGCAGATTGGCGCTTTCATAAACGATTTCATGCCAGTCGCCCGAGTCTGCGAGGGCAACGGTTTCTTCTTTGTTGTCTCGGCTACGGCCGTGAACAATGTGGACACGTGGTATGTAACCGGGGTTACAGCATCCGGGGTCATCGGCAACCCGGTCGACTATACGTCATTGATTTCATTGTGGGATAATGCCTACGTTGCTGATTATAAAACACCTTTCTTTGAGACCGTGCATTTGCCCTCGGCTAACGTCTTCGCCCTTGTTCTCTCAAGAAGAATTGACGGAAGAGGCCAGGTCGTCTTCTTCGATGACGATAGCCTGAATATCTCCTCTATTGTGATTCTGAATAACTCCACGAGCATGACATCCCTAGCAGCTGCCCCCACCGTGTCTGGTGGGTCAGTCGCTATCGTCTACGCCGAGGTCGGGACATCCGGCAACCGCCCGGCCAGATACATCCAGGTGGGCACCTCCGGCGAGGAGGCGAACTCTTCAGTTTTTCTTGGGTCCACCGGGGTCGGAGCTGGGGAGATTCAGAGATGCAGCCTTGCTGTGCAGAGTGGATCAACGGCTGTCGCCTTCTGGGAGTGGTCAGACTCAGACGAAATGCCATCCATCGATAGGGCGGACATCTCCGGCATCGGGACGTCCCCGTCTGCCACTACGTACCAGTGGGTCGAACAGGCCCAGATAGCAGGCTACCCGGTTAGCTCCGATGGCCCTTTGCCGGTGTTTGTTTCAGAGTTTGTCGAGACCGGACGGGAACTATACGAGGGAACGCCGCAGGACCAGATAGTGTTTCTTTCTTTCAGAAATAGGCTAACGGGCCCCGTCGACCACTCTGATCGGCGCTCGTTTCCTGTTGGAAGGGCACTCTACGGGAGAGCCCATCTCCCCAAGTACGCGTCAAGCTCGCCGAGGCTGAACCGTGCAAACGCCGTACCATGTAGGTCTATCAACGGGCGCTTAGCCATTCCGTTTAGGCCACGAACCGACAGGACCGAGTTCTCTAGTTTCGGGGAGTACGGGGTTAGGTTCATTTCCCTCGAGGAAGCCGTTGGCGCTGATATCCCGCAGGCAATCAAATCATCGGGGGGCTCAATTGTCGACGGGGCCATCCCTATGGAAGCCACCCCTGGAGACCTGATCGAGTTAGGATTTATCCAGTACCCATCAGGCATTAAGACGGTGGTGTCTCCCATCGGCTTCGAACAGGGGTTTTACTCCTATCGCCTGATCTACACTCATATTGACAGGTCGGGAAACATCAAGAGATCTGCTCCGAACACATCGGACGTTACTGTCGAGATCCCAGAGGGTGGGGGGAGGGTAGATATATCATGCCCAATACTCGCTCACACTAGGGCGATGACCAACTCTTTTGTCTCCATATACAGGACGCTTAGAAGCGATTCAGGCCCTGCGCCTGGGCCGTTCTACCTCGTATCCACGATCTCCATGGCATCAGTTGGGGCGACTTACGATCCCGCCAACCCATCTAACAGGGTTGTATTCACGGACTCTGCGCTAGATGCGGAGATAGCTGATAACGAGATCCTCTATACCGACGGGAATGTTGTTGAATCAATTCAGCCCCCTCCAGCTAGGGCTCACTGTCTTTGGAACAATCGGCATGTCATCGCGGATGCCGAAAGACCCGGCTACATCGTTTACTCAAAGAAGAAGCAGGATGGGCTAGCCTATGAGCACGGGTCGATCTTCGAACTGCTTGTTTCCGACAGGCATGGAGAGATAACGGGCTTATACGAGCTAAGCCGACAAATACTTGTGGTCTTCTTTGAGAGGGCCACCTACGTGATAGCGGGCGAGGGGCTTGACGACGTAGGGGGCGGCCAAGACATTGGCCCTGCCAGGCTCATTGACGAAACAGTCGGCAGCAAATCGAAACACGGCATATCACCTTCCCCGATGGGCGTTGTATTCTATTCGCTCGAGAGTATTCACGTACTCAGCCGAGGGGCGGAATTAAACGATATCGGGGAGAATATCCGCAACGAAGTGGTCGGGAAGGAATGCGTCAGCTGCACCCTCGTCCCATATCTCCGAATGGTCCAGTGGCGATTCAGGGACGAGGCGAACACCTATTGCTGGTGCTACTCTTATAACAAGTGGAGCATCTGGAGGGACGTAGTCCCGCTATCCGCATCGGTGGTAGATGGAAGTCTGTGGAGGCTCTCCGGGACCACCAGTCTGTCAATCCCTGGAACCCTATCCTCGTCGACCGATAGAAACCATTCAATGGCGATCGAGACCCGATGGATAAACCCTTCAGAGACTGTGGCCGGCTTTAGCCGGTTGCTAAGGATCTACGTGGACGGGTACAAGCTTGGCGGATACGATATGGACCTGCTTGTCGGGTTTGACGGAGAGCCAGAATGGCGGGAAGTTAGGCGAAGGGAGGACACGTTCTTCGTCCTTCCGCCGAATGAGGAACTCCCCGAGTTCGGGCCGGAGTCATTTGACGGCCTCATGCCCCAGGGTAGTGGATTCGAGGATAAAGCTATGCTCCTTGAATACGCTCTTGAGAGGACAAAGATGAACAAGGTCAGGATAAGATTGGAAGAAGTTGTTGAGCCTGGCGGTTCGGAAGGGTTCGCCTTCTCAGCTTTGTCCGGGCTGTTTGTGATTAAACGCGGAAACCGCCGGAGGGTCCCGGCAGGAAGGGACTTCTGATGGTTTGGGATTTTATCAAGGGCGTGGCATCGGAGGTCGGCGGGGCGCTTGGCCTTGGCGGGGGGACTGACGCCCCTGAGTTCTACGACCCGAGGAAAGACTTCAAAGACGGCGGTCTCATCGATTTCAGCGCATACGACGCGATAGGGCGCCCCGAGGAGGGATCTGAGCGCTGGCGCCTGGAGCGAGGCGATCAGCGGACTATGGCCGGGGAAACAAGGGCCATTGACGCGCTGACTAACCTGGGTCAGAGGGCTTCGGGGCAGAACCTGGTAGCCCAGATGGAAGCTGACCGGCAGCAGAAAGCTTTAGCATCCCAGATCTCCGCTAGAGCGGCTGGCGCGACCAACCCTGCTGCGCTCAGGAGTGCTATGTATGCCCAAGGGCAGATGGGAGCGGACCTGGCGGCTAGGGGAGCCGCGGAGGCAGCCAAGGAGAGAATGGCGGCCGAACGTGCTTACATGTCAAGCGCTGCGGACATGTACGGCCGACAGCTAGGCGCCGAGCAAATGCGCAGAGGCCTTGGACTCGACCTGGCAGAGGGCAATAGGAAGGCCCAGATGCAGCTCCAGCAAAATCGAATCAATATGGCCAACAGGCAGCAGGCAACCCAAGGGCAGATGCATACCGAGAGCGAGAAGCTCAAGCACGAAAAGCTCAAGACCGCTGCGAATATGGCTGCTAGCGCGGCAGCGGGAGGGAGCTTACCGAAGCCCCCTACTTCGGACATCCGGTCGAAGGAGAACATCCGACCGGGGGATGGCGACGTGTCCGAGATGCTGGATAGCCTCTCCCCTTATAGCTTTGACTACAAGAAAGGCCAGGGCGATGGCGGGAGCGACAAGGTTGGCATTATGGCTCAGGACCTTGCTTCGACGCCTGCCGGACGGGGGGCTGTCATCAGGGGTGAAGATGGCAAACTAGCTATCGACTCTGGGCAGGCCTCGACGATGGCACTGGCGGCAGCAGCATCGCTTAACGACAGACTCAAGAACATCGAAGGCAAGACGGGGGGTCGGCTGCTGTCTGACCACTCCGGGGTGCTTGACCCTCCGCCGAGGCAGATCCCTGAAGATATGAAAACCGTTCCGATGGGTCTCAAGCGGCAGATCGACGATGTCGTGGCTGACGGGAGAATGAGAAGGGATCGACCGGGTCTAGGGGACGAGCACCCCGCGATGCGATACATGCAGGAGTCAATAGCCAAGGACGATCTCCAGAGGATGGGATCAGGGAAGAGAATCCTTAGGAGCCTGAACAACCCGAATGAAGTCCAGGACAGCGCTGATATTTTTAAGAAAATGCGCGAAGCACTTGACAACGAAGAGATGCAAGAGGCCCTCAACACCAATCTCTTCGATGAAATGGGGTGAGCCATGTCCAAGGGCAAGAAAGACGCTCCTCTCGGGCTTTCCAGCCGGCTGGACATTGGCCGGGGAATCCCGGAAAAAAAGACCAGGAAAAAGCCGACTTCCCAGGGACTAGGAGGCGGCCTCGAGGGCATCGGCGCGAGTGCCTTCGACCCCGGAAATGAGATCCGCAAGGGTCTGGAACGCCAGCATCCCATTCTCCGAGTAGGCTCGGCCATCGCAAAGTACCATCCGCTAGCTGCACTGAGCCGCAGTCTCAAAG
>JASJCA010000128.1 GCA_030066215.1 Rhodobacter sp. | reverse complement strand
GTCGTAGTGGTCGTTGTAGAACGTCACCGGCATGCCGTAGTCGGTGAACATCAAGAAGGTCAGGGTCCGGGTGCGAATCTCGCTTTGCGGAACCAGATGCGGCACCAGGGTCTGAAAGAAGGTCTCGTCCGGGATCCAGGTGGTGCGGAAAAACCGCATCACGTCGGGGCGCTTGCGGCAGAAGTCGAGGATCCATTCGACGGTGCGGCGGCGCAGGCACCACCATTGCGAGCCGATCATGATCTGCAGATCGGCCGGGATCTCGCGCCGCAGCCCGAGCCGGCGCTGCAGGTTGACCGAGGCGTAGAACAGAAACTTGCGTTTGCGCTCGTTGAAGAAGTGGCGATAGAACAGCCGGTCGCCCTTCATCCCGGTCTTGATCCAGTCGGACTCGAAGAAATCGAAGCTCTCGACGTAGTCGACATCGTCGGCGTCGAGGAAGGCATGGGCGTAGTCGGCGGATTTGATCGCCATGCAGTCGCCCGAGAGCATGTAGAAATGCGTCGCCCGCGGGAAGCGGTCGACCGCCGCCTTAACCGCCAAAAGCGAGGCCTCGACCAGCGACCATTCCCCCCAGCCGCATTTGAGCCGCCGCTCGGCGAAGGCGACATTGGGGTTGTCCTTCAGCGCCTCGGTGATCTGGGCGAAATGGTCCGGCTTGGCGCGGGCGTCGAAGTGGATCGAGATGTAATCGCCGACCGCCGTCAGCCGCTGGGCCTGCTTGACGATGGCCTCGGGGTCCTTGTGACAGAGCAGGATGAACGCGATTTTCGCCATTTTGGAAACGGTTTAGCCTGTTTACCGAGAATTGTTTGCATTGATATCGTGAACAAGCATTGAAAAAACAGAGGTTCTTTGCTCTTTTCTTGTCCAACAATGCCCGGATGGCGCAAAGACGAACCAGCCGGCATCAGGAGGCGACAAAATATGGGCTTTCCGGGCACATGGATGACCGAGAGCGAAAGCATGGTCTACCGGGTCGTGCCGAAATGCGCTTGCTCGTCCATCGGGCAGATCATGTACTATTCCGACCACGGCCGGTTCTTCGACGGCGACATTCATGACGCCAATGGCGGGATGCACAAATGGGCGATCGACAAGAGCCAGGCCAAGATCACCCGCAACGTGCAAAAGCACAAATCCTACGCCTTCACCTGTGTCCGGAACCCCTATACCCGGATCCTGAGCTCGTTCTTCGACAAGATCTGCGGCATCCAGCGCAACGGCAAGCGTTACCGTGGCAATCTGGTCCCGCTTCTGGTGCAGAAATACGGAATCGATGTCGGCGGCGCGGACGGCAAGGGCGAGTTCGACCAGATCAAGTCGTTCCGCCGGTTCCTGCTGTTTGCCCGCGACACGATCCGGTTCCGCCGCCCGATGGATCCCGACATTCACTGGTCCGCGATGTCGGGCCACGTCTCGACCTTCATCGTCAATGGCGGGCGCTACGACCACATCTTCTTCACCGAGAAATTCAACCCCGGCATGCAGGTTGTGCTGGACCATGTCGAGATGGCGCATCCCGTCGACCTGGCCAAGATCCCGCGGTTCAACGAATCCGAGGGCCATGGGCCGAAGCGGGCGCATCCCGTCGAGGACTACTTCGACGATCTGTCGATGCACCTGGTCTACGAGATCTACAAGCGCGATTTCCAGGTCTTCAAATACGACTTCGAGAATCCGTCGAACAAGATGCCGGTGGGCGAGATCGACCTCGACGAGGTCCACGCCAAGCTCGGGGATTAGAGCGTGTCCAAGTCGTCAGGAATCGGGCATTCACGGCGCTGACCGAGGCAGCGTTTGCGCAAGCAAATGCGTTCGGGCAGGGCAGTGAATTCAACTGAATTGGACAAGCTTTAGCGGGCGCGGCGGCCTCCGAAAATGGGGCCGAACAAAACCCTGCCAATACCGGAACGGTTTTGCCGAGGGGTTCTGTCCGGACTAAGCCTTTGAGACTGCATAAGCGCACCGTCCATGACAGAAAGGACCGTTTTCGCCAAGTGAAGGCGGAGCAGAACGAAGCCTACGGCTCATCTTCCTCGGCACCCTTCGTACGCCTTCTTGAGCGAGCACGAATCCAAAATGCTCCCATGGTTGGCATTCCGATAATCGAAAGAATCAAGCCTAGCTGAGCAATGTACGGCTGGCGCGAAAGCTCAAAACACATTCTGGTCAAGCCATTAGATGCGACTACTGCACGACAGGGTAAGGTTCCAAGAATTTGCGGCCCTGATGAAGCAGCACATGAGCCATTGTACTTTTCAATAACGCCATTGTCCGGAAGATATTCTGGCGGACACACGTCGTAAGCCAGGACAACGTTTCCGGTATAATGCTCGCCAAGCGAGGAATCGTATTCGCCAAATGAACCTTGGACGTCTCCGATACCGTAGCCTTTCCCATTGATCGCATTATGCAAATCTGTCGTTTGTGGTTCTCGGCATTCCCATTTCTGACAACCTGCCCTTTGCCATGCGATACCACGCAAAAAAAACACAACGTCTTCTTGAGAGTTAATTGTTAAATGGCCCATCGCAGGTGGGTAATTCTTGGCAGTGATCACTCCGAATACACTCATTTCGTCACCTGCCTTGAGTTCGGTGCCATCAAGGTTGGGAAAGAAAAATCTAACGTCCTTGGCCGCCTCGAACCCATCGGAGAGGCTCGACGACAAATTATAGTGTAAGTTGAACGAGACAACTTCACCGGGTTTCAATGTGATTTGTCCCTCAACCCAGCCTTCACTCGATCGACCGATATTAGACGCCTTAAAGGTGTGAATTTTTCCTGATGTATTTAGCGTGGGAAATGTTTTAACGTCTCCTCTGAGCTCCTCGGCGTTAACCGCTGATCCAAAAACTAATGCACACAAAAGAAGAGCAACACGATGCATTCTCTGCACCATTTCCGCTTGAATGGTCGATACAGACAATACGGTCGCACTTCGTGAGACGTCAACAGCGAACTAATCCTACCTCAATTAGTTGGTCGATTGCCCTTCACATAAACTAAGCACAATATCTCTTAATGGCTGAAATGCCCACTCCAACTCCTTTGCTTCCGTGTCTACGCCCAACGAATCGACGCAGTTTTTTTTAGAGGTTCACCCTCCCTGCGCGGACGCAGAAGGTGACGTCATTTCACACCTGGTATCCGCCTGCTGAACCTACACCCGACTTGCTGAAAAACAAACAATATCAGATATTTAAACCATGTCCGAACTCGGGCACCCGGCCTTACCGCAGCTTCGGAGGCCTGTCGGGATCCATTCCGGGGGCCGGCGGCTGGCCGCTCGGATGCGCCTCGGGCTCCGGCAAATCGAACCGTAGCCCCACTTTCGCCAGCCGCGCCGCCATCGGGTCGGTCCCGCCGAAGAACCCGATATCGATCTCCCCCGCCTCGACCCCCGAAAACGTCAGCGCCTCGCCCACTGCCTGGGCGAGCGCCGCCTCTGCGCCCGGCGCGGCATCGATGACGGCCAGCAGGTGCCCGGGGCGGTTCGGCGCGTAGGTCACTGAGACCAGATAGGCGGTCCGGGCGAGGCCAGCGGCCGTGGCGAGCTTAGCATCGAGCGCGGTCAGGACCGCCTCGGGCAGGCCGGCGGGCGGGCGCAGTTCGGTGGGACGCTCGGCGATCTCGGACGGGCGCCCGGCGAGGCTGGCGTGCAGCCAGTCGATCACCTCGGGCGGCAGCAGCATCGACGAGGGCGCGACGTCGAGGTTCAGCCCCAGTCCAATCCCCTGCCCCGCCAGCATCTCCGCCAACGCCCGCCCCGAGAGCGCCGCGTAAGGCGCGGGGCGGCCGACAAAGCCGGCCAGGCGGTCCTCGCGGTCAAACGCCAGCAGAATCCGTCCGTCTTCGGTATCGAAGACATCCGGCTCGATCCGGTCGCCGTCCGGTTCGGATTTCAGCAGCAGGAATAGCTCCGCACTGGTCAGCCGGTCGAAGAACCGCAGGCGCGCGGCCTCGTCGCCGACCTCCATCTCGGCATGGGCGGCATCGAGCGGGGTCTCAGTCATGCAACACCTCTCGGATCGTGTGGCGCAGGGCCGGCAGCAGCTCTGCCTCGAACCACGGGTTCTTCTTCAGCCACGCGGTGTTGCGCCAGGACGGATGCGGCAAGGGAAAGACGGCGGGCGCATGATCGCGCCAGGCGGCGACGGTTTCAGTGACGTTCTTGGCGCCCAGGTGCCAGGATTGCGCATACCCGCCGATCAAGAGAGTGAGGCGCGCCGTGGGCAGCGTCGCCATGATGCGGCGGTGCCAGGTGTCGGCGCAAAGCTTTGGCGGCGGTAGGTCGGATCCCTTGGCGTCGTAGCCGGGGAAACAGAACGCCATCGGGATGATTGCAACGCGGGTCTGGTCGTAGAATTCGTCCTCGCTGACATCCATCCAGGCGCGCAGGCGGTCCCCCGAGGGATCGAAGAACGGCTTGCCCGCCTTGTGCACGCGCAAACCCGGCGCCTGACCACAGACCAGAATGCGAGCGCCGGCGTCGAACCAGACGACGGGGTTCGGAGTGTGACTCGTGGCGGTGGCCGCGAAACGGTCGGCGCATAGAGTGCAGGCGGCGAGGTCGGCCTTTAGAGTCGAGAGGTTGGGCATTGTGTGGAGGTAGAGCGAAACGGAGCATAGGTGCAATGGCGCGCGGTCGATTGGGGATAAGGATTGGACCGTGTCGAAGGAAGACGGGCTCCGAGCGCAGTGTGCGGAGCCGGGCCCATCGCTGACCCGCGGGGTGGCGAGCCGACCTTTGAACGGCGGCGCCTTATGGCTGTCGAGTCAGTAGGGCTTCACGCGGTGCGCATGTGTCGACCAATCGCCACCCCTCCGGGGCGGGTTGGCGATGGGCCCGGCGGGGCTGTGCCCCTTGATTCCGTGCCCGGTGGCAGCCGACCTCGTCTCTCTTTGGACCGAGGTCATCCGCTAAGCCGGGCCGACCGACAACTCATCGAAATACCGCTTGACCCATTTCGACATTTCTAGAAATATAGTTATATGAAACCGCACCGCCCGATTCATCTGACCGTCGAACAGGCAGCCTCGACATTCGCTGCGCTCGGGTCCGAGCAGCGGTTGGGGGTTCTCAATACGCTTGTCAGGGCGGGGCCAGACGGGCTGAGCATAGGGGAACTTGGCGAAAGGTCCGGCGTGACCGGCTCCACATTGACGCATCATATGAAGAAGCTGACCGAGGCCGGGCTGGTGACGCAGGAGCGGCGGGGCCGCTCGATCATTTGCGCCGCCGCGGCCTATGACGAAATGCAGGCACTGTCGGAGTATCTGTTGAACGAATGTTGCGCCGATGCCGCGGACGGGCAAAAACACCATGACTGACCTCACCCAGCATCTGCCCGATCTACCGGGGCTTTGGCGGCGGATCGACAAGGCTTGGTTGGCGATCGTGCTGATCCCGCTTATCGTTGCGGTCCTCGACCCCGTGCAGGTCTGGCCGACCATCGCGTTCGCCGCGGGCGCCATCGCCCATACCGGCGTCTTCATCGTCTTCGCCGTCCTGGCCGTGGCCTATATGAAGGCGACCGGCGCCGAGGCGCTGCTGGCCAAGGCCTTCGAGGGGCGCGAGATCCGGATGATCCTGCTCGCCGCGCTCTTGGGCGGGCTGTCGCCGTTCTGTTCCTGCGAGGTGATCCCGTTCATCGCCGCGCTTCTGGCCACGGGCGCGCCGCTCAGCGCCGTGATGGCGTTCTGGCTGTCCTCGCCGCTGATGGATCCGGCGATGTTTCTGATCACGTCCGGAACGCTCGGCTGGGACTTCGCCCTCGCCAAGACCGTCTCGGCCGTGGGTCTGGGGCTGATGGGCGGGGTCACGGTGAAGGCCTTCGCCAGCAGCGCCGTCTTCGCCGATCCTCTGAAGCCGCAGACCGCGGCCTGCAATGCCTGCGGCTGCGGCAGCAACCCGTTCACCGGGCGGCCGCATTGGGCGTTCTGGGGCGAGGCCGCGCGGCGCCGGACCTTCCGCGACACCACGGTCGAGAACGCGCTGTTCCTCGGCAAGTGGCTGCTTCTGGCCTACATGATCGAGGCGCTGATGCTGCGCTATGTGCCGGCCGAGATGATCGCCACGGTGCTGGGCGGCGACGGCATCCTGCCGATCTTCCTCGGAGCCGTGGTCGGTGCGCCGGCCTACCTCAACGGCTATGCCGCGGTGCCGCTGGTGGATGCGCTGTTGGCGCAGGGTATGTCTGATGGGGCGGCGATGGCCTTCGTGCTGGCCGGTGGCGTCAGCTCCATCCCCGCCGCCATCGCGGTCTGGGCTCTGGTCAAGCCGCGGGTCTTTGCCGCCTATCTGGGCATCGCCATGACAGGCGCCCTGATCGCGGGCATTGCGTGGAACCTCATCGCCTGAGCCTGCGCAACCTGTTGCCCCTTCGCGGTTCTTGAATTATCCCCGGGCCGACAGGGGCGCGCGGAGACCGGCATGTACCGGGTATGGGATTTTGTCACGAACTACTCGATTCTGCTGATCAGCGGGGCGCTGATCGCGCTCGTCTGGGCCAATATCGACGCGCATTCCTATCACTACCTGGTCGAGTACCCGTTGCTGTTCAACAGCCTGATCGGCACCGACGCGAGCTATTGGCTGAAGTCCTACGGCGCAGACTATGGCGTCGAAGAACTGGGCGACGTCACCCGCGTGCTATCCATGCATTACCTGGTCAACGACGTGCTGATGGCGTTCTTCTTCGCCATCGCGGCCAAGGAGGTGTGGGAGGCGGTCATCCTGAAGAACGGCTCGCTCAGGGGCCGCAAGGCGGCGACGCCGCTGGTGGCGACCGCGGGCGGCATGTTCGGGCCGATCGCCGTCTACCTGGGGCTGGCGGCGTTCCTGGGCTCTGACGTCTACGACGCGGTGGCGCGCGGCTGGGCGATCCCGACGGCGACCGACATCGCATTTTCCTACCTGGTCGGGCGGCTGGTCTTCGGCGCCGGGCACCCGGCGGTGCGGTTCTTACTGCTGCTCGCCATCGCCGACGATGCGGCCGGTCTGATCATCCTGGCGGTGTTCTATCCCTCGGGCGACCTCGGGCCGGCCTGGCTGCTTCTGTCGCTCGGCGCTGCCGTCGGTGTCTTTGTGCTGTTCAATTGGCTGCCGCGGCAGATGGACCGCGGCAACCAGCTGCGCCCCGCCTCGACCTGGGTGCGCGAAAAGCTGTCGTTCTGGCCCTATGCGGTGGCCGGCGCGTTGAGCTGGTATGGGTTCCAGGAAAGCGGCCTGCACCCCGCGCTCGGCCTATTGCCGGTGGTGCCGGCGATCCCGCATGCCGACCGCGCCTTCGGCATCTTCAGCGAGGCCGAGCAGTACCTGCACGACCTTCTGAACCACATCGAGCACGGGCTGAAGCATCCCGTCGAGATCATCCTGTTCTTCTTCGGGCTGATGAATGCGGGCGTCGAGTTCTCGGCCATCGGCTCGCCGACCTGGCTGGTGCTGGCCGGCCTGATCATCGGCAAGCCGTTCGGTGTCCTGCTGTTCGGCTGGGTCGCCGCCGGGCCGATGCGCCTAGGGTTGCCGTCGGGGATGAAGACCTCTGACCTATTCGTCATCGGCTGCGTCGCCGCGATCGGGTTTACCGTGTCGCTCTTCATCGCCACGGTGGCCTTTGACAGCGGCCCGGTGCAGGACGCGGCGAAGATGGGCGCCTTGTTCAGCTTCTTTGCCGCGGTGCTGTCGATCATCGCCGGCAAGCTGTTGCGGGTCGAGAAACAAAACGCCTGATTCCGGCCCAGGGTGGCCGAATTGTCCGCCAATTGACCGCAATCGGGCACATTCGACGCCCAAGTTTCGCCCGATTCCGGGGAAAGCCGTTGAAAATCAACGGCCGGTTCCGACATAATGGAGCCTCAAAGGCAATCTATAGCCTGTCGTTAACGAAGCTCGGTTAAGAGCGGTGAGGCAATAGGGGCAGTGCCCGGGGCGCAGATGCTCGAGTTCGAGAATGTCAGCAAGTCCTTTTGGACCGGCCAGCAGCGCAAGGTCATTCTCGACCGCGCGTCGTTCCGAGTCGAGTTGGGCAACAGCCTGGGCATCCTCGCGCCGAACGGCACCGGCAAGACCACCATCGTCAATATGATGGCGGGGCTCGAAAAGCCGGATGAGGGGACGATCCGACGCGATTGCCGCGTCTCGTTTCCGCTGGGCTTCATGGGGGGCGTCGTGCCCAAGCACAACGCCCGCGAAAACGCCCGCTACATCGCCCGGCTCTACGGTCTGGATCCCGATTACGTCGAGGCGTTTTGCCGCTGGCTGTGCAATCTGGAGGAATATTTTGAGATGCCCGTCGGCACCTACAGCGCGGGCATGAAGGCGCGGTTGAATTTCGCCCTGCTCTTGGCGCTCGACTTCGACATCTACCTGATCGACGAGGGCATGCCCTCGACCACCGACGTCACCTTCAACAAACGCGCCGGCTCGATCCTGCGCGACCGGTTGAAGAACGCCACCATCGTCGTGGTCTCACACCAGGCGAAAACGCTGGAGAAATTCTGCCGATCGGCCGCGGTGCTCCGCGACGGCCAAATGCATATGTTCGACACCTTGGAAGAGGCGAAGGCGCTCTATGACTACGAAACCCAAGGCTAAGAAATTCCGCATCCGCCGCAGCGCCTCGCTGGCCGGCGACCTGCGCCGCGTCGCCTCGAACCAGGCCGCGGCGTCGGACGCACAGTCAACCGCGCCCGCTGCGCAACCAACCCAACCCGCAGCGCCCAAACCCGACCTCAGCGGCCCTGTCGACGACGGTTTCGGCGACAAGCCCTATCCGACCGCCGCCGCGCAGGAGCTGACGCCCGGCGACGAGGTCAGCATCGAAAACGAGCTCGCCGCAATCCGTAAAGAGGGCTTGACCGGTCGGCAGCTGCGCATGGCGCGCCGGGTGGCACAAAAGCACGGGCTGGCGCCGACCTCGGATTTCGATGCCGTGCGGCTGCTTCGAAAGCAGGGGATCGATCCGTTTCAGCGTTCGAACATGCTGGAACTGGTGGTTCCGGGCCCCAGCGAGGTGCAAGACGCAAGCCTGGGCGTGCCGAAGACGGTGGCCAAGCCGCAGCTTCCCTCGACCGAGGTCCTGACCGAGGACGCCCGCGCCCGCGAAATCATCCGCATGCAGCGCGACATCGTCAAACGCCGGCGCCGCAAGCTGATGCAGCTGTTTTCGCGGCTGGGCTTCTTCGTGGTCCTGCCGACGCTCTTGGTGGGCTACTACTTCTACGTCATCGCCACGCCGATGTTCGCCACCAAGTCCGAATTCGTCATCCAACAGGCCGAATCGCCGGTGAGCGCGGCCTCGGGCCTCGGCGGGCTGTTCTCGGGTACGTCCTTTGCCACAAGCCAGGATTCGATCGCGGTGCAGGGCTATCTGCAATCGCTCGACGCGATGCTGCGGCTCGACACTGATCTGGGATTTCGCGGGCATTTCAGCGCGCCGGACATCGACGCCCTGCAGCGGCTCGACCCGGGCGCCACCAAGGAACAGGCCTACACGATCTACAAGGACCGGGTGAAGATCAGCTACGACCCGACCGAGGGCATCATCAAGATGGAGGTCGTGGCCGCCGACCCCGTGGCCAGTCAGCAGTTTTCGGAACGCCTGATCGCCTATGCCGAGGAACAGGTCGACAACCTGACCCAACGGCTGCGCGAGGATCAGATGCAGGGCGCGCGCGACAGTTTCGCCGAGGCCGAGGGGAACATGGTCTCGGCCCAGTTGCGCGTGCTGGAACTGCAGGAAAAACTCGGCGTTCTGGATCCGATGACCGAAAGCCAGGCGCTGATGACCCAAATCACCGGTCTGGAAACCCAGTTGCAGGAAAAGCGGCTGCAGCTGCAGCAGCTGTTGGACAACGTACGCCCGAACCAGGCCCGGGTCGAGGGCGCGCAAGGCGATGTGCGGCGGCTCGAAAACCTGATCGCCGAGCTGCGGTCGCAGCTGACCGAAAGCACCGCCGAGGGCCAGTCGCTGGCGCGGATCAGCGGCGAACTGCGGCTCGCCGAACGCGATCTGCAGACCCGAGAGCTGATGGTGGCGCAGGCGATGCAGCAGATGGAAACCGCGCGGATCGAGGCGAACCGCCAAACCCGCTATCTGTCGATGGCGGTCAACCCGATCGCGCCCGACGAGGCGACCTATCCGCGCGCCTTCGAGAACACGATCCTGGCGTTTCTGATCTTCGGCGGCATCTATCTGATGGTCTCGCTGACCGCTTCGATCCTGCGCGAGCAGGTCTCTGGCTGACATGACCGACGTCCGGATCGGCGATCTGACGGTCGGCAACGAGCGGCCACTGACGGTGATTGCCGGGCCTTGCCAGCTGGAGTCGGCCGACCATGCCCGGATGATCGCGGACCGGATGGCCGAGATCTGCGCCGCGGCCGGCGCGGGCTATATCTTCAAAGCCTCGTACGACAAGGCGAACCGCACCTCGCTGGCGGGCAAACGCGGTCCCGGGATCACCGCGGGGCTGGAAATACTGGCCGGTGTGCGGGCGGACCTGGGCGTGCCGGTCTTGACCGATGTGCATCTGCCGGATCACTGCGCCGAGGCGGCCGCGGCGGTCAACGTGCTGCAGATCCCAGCACTCCTCTGCCGTCAGACCGATCTATTGATCGCCGCCGGCGAGACCGGCGCGGCGGTCAACATCAAAAAGGGCCAATTCCTCGCCCCTTGGGACATGGCCCACGCCGCAGCCAAGATCGAAGCCACCGGCAACCGCCGCATCCTGTTGACCGAGCGCGGCACGTCGTTCGGCTACAACACGCTGGTGGCCGACATGCGCAGCCTGCCGCAGATGGCCGCGACCGGCTATCCGGTGGTGATGGACGCCACCCATTCGGTGCAGCAGCCCGGAGGCCTCGGCGGCGCCAGCGGCGGCCAGCGCGAATTCGCCCCGGTGATGGCCCGCGCTGCGGTGGCCGTGGGCGTGGCGGCGGTCTTCATCGAGACCCACGAGGACCCGGACCGCGCGCCCTCGGACGGGCCGAACATGATCCCGCTCGACCGGATGGCCGAGTTGATCGACGCGCTGATGCAGTTCGACGCCTTGGCCAAGGCACATCCCCTCACGCCTTGACCGGCGGCATTTTTCGCGTTGGCGGGTCTTGAAGCGGACGGCCCGGGCGCGTATCTAGCCGCAGCCGTTGGGGTGTAGCCAAGTGGTAAGGCAGCGGTTTTTGGTACCGTGTATCGTAGGTTCGAATCCTACCACCCCAGCCA
>JASJCA010000009.1 GCA_030066215.1 Rhodobacter sp. | reverse complement strand
TTTCCAGCGGCGGTGGATCCAGAACCATTGCTCTGGGTGGGCGCGGACCAGCGTCTCGAGACTGGCGTTGAGGGCGCGGGTCATGTCGACCGGATCGCCGTGCGGGATCGGGGCGTCGACGACGATCTCTAGCCCTAGGCCGTCGGGCTGGCGCAGGCCGTAGATTGGGATCACAAGCGCGTCGTATTTCAGCGCCATCTCTGCCGCCGAAAGGGCGGTCCAAGCCGGTTGTCCCATAAAATCAATGGGTTGCCCATGTTTCATGAAGTGATCGGCGACCATACCCACCATGCCGCCCGACTTCAGAAACCGCACCATCTGCGCCAGGCCCTTCGGCGCGCGTTCGAACAGCGGCGTGCCGAGGCGTGTCAGCTCGGCCACGTAGCGGTCGTTGAAATAGGCGTTCGACATCGGCATGTAGAGCCCGCCGACGCGATAGCCCTTGGCGATCAATGCGGCGCGCGGGGCCTGGTGATTGCCGAAATGGCCGGTGACCAGGATCACCGGGCGGCCCTGGTCCCGGGCCTCGGCCAAGGCGTCTGCGCCGGGGCCGGTGACCGGCGCGGCGGCGGCGCGGGCGATGAAGGCGGGGCCGGAATAGCTCTCGATCAGCGCGCGGCCAAAATTGTCCGGCACGGCGCGTTCCAGGCGGCGCACCTCGGCCGGCGGCAGATCCGGCAGGATCAAGCTCAGATTGTCGCGGATGCGCCGCCGCCAGCCGGCCAGCGGCGCGACGACGCGGCTCGTCACCCAGCCGACGAACCGCACCCTGGCGCCATAGGGCAGCACCATGGCCATCCCTAAAACCAGGCGAATGGCCAGGTTGGTCAGGTATTCCGGCCAGCCGCGTCTCGGTTTCGCCATCGCTCCTGCCTATTCGGCGGGGGCCTCGCGTGCGGCCCGGGTTTCGCGGTGCCAGACATAAATCCCGGCCCCAACGATCACAAGCGCGCCGAGATAGGTGACCCGGTCGGGGTATTCGCCGAAGATGCCCATGCCCCAAAGCGTGGCGAAGAGGAGCCCGAAATAGGAAAACGGCGCGATCGTGCTGGCCTCAGCGGACATCAGCGCGCGGATCAGGCAGAAATGGCCCAAGGCGCCGATCGCCCCGATCGCCAGCATCATCAGGACCGTGGCCAGGTCGGGCGGGACCCAAAAGGCGGGGAC
Source organism: Rhodobacter sp. (assembly GCA_030066215.1). Taxonomy (GTDB): domain Bacteria; phylum Pseudomonadota; class Alphaproteobacteria; order Rhodobacterales; family Rhodobacteraceae; genus JASJCA01. The sequence continues at coordinate 55,034 of JASJCA010000009.1, read as the reverse complement.
GACGGCGCTGAGGATCACCGCGCCGAAGGCCGCAGTGTAAAGCAGCGAGGTCCAGGCATCCTCGTCTTTGCCGACGAAGCGCGTGGTCAACGCATAGGCCGAATAGAACACGGCGGCGGCAAATGGCAGCACGGCGTAGCCCGAAAACACCGAAGAGCCCGGGCGGATAATGATCAGCGCCCCGATCAGCGCGGTGCCAACGCCGACCGCGCGGCGCAGACCAAACCGCTCGCCCAGAACCAGCGCCGCGCCGAGCGTGATCAGCACCGGATTGACCGCCATTATCGCCGAGGCGTTGGCCAGCCCGATGCGCACGAAGCCGAAGAAGAAACAGCACGTGGCGGCCAAGAGAAAGACCGAGCGCAGAAGCTGTAAACCTGGGTATTTGGTGCGCAAAACGATCTGCAGACGCGGTAACACCAGCAGGAACACCACAACGGTCTGGCCCAAATACCGCGCCCAGATCGCCATCACAGTGTCGGTGCGGTGCGCGATCGACTTGCCGAGCACGTCCATGAAGGTGAAGAAGAACACCGTCACGATCATCAAAAGGATGCCCTGCGCCGTGCCCGAGAGGCGCCGGAACCAGTTCATGCGGGCGCGCGGGGCAGGCCGGTGCCGATCATCGAATCACGGGTGACAAGCTGTGCGAGCGCGGCCTCGGACAGGCTGTCCGTGCCGGCGGGTCGCTGCGGCAGCACGATATAGCGCATGTCGGCGGTCGAATCGTGGACCCGCACGGTGACGTCATCGGGTAGATCGAGGCCGAACTCGCGCAAGACCTTGCGCGGCGCGCGCACGGTGCGCGAGCGATAGGCGCGGGACTTGTACCAATCCGGCGGCAGGCCCAACAGGTTGCGCGGGTAGCACGAGCAGAGCGTGCAGACGATGACGTTGTGCACCGTCTCGGTGTTCTCCACGGCAATCAGGCGCAACGGCCCGATGTCAAAGCCCATCTCACGGCTGGCGGCGCTGGCGTCGTCAAGCAGGCGCGCCTTGAAGGCGGGGTCGGTCCAGGCGCGGGCGACGACGGCCGCGCCGTTGGCCGGGGACCGGGCATCCATCGCGTCGATCTGCAGGGCGATCTCTTCGGCCGTGGTCACGCCCTTCTCGATCAGAAGCTCGCGCATGGCGATTTCCATCGTCTGCCAATAGCTCAGCGGCGTGTCGTTGTCGTTGCGGTAGGGGTGGCCCGACGGGCTGATCCCCTCATGGCTGGGATGGTCATGCGGCATCTTAGTCCTCCAACCGGTCCAGCCAGTGGGCAAAGATCTCGGCATCGACCGTGTCTGTCGACCGCTCAGCATCCTTGCCCCAGATCTCGGACATGGTGAACCGGACACGGTAGAGCTCGCGGGTGTCGGTCGCGCGGCCATAGGCGAGCTCTTCGGGATTGCCGAAGCGCCCAAGCGCGCGTTCCACGGTGCCGGTTTTGCCGCGCAAATAGGCCGGCGTGCGCACGTGGCCGGGCGGCATCATAGTGCGGACCCGGACCCGCTCAGCCATCATCCTTGTCCCTGGCAAAATAGTCGAAGGGCGCGTGTGCATCGAGCGGCGACACCTCTGCCTGCGGCATCGGACCGGTGTTGACGATCGTGAGGCGGCTGGCCTGCTCGGGGAAATCGGCCACTTCAACCGCGGCGCGGTTGCCGCCCATCAGATAGATGAGGGTCGCCTCGCCGGTGTTGGTCAGCTTGTGCGCGGGTCCGCCTGCGGGGAACGCGGCGAAGTCCCCCGGGCCGAGGCTGTGGCTGGCATCGTCCATCTCCAGTGTGGCGCTGCCCGAGAGCAGGTAGATCCATTCATCCGCCGCGTGATGCCGGTGTTTGGGGTAGGAACAGTGGCCGGGTGCGAGATGGGCGAGGGACACGGACGTGTTTGTCATCCCCGTGAGGTGGCTAAGCGCGAAGAGCCGGATCGCAGCATTGTCGTCGAGCGGATGCCGGAAATCGAACGGTGCGGCCTCAATCTGCGCGGCCTTAAGGACCAGCGGCGTCTCAGCCATCGGCGGCCTCGCCATAAGTGGCGCCGCGGTCCCTGACCTGATCCATGCGCCGGCCGAGTTCCTCCAGCGTGTAGACCCCGTCCTCGACCAGATTCTGGTTCACTGCGGCGACCCAACGTTCGTAATAGGTCATGGTTTCGAACGCCTCTGCACCCATGTCCTCAAGCGCGCGACGCAGGCCGTCGACGGTGAAAAGTCCTTTGGCGGAACAGATCACCATCAGGGCGTCGACGCGTTTTTCCCAAAGCGCGTAGTCGTGCTCGGCCAAGTCGACGGCACCGGCCTCTTGCCCGCCCATATCGTGCCATCGCCGTCCGGTAGTGTCGCTCATGGCCGAAGCGTACGTGTGGCGGCGATGCCTGTCCATATCGCATGGCCGGGGCCGAGCCGGGCGCGGGGACGCCCCCCCTGATCGCGGAGCCTGCACGCTTTTCAGCGTCGTGAACTGTTAGGGTAGATCAGAGACGGCTCATTGGCACTAAGGCACTGACCCACTTTAGGTCTTGATCGCGACGCCCACTGCCGCACTTCGGTGGATCTGGTTTTGGATCGAAGCTGAAGTTGGCAATTCCGCGAAGAGCCGTGCCTGTCGCCGACCAACCGGGTGGCGATTCGACGTCCGATCGGCGGCACCTTGTGGTCGTCGAGCCCGTAGGATCTCAAGTGCTGCGCAGCTCTAAACCCATGACCACCCCTCCGGGGCGGGTTGGCGATGGGCACGGCTGGGCTGCGCGCCTAAGGGCCGTGCCCGGGGCATCAGTCCTTTGCCCGTTCCAAGACACCTCCGCCTTCAGCGACCGCCTGCAACGCCACCGCAAGGCTCCCACGGCGCACCGTCACCGGCCACCGACTAGCTCGTCCTGCAATCCGGCGCGACGCTAGTCTTCGGGCGTTTCGAGAACGATTTCGCCCGCTGCCTCCAGCGCGCGGATGGCCGAGATCACCGCGTTCATCGCCGCCTCGGCCTCTTTGTCGCGCACCTTGCCCACCGCTTGCATTTCGTCGCGCAACTGCGCCGCCATGCGTTGCGACATGTTCGACAGGATGAACTCGGCTGCCGCCGCCTCGTCGGTACCCTCGCGCGCCACCGCCGCGGCAAGCGCCGTGGTCAGCACCGCCGCCTCCACGTCGCGGGTGATCTTCGGCACGTCGCGGGCTTCGACCCGGGCCGGAATGTTGGCGAAGGTGAAGATCGCCCGGCGCACCTGCTCGGCGAAACCGGCATCCTCCGTCTGCAGCCCTTCCAAAACCTCGTCGCGCGTCGCTGCGGGCGAGAAATTCAAGATTGCCCCGACCCGATCGACGGGATCGGACGCGAATGCCTTCGGCGTCTTCTCGTCAAGCTGTTTGACCAATGCCGCGCCGATCCGGGCGACTGTGGCCGGCGACACGCCGCTGGTGCGTGACATCGCATAGGCGATACGGCGCGCGCGCTCGCCCGGTAACAGCCCCAAGAGTTCGGCAGATTTTGACACCTTGAGTTTCGAAAGCAGCACCGCGCCGACTTCGATGCTTTCGCTTTCGAGAAACGGCAGCAGGTCCGGCGGGTCGAGTGCCGCCAGACGTTCCCACGGATCTGCGGACTTGCCGGCGCTGAGCTGCAGGCGCAGCCGGTCTGCTGCCGCGTTGCTGATCGTACCGTCAAGCACCGACAGCGCCGTCGAGACGTCACCGGGAAAGGCCAGCCCGATGCCATCGAGCTCCTGCACGAATTCCCGCACCACCGCATCCAGGGTCGCGCGATCGATGTAACGCATCGCGCTCATGTCCTGGGTCAGCGCGACCTGCAGCGTTTCCGGCAGGTCGGCCAAAGAAAGCTCCAGGCCCTCGGCCCGCAGCAGCCGTACCACGATCGCCGCCTTTTGCCGTCGCGACAATGTCGCCCCGCCGGGCCCGGTCACCGGTGCCGGCGCGGCAGGCGCGTTGGACAGTGCCTGCGCGTCCACATGTGCCTCCGTTCACGTTGCGTTCCGGAGGCAAAATTGCAGACAGGCCTTAACGTTCGGTTCTCGGGCGCCCTGTTTTGTCGCCCGAGACTAGTGCTCAATATGAATAGCCGGTGCCGGTTTCGATTGCCTGCAAAAGCGCCGTCTCCGCCCAAGTGCCTTGGCCGCCGCGGGCGCGGATCTGCAGAAGTTGCTCGCGCGCGCCGACGAAATCGCCCGCCTCGACAAATCCCTGACCCATGTAAGACCGTGCAAGCAAATTGTCGGGGTTCTTCGCAATGGCCTGCCGGTAATAGGCGTTGCCGAGCGCTGCATCGCCCATCTTGCGGTGGGAAAAGCCCTTGTAAGTCAGCACCCGATCGTCCTGCGGGTCGGACATCTCGCCCAGGACATTCAGCGTATTCTCATGCTGACCGGCATAGGCGAATTCTCGCGCGGCCTGGTAGAGCTCGTCATCCTGCAGCGAGCCCGATTGCGGGTTCACGCATTTCTGCATCGACTGAGACCAGACCTGGCCGTTTTTGCAGGTCGTCGTGGTGTTGGTCTGGGTTGGCGGGTTGGAGCTGCCGCCGCCGGCTGCAAACGCCACCGTCGGCAGGACGAGGGCGGTGGTCAGAAGAAAACGGGTCATGTCGCGCTCCATGTTGCTGGTTCGCACAGTAACATAGGGCGGCCCCCCCGCCGGCAATCACAGTTCCGTGTCCGGTCGCGCGTGGCGGCCGGTCGCCTAGCTGCTGCTATGCACGCAGCCATGATAACTGCTGTCCCAATGGGTGCCGGGCGGGCAGGTGCCGCCGCGGGTTTCGGCGAAGCGCTTGTCGCACATATAAGTGGCCAGGGCGGCGCCGGGGGCGGCGATCAACAGCGCGGTGAGGCAGGCGGCAAAGGTCTTCATTGGCAATTCCTCCAGCATGATCTGGCGAAAAAGCCTAGATTGTTCAGCGTTTTGGATCAATAAGCGAACGCCGCCCGGCAGGGGGCGGCGCTGTGCATTCTTGGAAACAGAGTGTTTCCGGATCGGCGATCAGCTGGTGACGATGTCGACGCAGGTCTCGGTCTCGGCGTCCCAGATGGTACCTTCGGCGCAGCTCATCGCCTCTTGCGTGCTGTGCTCCCAGTTGCAGCCCATGGCAAAGGCCAGCGACGGCGCCGCTGCAAGCAGTGCGGCGAAGAGGGCCGTTTTGATCTTCATGTGATATCTCCTATTGCTCTTGCGATCACGCTAGCACGAGTTGCGCCATGGGCAAAACACCAACGACGTGCTCGCGCCAGAACGGCCTCCTGGGCAGTCGGTCGCCCAAGGATTAGGCGCTTGCCCAGAACGTCAGCGCGCGCCGAACACGCGCGTAAAGATCGTATCGATATGCTTGGTGTGGTAGGCGAGGTCGAATTTCTCTTCGATTTCGGCCGCGCTCAGCGCCGCCGTGACCTCGGCATCGGCCTTCAGCTCGGCCAAAAAGTCGGCGCCGTCCTCCCAGACCTTCATCGCGTTGCGCTGCACCAACCGATAAGCGTCCTCGCGGCTGACACCCTTCTGGGTCAGCGCCAACAGCACGCGCTGAGAATGAACAAGGCCGCGGAAGCGGTTGAGATTGCTTAGCATATTCTCTGGATAGACGACCAGTTTATCGATCACGGCCGTCAGCCGCGCCAGCGCGAAGTCGAGCGTCACCGTGCCGTCCGGGCCGATGTTACGTTCGACCGACGAATGCGAGATGTCGCGCTCGTGCCAGAGCGCCACGTTCTCCAGCGCCGGCACCACCATGCCGCGCACCAGCCGCGCGAGCCCGGTGAGGTTCTCGGTCAAGACCGGGTTGCGCTTGTGCGGCATCGCCGACGAGCCCTTCTGGCCTTTCGAGAAAAACTCCTCCGCTTCCAGCACCTCGGTGCGCTGCATGTGGCGGATCTCAGTGGCGATATTCTCGACCGACGACGCCACGACACCGAGCGCGGCGAAGAAGGCCGCGTGACGGTCGCGCGGGATCACCTGGGTGCTGATCGGCTCCGGCACCAGGCCGAGCTTGGCACAGACATGGGCCTCGACCGCGGGATCGATGTTGGCGAAGGTGCCCACGGCGCCGGAAATTGACCCGGTGGCAATCTCTTGACGGGCGATCTTCATGCGCGCGAGGTTGCGGTCCATCTCGGCATAGAACCGCGCAAAGGTCAGCCCCATCGTCGTCGGTTCGGCGTGGATCCCGTGCGAGCGGCCGATCCTGATGGTGTCCTTGTGCTCGACGGCGCGCCGCTTGAGCGCGGCCAAGAGCCCCTCGAGATCGGCGATCAGGATGTCGGCGGCGCGGGTCAGCTGGATGTTGAAACAGGTATCCAGCACGTCCGACGAGGTCATGCCCTGGTGCACGAATCGCGCCGCGTCGTGACCAACGATCTCGGCCAGATGGGTCAGAAACGCGATCACGTCGTGTTTGGTCACCGCCTCGATCTCGTCGATGCGGGCCACGTCGAATTCCACGTCGCGCGCCGCCCAGACGGCCTCGGCATTGGCCCTCGGGATCACCCCCAGATCGGCCTGGGCGTCGCAGGCATGGGCCTCGATCTCGAACCAGATGCGGAACTTGGTCTCGGGCGACCAGATCGCGGTCATCTCGGGGCGGGAATAGCGCGGGATCATGGAGCGGGCCTTCGATTGCCGGGGATCGCGCGCGGTCTTAGACTGGGGCTCGCGGATCGGCAAGGAGGCGCGGATGCGGGCAAGCGTCGCGACTGGAGCACCGGCGCCGGGGAGCGAGATCACCGCGGCGCGGACCAACCCGACGCTGGGCCACAGCCGGGCCGGCACCCGGGTGCGGCGGAGCACCGTGCCCAAGAGGCGGGGGCGCAGGTGACACTGCACCTGGCGGATTTCGAGGGCGCCTGGCAGCTCGACCGCGTCCTCGACGACCGGCTGGCCGGCCGGCGCGGTCATCTGCGCGGCACGGCCCGGTTCGTGGCCGACGGTACGGGACTGACCTACACCGAAGAGGGCACCCTGGCGTTCCCCGGCCAGCCGCCGCTGACCGCCCGGCAGAGCTATCTCTGGCGCGCAGACGGCGCCGCGCTCGCGGTCCATTTCCAAGACAAGACCGCCTTCCACCACATTGATCTCACGAAGAAAAACCCGACCGCCCGGCACGATTGCGCGCCCGATACCTACCTGGTGACATACGACTTCACCGCCTGGCCGAATTGGAGCGCCACCTGGACCGTCACCGGTCCGCGCAAGGACTACGTCTCGACCTCGCGCTACAGCCGCTGACGCTCACACCATCTCGGGCTCGCGGCCCAGGCGCGTGGCCACCCGGCCCACCGTCAGCCCCTGCACGATGATCGAAAAGATCACCACCATGTAGGTGCAGGTCAGGATCAGCGGCTTCCAGTCGCCCTCGGGCAGGCTCAGCGCCAGCGCCACCGAGATCCCGCCCTTGAGCCCGCCCCAGGTCATGATCGGGATCACACCGGGCGAGAACGCGCGGAACGGGCGCAACAGCAGGACCGGCACCGCCACCGCCGCCAGCCGCCCCACCAGCGCCAGCGCGATCGAGGCGACCCCGGCGACGGCGGCGTCCATGGCGAAGGACACCGCGAAGACCTCGACCCCGATCATCAGAAACAGCACCGCGTTCAGGATCTCGTCGATCAGCTTCCAGAATGCGTCGACGTAGTCGCGGGTCTCTTCGCTCATGCCGTGTTTGGCGCCGATATCGCCGATCAGAAGCCCCGCGACCACAGCCATGATCGGCGCCGAGACATGCAGCGCCACGGCCAGCTGGTAACCGCCGAAGACCAGGCCCAGGGTCAGCAGCACCTCCAGCGAATAGTCGTCGATCTGACGCATCACCCGGAACGTCAGCCAGCCCAGCACGGCCCCCAGCACTGCGCCGCCGAGCGCCTCCTGAAAGAACAGCACGGCGGCGTCGCCGAGCCCCGATCCGTGGTGGTCGTCGCCCGGAAAGGCGAGCCCCACCAGAACCAGGAATACCACATAACCGACGCCGTCGTTGAAAAGCGATTCGCCGGCGATTTTGGTTTCGAGCGACCGCCGCAGATTGGCCGACCGCAACACGCCCAAGACGGCCACCGGATCGGTGGGCGAGATCAGCGCGCCGAAAACCAGCGCGGTCAACAAGGGCAGCCCGGTCAGCCAGGAAAAGCCCACCCCCACGATCGCCGTCGACAGCGCCACGCCGATCGTCGCCATCAGGAACACCAGACGCCATTGCCGGCGCAGGTCCGACAGCTTCACATGCAGCGCGCCGGCGAACAGCAGAAGCCCCAGCATGCCTTCGAGCAGCGCGTCCGAGAAATCCCACACTGCGACCTCGGCGCGGATCGCCGCGCTGACCGCGGGGCCCGGCAGCAGGTAGTCGAGGCCGATCACGCCGAGCGAGGCCAGAAGCGCCACGACCAGAATGCCGATCGCCGAGGGCAGCTTTAGAAACAGGTGGTTGATCGCCCCGAAGGCGCCCGCCAGCACGATCAGCAGGGCGGCGGTCTGCAGAATGGTCATCGCACCTGTCCCTCTTGGCGTTTCGGCCTCGATAGCACGGGGTGTGCAGGGCGGGAACCGCTTGACAGCGGGGGCCCGGCGGCGTTTGACCGCGCCAGGCAGCGGCGGGGCAGGGAACATGGAGCGCAAGGACCGGATCGACGCCTTCGGCGCGGTGTCGCTGACGCTGTTCTCGGCGCTTCTCGGCCTCAACCAGGTCGTGATCAAGGTGGTGAACGACGGGCTGCAGCCGGTGTTTTCGGCTGGGCTCAGGTCGCTCGGCGCGATCCTGGTGCTCTATCTCTGGATGCGGCTGCGCGGCACCCGGCCGTCGGTGGCGCCGGACACCTGGTGGGGCGGGCTTGGCTGCGGCGTGCTTTTCGCGGTCGAGTTCATCTGCCTCTTCATCGCGCTCGATCTGACCTCGGTCGCGCGCACCTCGGTGATCTTCTATTCGATGCCGGTCTGGCTGGCGCTGATGGCGCATGTCTTGATCCCTGGCGACCGGCTGACGCCGCGCAAGTCGCTGGGCCTCGCACTGGCCTTCGCCGGCGTCGCCTGGGCGATTCTCGACCGCTCGGGCGGCGGCGCGGGCAGCCTGGCCGGCGATCTTCTGGCGCTGGTCGCCGCGATGTGCTGGGCCGGGATCGCCGTCTTCGCCCGGGCCACGCCGTTTCAGACCGTCGCGCCAGTAATGCAGCTCTTCTGGCAGGTCGGCGTCTCCGCCGTGCTGCTTCTGGCCGTCGCGCCGCTCTTCGGGCCGCTGATCCGCGACTTCGGGCCGATCCATGCCGCGGGCCTCGGCTTTCAGATCGTGGTCATCGCCACCGGCGCCTTCTTGTTTTGGTTCTGGCTTCTAAAGATTTACCCGGCCTCGGGCGTCGCCTCGTTCAGCTTTCTCGCGCCGATCTTCGGCGTCGGCTTCGGCTGGCTGATCCTTGGCGAGACCGTCGGCCCCGGGCTCTGGGCCGCCCTGGCGCTGGTCTGTGCCGGCCTGATCCTGATCAACCGCCCGCCGTCGCGGCGGTGACCGGTGCCGGAAGAACGCGGCGAGGACGCGACTCAGGGCACGGAATCAAGGCCGCAGGCCGCCGTGCCCATCGCCAACCCGCCCCAGAGGGGTGGCGATTGTTTAACGTCTGCTCAAAGCGCGATGTCCTACGGATGCGACAGCCATAAAGCACGCCCGATCAGACGTCGGATCGCCACCCCGCGGGTCGGCGATGGGCACGGCTCCTCAGAGAGTTGCAGATGACAGGCCTGACCCGCGGCTCCGCGTCCAAGAGCATTCCCGCCGCAAACCCACGCCAGCGCTCACCCAAGCCCCGCCACATCCGCCCAGATCGGCAGGTGGTCCGAGGCGATGCGCGCCGGCCGATCCTGCACAACGCCGGCGTCGCGCAACGCAAGATGTCGGCTCAATGCCACCCGGTCCAGTGCCGCCACCGGCCGCGCGGCATGGAAGCTCCGCCCCGGGGCGTGGACCGAAAAGCCGTGGTGCAGCGCTTCGAGCCCGGCCCGCGCCCGCCACTCGTTGAAATCGCCCAGGATCGCCGTGGGCAGCGCGTCGTCGACCCGCGCCTCGATCACCGCCAGTTGCCGCCGCCGGTCGCTGCGCAGAAGCCCCAAGTGCACACCCACCACCCGGATCGCCGCATCGATCTCGACCGCGATCGCGCCGCGCGGCTCGGTCCCCGGCAGCTCCAGCCGCGCCACCCGACGCACCGGCAGCCCCTTGCGCACCAGCATCGCATTGCCGTGAAACCCCAGCGACACCCCCGCGGCGTCGAGCTCGACCGGCACGAAATCCGTCTCCGCCTCGACCATCTCGCGGGGCAGGGCGGCCGGCCGCGCCCCAAGCCGCCGGTCGGCCTCCTGCAGCGCCACCACATCCGCCTCGATCCCGTTGATCACCTTTAGGATGCGCGCCGGATCGCGGCGGCGGTCGAGGCCGATGCATTTGCGGATGTTGTAGCTCGCGAGGCGCATGGGGCTCCAAACGGTCGTTCCCCCGACATATGGCCCCGGGCGCGGGGGGTTTGAAGAGCCGCGCCCGCGCGCTTACCTTTCCCCCATGTTCCTCTTCCGCCAGAGCCTGGTCGTCTACGCCGTCTGGCTGACGCTGGTGGTCGCCGCCCTGGCCGCGCTGGTGATCGAGCGCTGGTCGATGGGCTTCGTCGCGGTGGCGACGCTGGCGGTGTCGATGCTGCCGGCTGCGCTCGCCGCGCGCTACGCCATCCGCCTGCCGGTGCCGTTCCTCAGCTTCGTCGTGCTCTTCATCTTCGCCACCCTGTTCTTGGGCGAATCCTTCGACTTCTACGAGCGCTACTGGTGGTGGGACATCGCGCTGCACGCGACCTCGGCCGTGGGTTTCGGGCTGGTGGGCTTCGTCTGCATCTTCCTTCTGTTCGAGGGCGACCGCTATGCCGCGCCGGCCTGGGCGATGGCGTTCTTTTCCTGGTGCTTCGCAGTGGCGATCGGCGCCGCTTGGGAGATCTTCGAGTTTGCCGTGGACACGCTCTTCGGCACCAACATGCTGAAGTCGGGGCTGCCGGACACGATGGGCGATCTGATCGTCGACGTGATCGGGGCCGCGGTCGGCGCACTCAGCGGCTATCTGTACCTTCTGGGGCTGGAACGGGGTGGCCTCCTGGCCTGGTTGATCGCCGATTTCGTGCGCATGAACCGCGATCTATTCAAGCGGATCGACCGGCGGCGGTAGGGCGGGGGGGGGCTGCGAAGGCCTTAAGTTTTTTTCTACGCGATCGTCGAAGCGCTGCCCCGGGGCCAGGTTAACAGCGACGAAGTCGCCCCGGCCCAGCGGCGGCCCGCCCCGGTGGGCTGCCGCTTTCGCTGTCCTGGGCGCGTCGAAGCCATGGAAGATGTACCTTGCTGCCATAAAGCACATCGTTCAGCCGTCGACGCGGCATCCCGCGGGCCGCCGCCGGGCCGTGCGGGCTTCGTCGCCGCCGGGCTAATGGCCATTCTCGTTGACCGTCCCGCTCACCCCGCCTCGCTGGCCCGCACCGCCGCCTGCACCTCGTCCGACACCACCTTGCCGTCCTCCATCCGGATCAGCCGGTCGGACTTGCCGAAGCAGTGCTCGTCATGGGTCACCGCGATCACCAGATGCCCCGCCGCCGACAGCCGCGGCACCAGGACGTCGTAGAAGAACGCCCGCCGCACCGGGTCCTGGTCGGCGGCGAACTCGTCGAGCACGATCACCGGGCGCTCCTCGGCCAGGGCGATCGACAGCGCCAGCCGCCGCATCTGCCCGGTGGACAAGGCCAGCGAGGCGAAGCGGTCCTCGGCGATCGACACGCCCTCGGATAGTCCCAGCTCGTCGATATGGCCCTGCAGCCGCGCGCGTTCCTCGGCCGTCAGGCCGTAGAGCTGTCGGAACATGTAGAACTCGCTGAAGACCGCGCTGAAGAGCCCGCGAAAATGCCCCACCGTGTCGCGCGTGACCGGCACGCCGTCGAGCAGGATCTCGCCCGCGTCGGGATGCCGCAGCCCGGTCAGGATCTGCAGCAAGGTCGATTTGCCCATGCCGTTGCCGCCGGTGATGAACACCGACTGGCCCGGCCGCAACATCAGGTCGATCGGCCCCAGCGTGAAGGTGTCGGTGGCGCTCGACCCCGGCGCCGGGCTCGGGCGGCGCAGGGTCACCGTCACCCCGCGCAGCTCGATCGACCTGAACTCCGGCCGGCTGTCGGGCGCGCTGCGCGCGGCTTCCGATTCGGGGTTGGCGTCGAGCTCGGCCAGAACGGCATTGAGATGCAGATACGACACCGAGGCGCGGGCGAAGGCCGGCAACCCGCTGACCACCGCCTCGATCGGGCCGAAGGCGAACAGCACCACCGTTAAAACCTGTAGGATGACGATGTTGTCGACCGCCGCCACCAGCGGCAACAGCGACACGATCGCCACCAGCAGCAAGGCCAGCGCCGCCGTCGCCGCGCCCTGGCCGAAGCTGAAAAAGCGCTCTGCCTCGACCGACTTGATCGCGGCGTCCTCGGTGACGTCGCCGATCCGCGCCGCCAGATCGCGCCGCCGCGACTGCCGCAGCCGCAGTTCCTTATGTCCGCGCAGCGCATCGTTCACCGCGTCGTAGAAGGCGATGCGCGCCTTGTTGGCGCTATCGAGAACCCGCCGCGCCGGCCCCTCGGCCAGGAGAAACGCGCCCACGCCCAGGCAAAATGCCGCCACCGTCGCCACCCCCGCCGGCCAGGACTGCAGCGTCAGGTAGACCAGGCAAAACAGCAGCAGCAGCACCGCCTGCACCAGATCGACGATGCGCATGATCGAGGTCGCCACCGTGTCGGTCTGGCCGGTCAGCGCCGCATAAACCTGGCCGAAATCGCGCTTTTGAAAGAACGAGACGTCGGCGTTCAGCACATGCTCAGAAATGTCGCGGCGCATCTTCTTGGCCAGGTCCTGCACCAGCGCCGCGCCGTAAACCCGCGCCAGATGCTCGGTGGTCAGGGTCACCGCCACCGCCGCCAAGAGCAGCGCGAACAGCCCCGCCCCGGCGCCGCCGCGCTCGGCCGCCTCGTTGATGATGTAGATCATCAGCGTCTTCGAGCCGCTGGCGGCGACCGCCAGGATCAGGATCGGGCTTTGAAACAGCCCGCCCTCGCGCAACAGGTAGGACAGCATGTCCTTGGTGTTCTGATAGGCCGACATGGGGCGCGTCGCGGGGCTCTGTGCATGGGGTTTCGGGCGCCGCACGTCCAACCACATCGCCCGCGGCCCGTCAACGCCGCTGCGGCGCCGCGGTTTCTTGCCCTCGGCCCGGGTCTGTGCTCAATCGGCGCCGAGCAACCGAACGAATGGGGACGCCATGGGGGTATTGACCGAAGACCAGATCGCCGCCTTCCGCCGCGACGGCTATCTGCACGTGCCGGCGATGTATTCGGCCGCCGAAGCCGCCGAGATCAGCGCCTGGACCGACGCGCTGTCGTCCGCGCCCGAGGTCGCGGGCAAGGACTGGAAGTATTTCGAGGATAGCGCCACCGACGGCAGCCGCATCCTGTGCCGGATCGAGAACTTCGTGCCGCACCACGCCGGCTTCGCCCGGCTGATCCTCGACCAGCGCATGGCCGAGGCCGTGTCCGAGCTCTTCGGCGAAGAGGCGGTGCTGTTCAAGGACAAGATCAACTTCAAGCTGCCGGGCGGCGACGGGTTCAAGTCGCACCAGGACGTGCAGGCCGGCTGGGACGCTTACGGGCCGCTGCACATCACCGCGATGATCGCCATCGACGCGACCACGGCCGAAAACGGCTCGCTCGAGATGCTGCCGGGTATGCACAAGCAGGGCCTTCTGGGCCAGATGTGGGCGCCCTTGAGCGACGACGACACCGGCCACCAGCCGTTCCAGCCGGTCCATTGCGCCCCCGGCGACGCGGTGTTCTTCGACAGCTACGCGCCGCACCGGTCAGCCCCGAACCGCACCGATCAGGCGCGCCGGGTGCTCTATATCACCTACAACGCGGCGTCGGCCGGCGACCACCGCGCGCAGTACTACGCCGACAAGCACAAGAACTTCCCGCCGGATATCGAGCGTGACCCCGACCGCGATTACGCCTACAAGGTCTGACCCAGGATGACCGATCTGGCGGGCGAAACGGCCGGCGGCCCGCGCGGCGTGCCCGGCTGGCTGCTGCTGGCCGCCGTGGCGGCCAATGCCGTGGCGCTGGCGACGGTCGGCTACTGGATCTTCCGCGCCCGCGCCGCGTTCCTCGACGCCAATCCAGACTGGGGCCCGGTGACGATCAGCCGGGCGATCTCGGACCCCGCGGTGGGCCCGGCGTTTTCGCTTTGGGTGTCGCTGGCGGCCGCACTTCTGGCCTTCGGGGTGTTCTTCAACGCGAGCTTTTACGCCTGGACCGCCCGCCGCCTGCCGGCGCCGCGGCCCGGCTTGCGGATCACCTGGCTTGTGGTGCCGCCCTTGATCATTGCGCTGCAGTCGGTGGCGGGCGTCGGCATGTACATGCTCGGCGCCTACCGCTTCCCCGACCACCACGTCGCCCATATGACCGGCAGCTATCTGTTCTTCGTCGCCCAAGCCCTGGTGGTGCTGGGCGGCACGGTCCTGAGCCACGCCGTCCTGCGCGACCGGGCGAGCCTTGCCTGGCTGACCGGCCAGGGCGCCTTGCGCGAGGGCCTGGTGCGCCTGCGCCGCGGCTTCGGTCTGGCCTGCATGGGACTCACCGTGCTTTATGTGTTTCTTTTCAAGGCGAAGAACGTCGACCTTGATCCTTTGAACGAAGAAATCTACCTCGCCTATACCAGCGTCGAGCCGGCGCTGATCGTCGCCTTCCTAGTCTTTCTCGCCCTGTTCCAGCCCGACCTTCTGGCGCTGAGGAAGCGTCAGTCGTCCTGATCGGCGGCGCTGAGCAGCGTCACCGCCCGCCGGATCCGCTGCAGCGCGGTGAGATGGCAAAGCGCGGCATAGACCGCCAGCCCCGCCGGCATCAGCCATGCCAGCCCCAGCATCCCGTCGAGCACCAACATGAGGCATAGAAACACGATCCGCTCCAGCCGCTCGAAGAGATCGGGCCAGGCGGTGTTGCTGGTCGCGACCTCCAGCGCCACGCGCGCCTTGGCATAGCTGGTGATCACGCCGCCGGCGAAGGCCAAGAGCGCCAGTGCCCAAAGCCCGGTCACCCAACCGATCGCGCCCAGCACCACCAGCTCCTGGTAGCGGTCGACCATGGCGTCGAAATAGCCGCCTACCTTGCTCGACAGCCCGGTCTGCCGCGCCACCGCACCGTCCAATGCGTCGAAGGCAAAGGCCACCGCCAGCGTCAGTCCGTAGACCAGCGAATTCTGGTGCCACAAATACAGCGCCGACACTACGACGATCAGCCCCAGCCCCATCGCCGTCACCTGGTTCGGCGTCAGCCCGGCGCGCACTAGGGGCAGGGCGAGCCGCTCCCAGATCGGGTCGATCACGTCCTTCAACAGCGCGTCGATCATGGCGCCGCCTGGCGGTAGAGCTTGACCAGCGACTTGCGGATCGTCCGCAGCCGCTCGTATCGGTCGTCGATCATCGCCACGCGGGCCGGATCGGGGTCGTAGACCGGCCCGTTGCGGCCATTGACCGCGCCGGCCGCGTCCCAGACCGTCCCGGCCCAGCCCATCGCCGGCGCCGCCATCGCCGCGGCCCCCAGAACCCCGCTCATCCGTGCATGTCCGACCCGCACCGGGCGGTTCAGCGCATCGGCCAGGGCCTGGGCCAGATGCGGGTTTGCTGCTGCGCCGCCGACCAGCGGGATCGGCCCCGAGGTCACCGTGCCGCGCTCGGCGGCGACCTTCGAATAGGCCCAGCGGGTGTTCAGAGCGACGCCCTCGATCACCGCCCGCTTGATCGAATCGATGTTGTGGCGCAGCGCCAGCCCATAGAACGCACCGCGCAGGCGCTCCTCGTCCACCGGCACCCGCTCGCCCGCGAGCCAGGGCAGGAAGAACGGATCGTCGGGCTGCGGCGCGCCGAAGTCGTGGTAGAACTCCTCGAGCCCCTCGCCGGCGTCGCGGGTCCGGGGGTCGAGCCCCTCGGCCAGCCATTGCAGCGACGAGCCGGCGCTTTCCTGCGTCGCGATCAGCATCGGCCGCATCCCGAAGGGCGAGGTGATGGTGGCGTAGGAATGCGCCACCGACAGCACCCGGCGGTCGAAGAACCCCGCGATCCAGCTCGAGGTCGACATGCAGAGGTGCAGCGCCCCATCCGCCACCGCGCCCGAGCCGAGCGCCGTTGCGGTGACGTCGCCGCCGCCTGCGACCACCGGGATCTCGGCGCGCAGACCCAACTGCCCGGCCGCCGGCGGCGTCAGCCCGCCCACCACGGTGTCGCCGTCGACGATGCGCGGCAGCTTCTCCATCGGGATGCCCAGATGCCGCAACAGCCCCGCCGACCAGCCCTCGCGCCCGCGCCGTGTGTCCATCAGCCAGGTCAGGTTGGCGCTGTCGGCGGTGGTGACGAACTCGCCCGTCGCCCGGTGCAGCAGCCAGTCCTTGACGTCCAGCAAATAGCGCGTCTTTTCATAGACCTCGGGCTCGTTCTTCATCACCCACAGCATCTTGCCCGGCGGGTCCATGCCGTTATGAGACGGCGCTCCGTTGGCCACCGGCAGCCACCGAAGCAGCGTGCCGACGCCGTAGCCCGAGATCCGCGGCCAGCCGCCCAGCACCTTCTGCATCAACGGCGCCGAGCGCTTGTCGAGCCACACCAGCGATGGCCTCAACGCCGCGCCGCGCGCATCGGTGCACACGAGCCCGCACATCTGCGCGCAGAACACGATCGCGCCGGTGCGCGCGCTTAGATCCGCGACCTCCGAGGCCAGCCGCGCCACCCCGCGCGCCAGCGCGCTCCACCAATCCTCGGGCACCTGTTCGGCTTGGCTCGGCCCGGGCAAGTGCAACGGATATGGCTCGGTCGCCGTGGCCAGAAGCTGCAGATCGGGCCCCACCGCGCCGACCTTCACGCCGGAGGTGCCGAAATCGGCCGCCAGGATCAGATCGCCTTGTGCCACCGCTGCCGCTGCCCCCGCCAGTTTGCGCCCCCGCAGGTGCCACGGCCCCGGCGCAAAGGCAACCGCTTGCATCCGCGCCCGGTTTCGGGGGATAGGCGCGGCAAACGGGGGCATGGGCCGTGGCCGAGACCGAAGACCCGATCGATCTGGTCTATACCTGGGTGGACGACGGCACTCCGGGCTATCTGGAGGTCCTGAACCGCCACGCCGCCGACCCGCGCGACCGCAACCCCGACCGCACCCGCGACAACCTCGACCTGATCCGTTATTCGCTGCGCTCGGTGGCGCAGAACTTGCCCTGGATCCGCAACATCCACCTCGTCTCGATGCGCCCGCAGGTGCCGCCTTGGCTCAATCGCGACCACCCGCAATTGCGCCTGGTGCACCACGACCAGATCATGGACGCGCGCGTCCTGCCGACCTTCAATTCCTTCGCTATCGTCAGCCACCTGCACCTGCTGCCCGGCCTCTCGCGCCATTTCCTCTATGTCGAGGACGACATGCTGGTGATGACGCCGCAGCTTCGGCCCAGCCTCTTTGCCCCCGACGGTCGGCCTTACGTGCATCTCAAGCCGAAGAAGGTGGTGCCGCGGGACCGGCTCGACCCGGCGACCGCGCGGCCCTGGAACCTCGCCCTGGCCAACGCCGACGCCGCCCTGTCGCAAAGCTTCGGCCCCGGCCCGCGCGACCACCTGATCCACGGGCCGCAAATTCTGGACCGCGAGGTCTGCGCCCGGATGGTGGCGGACTACCCCGATCTGATCGCCGCCACCCGCACCAGCCGCTTCCGCGCCGGCGACAACGTGCCGCCAGAGTTTCTCGCCCGCCACCTGGCGCTGGAAACCGGCGCGGCCGTGCGCGCGCCCTGGCACCTCAGCCGGCGCGTGCAGGGCTATATGTCGATCGAAAACCTCGCCCCCTGGACCTGGGCGCAGCTGACCCGGCTGCGGCTGCGCCGGCCGCAGACCGTCACCCTCAACGACAGCTTTGGCGCCAAGCCAAACCCGCGGGTCGAGGCCATGGTCAAGCGCCAGCTCGAGGCCTGGTTCCCCAAGCCCTCGCCCTACGAGACCCCCGCGACCAATTGACGGCCGCCTTGCGCTTTCCGCCCCCCGCGATACAGTCTACGACCAGCCTGAAACAGGACGCGGCGCGAATGGACCAATCCCCCAGCCAATTGCCCTCGGGCGGCAAGAAGGTCGGCATCTCGCCCCAGGCGCGGCGGCACAACGACATGCGCCGTACCGCGATCGCCGCACATCCCGAGCTCAAGGACGTCAGCGGCGCCGACTGGCGCACCGTCTTCGCCCTGCCGCTGCTGCTGGCCGTGCACTGGGGCATGGCCTGGCTCGTCGCCGACAGCTCGATCCTGGTGATCTTCCTGGCGTCGTTCTTCGTCGGCCAGGTCGTGATTCACGCCACCGGCGGGCTGGTGCATGAAACCGCCCACAAGCTGATCTTCCGCGAGCCCCGGCCCAAGCTGGCCTTCGATCTGGGTTTGGAATGGATTCTGGGCAGTTACGGCAAACAGCTCATCTATCAGCACGAACATATCACCAGCCATCATCCCTATATCGGCGACTACGAACGCGACTACGAGCACGAGGATATCTGCGCCTTCCAGTCGCGCATGAAACTGCGCCACGACAACCCGCGCATCCAGCATCTGCTGACCGGCCTCACGCTGGTCCTGCACGCCCTGCCGCTGGGCTTTCTGATCGGCGACGAGGTGCTGCCGCGGCTCAACGCCTGGATCACCGGGCGGCCCCAACGCGACCCGCAGCGCCATATCGAGGCCACGCGCGCCCCGGCCTGGCAAATGCGCCTCTTCATCGGCGTCTCGATCCTGTCGAACCTCACCCTGCTTCTGCTTCTTGGGCCCTGGGCACTGCTCTACCACCTCTGGGCGTTGTCGCTGTTTCTGGGCAAGTTCGGCATCTGGAACCTTGGCCAGTCGCTTTCCGAACACGAAGGCACCGACGACGACCAGCCCTCGCGCTCGACCTATGGCTGGGTCAACGCACTTTTGTTCAACACTGGCTACCACAACGAGCATCACACCTTCCCCAACGTCGCCTGGACCCGGCTGCCGTTTCTGAAGCGCACCGCGCCCGAGGTGTTCACCTCGGAGGCCACGAAATCCTATCTCGGCTATTGGCTCGACCACGTGCGGGGCGATTTCACCGCCAGCCGCAGGACGCCTCTGCACGACCAGGACCAGACCGCGCGCTGCGCCGGCACGGCACAAGGCTGACCGCCCCGGCGTCCAATCCGTTGTCCCCGGCGAGTCCGATTCGCGGGGTCGGCCGCCTGGCGCGTTTATCGGCTAGTCAACTGGACTCGGGTTTCCTGCCGAGGACGCTCTGATACAGGTCGAGGAGCTTCGGTCCCGTCCCGGCGATGTCGACCCGCGCCGCCTCTGCCGCGGCCCAGGCCCGAAGCTCGGCCGTCCGCTGCGGCGCCCGGGCCAGTTCGATGACGCGGTCGGCCAGCGCCGCGGCGTCGCCGGGCGGCACCAGCAGCGCGGCCCCCGGTCCCGTCAGCACCGAGCCATAGCCAGGATTCGCCGCCGCAACAGGCAACGCGCCGGCGGACATTGCCTCGACCAGGACCAGCCCGAAGCTCTCGCCATAGGGCGCCGGGGCCAGCAGCAGATCGGTCTCGGCCAGCAAGGCGCGGACGGCCGCATCGTCCGGTTGATCCAGGAAAGTCAGCCGGTTAGAGGTCGAAGCTAAAACCTCATCGCGCATCGGCCCGGCGCCGGCGACGGTCAGTCGCGCCTCCGGCACAGCCTCGGCGATTTGGGGCCAGGCGCGCAGCAGCACGTCGATGCCCTTGCGCGGCTCCAGCCGGCCGAGGCAGGCCAGCCGCAGCCCGTCGCCGGGCACCCGGTCGGCCGCCGCGTCGCGGAACCCCGCAAGGTCGATCGCCGGCGGCAGAACCTTCGCCTCAAGTCCCGGCAGCAGCGCCTGCAAAAGCGGCAGCGGCGACGGCGAGGGCACCACCACGACCCGCATATCTCGCAATATCCGCCGCGCGGCCCACCTGATATAGCGGTCGATGGGGCCCGTCGCCCCGGCCTTCGGCAACGTGGCATGCACCGTCGCCACCGCGGGCAGCCCCAGGGCGCGCCACATCTGCCAGGCCAGAAGCGGCGTCCAGGGCGTGTGCAGATGCACCAGCTCGGCCCCCCAGGCCCGAAGCTCGCGCGCCCAGGCCGCCCGCTGGCGCGCCGGCACCCAGCTGACCTCGAACCCGGTGCCGTGCATCTTCAGCGTCCGCGACCATCCCAACTCGACCAGATTTCCCTGCTGTTTTGCGGGTTTGCCGGGCGAAGGCGGGGCCAGGATCCGGTAGGCGTGACCCTCGGACTCAAGCCAGGCCGCCAGATCGCGCACATGCCGCTGCACGCCCCCGGGACGGTCCATCGCATAGGGGCAGACCTGGACGACCCTCATCGCCGAAGCGCGCGGAAGAGCGGCAGAAGCCCCTCGAGCACGTCGAGCAGCGCATAGACCAACAGCGCCGTCACCGCGACGCCGAGCCAGGGGCCGCTCAGCGCCAGAAATGGGATCAGCCCCGAGATTCCGGCCAAAAACACCGGCACCGCGTTGGCCGGCGTCACCGGCGGCGGCCCCCCGTCGCCGTCCTCCAGCCGGTCGCGCGTCGCGCGCGCCATCAGCCGCACCCAGGCCGCCGCGCAGGCCACCGCGGTCCAGCCCCAGCCCGTGTCCAGCGTCCGGTCGGCCAGGATCCCGATCGCGAGATAAAGAAACCCCCACTGCGCCATGTCGGTCAGGAAATCCACGTCCGCCCCGGCCCGCGAGGTAGTCCCGGTGACGCGCGCCAGGGTGCCGTCGGCGCAGTCGAGCACCTGAAACACCAGCCCTGCCACCGCGACCCAGATCCCGGCGCTCGCCAAGGGCAAACCATAGGCCAGGACCGGCAGCACCATGGCCAGCGCCAGCGCCGCCAGCGACACCGCCATCGCCCCCACGCCAAGCCGCACGAAGCCCCAGACCAGAAAGAATCCCGGCACCCGGCAGAGCAGTGCGGTCGACCAGTTGCCGCGCACCTCTTCGGCGAATTTCGCCGATTTCAGGTCCCCGAAGATGTCCTTCAGGGAATAGCCGTTTTCCACCGTCACGCCGGCTCCCCGCCTTGATGCCCCAGACCGCCTAGCATAGGGTCCGCGCCGGAGGCGAGCGGTTCTGTACCAACATCCAGGGGAGCCCATGACAGAGATCACCGCGATCATTCTGGCCGCGGGCCTTGGCGTGCGCATGGGACCGCGCGGCAAGCTGACGCCGAAGGGGCTGTTGCGGGTCGGCGGGGCGACGTTGATCGAACAGTCGGTGGCCGCCTTGCGCGCCTGGGGCGCGGCGCGGATCGTGATCGTGACGGGGCATCTGAGCGACCAGTTCGAGGCCCTGTTCGCCGGCTCCGACATCGAGCTGCGCCACAACCCGCATTACGCCACCACCGGCAACCTGCGCTCGCTGGCGGTGGGGCTCGAGGGCGTCGACGGCCCGTGCCTGATCCTCGAGGGCGACCTGATCTACGCGCCGCAGGTCTTGGATGCGGTCGATGGCAGCTCGAACCGGTTTTTGGTCTCTACCGCAACCGGCGCGGGCGACGAGGAATACGTCTGGGCCACCGGCGTGCAGGGCGGGCCGTTGCACATGGTCGAGGTGTCGAAGGACCTCGCCGTCCGTCCCGAACCGCCGCTGGGCGAAATGATCGGGGTGACCGAGCTGACCGCCGAGGCGGTGCGGCGAATGCGCCGTGTTGCGCTGGAGGTGCTAAGCCACGACCCCGAGGAATTCTACGAGGCCGGGCTGGTGGCGCTGAGCCGTGAGGACGCCATCGAATGCGTGCTGCTCGACGGCGTGCCCTGGGCCGAGATCGACGACGAACGCATGCTGGAGCGCACCGAACGCGAGGTCTATCCGCGGATCCAGGCCTGGCGCGCGCTCAAGGCCGCGGGCGGCTCGCCGGCGGCCTAACGCTCAGGCGGTCCGCCAAAGGAACAGCGCGGCAAGGCCGAAGGCCAGCGCCGGCGCTCCCAGCGTGGCCAAGGGCGCCGACAGCACGCCGAGAGAGCCGAGCGCCCAGAACACCTTCAGCGACACCACCGCGCTGTAGCCGAGCGCGGCGAGCCCGATCAGGCGCGGGATTCGCATCTGCCGTCCGGTGAAGCCCGCCTGCGCCAGCACCATGCCCAAGAGCGCAAAGCTCACCGGCGCCAGCCAGACCGTTATTCTGCGCCACAGGGCGACGTCGACCTGGGCGGCGTTGCGGTAGCGGGGCAGCGCGTCAAGGGCGCGCAACGCGGCCTGCGGCAGGTAGAACTCCGGCACGCCCAGATAAGTCAGATTTTCCGGGATCAGCTCGAGCGTAAGCGCGAAATCTTCGAAATCGAGGGTCTGACCGCCCTCCTTGGGCTGCCAGGCGGTACCGTCAAGCAGCACCCATCGGATCGGCTCGTCGCCCGGCACCAACTGTCCGGCGGAATAGATCGCGGTCAACCGCGGCGACCGGATGCCGGTGAACAGCAGCACGTCGCGCATTTCGGGCGGGTCAGTGCGGCGGACCTCGCCGCGGATCGCCGTGTCGCCGCTGACGAACCAGCGCTCGCCCTCGACCCAGTCTTGCCGAAACCGGCGGGCATAGTCGCCGAAACCGGTCTCGACCTGGGCCCAGACCGCCGCCGGGCGCCAGCGCGCCTCGAGCCCGCCGAGTAGCACACCGGTGACAAGCCCGACCCAAAGCACAGCGGCGGACATCCGCAGCACCGATGCGCCGGAAGTGGCCAGGATCACCGTTTCAAGCCGCGCGCGCCGGAAGATCTCGGCCAGGAAGACACCGAAAAAGCAGGCGATGGGCAGCATCCGGGCAAGAATGTCGACGGCGCGTTGACCGAGATACGGCAAAGCCAGCGCCAACAGCGATGTCTCGCTGTTTTCTGAAGCGCGGCGCAGGGCGGGGAAATGCTCGGCCAAATCGATGGTCCAGGCCACCATCAACAGGATGAAGGTGACGAGCGCGATCATCCGCATGTAGTCGCGCACCGCACGCCTTGTGGCGATGCCGAAGAGCGCGCTGCGCAGGCCGGCGACCCGGTCGCCGCGCACCGCGGTCATCCCGCGCCCCGGTTGGGCGTGATCATCGCCTCGCCGCGAATTAGGATATAGGCCAGCGGCACCAACAGCCCGACGGCGAAGGTGGCGGCGGTGCTCAGCCAAAATCCCTGCGCGCCGAGCGCTGCGGCGTCGCCCAAAGCGGCACGGCCCAAGATGTCGGCCACCAACACCGCGACCGCGGCAGCCGGCAGGGCGAGATAGCGACCGGGCCGCGTGCCGGCCCAAGACGCGCCTGCAACGGCGATCAGCGCCGCGACGGGGCAGAGCAGGGCGCGTGCCAGCATCTCGCCGAACCGTCGCGTCGGTTCGGCCGCCGCCGCATCCCCGAGGGCCAGCGGCAGGCCCAGACCGATTTGGTACAGGTAAAGCTCATGGCCTCTTCGCGCCTCGTCCGCCGCCTCGACCACCTGGC
Source organism: Rhodobacter sp. (assembly GCA_030066215.1). Lineage (GTDB taxonomy): Bacteria > Pseudomonadota > Alphaproteobacteria > Rhodobacterales > Rhodobacteraceae > JASJCA01. The sequence goes on along the minus strand of JASJCA010000009.1, from coordinate 31,508 downwards.
TGACCTCGAAATCCAGCGTGACGTTGCGCACGTTGATCGTGGCGAAGTCCAGCGTGGCGCGCCCTCCGTCCGCTGGCTCTTGGCCGATCTCAGGTGCGCTGCGGTCGGCGATATAGTCCCGGAACCCTTCAAGCTGGATCTGATAGCCGTCATCGGCATTGGGCCCGACCACGGTCCAGTCGTCAGCCTGGCTGACCCGCCAGGCGCCATTGGCCTCGGGGTTGTAGACGAAGACATGGCCGCGCTCGGCATCGGGATCGCTCGACGGCGTGGCGATGATCGTCCGGCCCTCGAATTGCCGAATGGCGCTGCTGGGGCCCGGCGTTGTCAGCTGCTCGACGACATATCGCGCCTGCAAGTCCTGCATGGTCAGTCGCATGGCGAAGAATGACATGGGGATCACGAAGCCGGACAGAAGCAGGCTCGCGACAAATCCCAGAAACCCCACCCACAGCGCATAGACCGGGATCCGCTGCCACCGAACGCCCGCCGAGGCGCAGATGATCAGCTCGCTGTCGTCCCGCGCGGCGGTGATGGCGAAATAGACGCCCAGCATTAGCGCCAGCGGCAGCGCGAAATCGATCATCTGCGGCGAGCGGTAGAGCAGCAGCAGAGCCACGTCGAGCGCATTGCCGCCGTTCGACACTGCGCGCTCCATCACCGAGGTGAAGGTGTCGGACAGAAAGATCACTTCGACCAGCAAGAGGATGCCCCAGACAGTGCGCATCGTGCGCCGCCTGAGAAGCCGCACCATCGGGCCGCCGCCGATCATCCTCGATTGCCTGGTATCTGGGTGCCGATCACGGGGCCGAGTGTGCGGCGGCGGCGGGGCATTTTCAAACAGGTTTCAGGGCCGCCCGCGCCGGTCAGGCCCAGCCGGCCAGCACCGCCAGCGCCGTGACCCCGGCGCCGGCAGCGATCCAGGCGTCGGTGATGTCGAGCAGCCCGCCCTGCAGCCGGAGGATCGGCGGGTAGTCCTTGACCCCGCCCTGGCGTTTCAGCCGCGAGGCGGCGAGGTCCCCGGCCAGGGCGAGCACGCCGACGTAAAGCGCAAAGCCCGCCGAGGCCAGGACAGGCGCGCCGAACAGCAGATATCCCACCAGAGCCGCGGTCAGCATCAGCATCACCGCGCCCGCCGCCAGCCCCTCGACCGTCTTCTTCGGGCTCAGCACCGGAAACGCCTTGGTGCGGCCCAGGATCTTACCGCCGAGCAGGGCGTAGCTGTCGAAGGTCTCGACCAGGAAGAACGCGGCGAGCAGCCAGGCGCCGAGGTCCTGGAAGCCTGCGGCGACGAACAGAACCAGCGGCAAGCCGGGGAAGGCGGCCAGCGTGAGTACGTGCTGGGGCGCCGTCGCGGGGGAGCGGGGCCGGCTGACTGCCAGCCAGGCGAGGGCGAGGGCGGCCAGCGCCGGCCAGAGCAGCAGGTCGAGCGGCAGCAGGGCCAGCGCCACGACCGTGGCGGCGAGAAGCGGGCCGGCGAAGCGGGCGCCCCCCGCAACCGACGCGGCCTCGTGACCCACCCGCAGCGCCAGAGCGATCAAAGCCGCCGCCAACACCCAGCCACCAAGCCAGACCGCTGCCACCGCGGTGACGACGATCAGCGCTTCGGTGTGCAGGATCGCCAGCGCCTCGGCTGCCCCGGGCCGGGTCTTGGGAAACAGCATTAGCGTCAGCACCGACCCATAGCCCGCGGCCAGCAGCACCAGGCAGGTCAGCGCCATCACGGTGAGGTCGAGCGCCACGCTCAGCCGTCCTTGCGGCGCACGATCCAGCCCTGCCAGGCGCGCAAGGCAGGACCGAGCAGGCTGTGCAGGCCCAAAAGCGCGCGCATCTGAACCCCGGGCGCGGCGGCGAAGCGGCCCTTGTCGGCGCGCGCCAGGATCACCCGGGCGACGTCCGCGGGCCGCCACAGCCCGCCGCCGGCGGTGATCTCCTTGGTGGCCGCCGATTTCAGCCGGTTCTCGGCCTCCAGCATCGGCGTGTCGGTGTCGGGCGGGTAGGCGAGCGTGACACTGACCCCCTTCGGCGCCAGTTCGACCCGCAAGACCTCGGCCAGGCCGCGCATCGCGAACTTCGTCGGCGCATAGGCGCTGTAGCCGTAGATGCCGAAAAACGCCGCGCCGGAGGCGACGAAGACCAGCTTGCCGCCCGGCGCCATCGCCGGGACGCAGGCCTTGGCGAAATAGAGCGCGCCTTGGTAGTTGATCCGCATGTGCCGGTCATGGGTGTCGAGGTCCTGGTCGGCAAAAAACCCCGGCTCGGCGATCCCGGCATTGGCGATGGCCCAGCCGGGGCCCCCGAGGTCGGCGATCGCCTGGTCGACCGCCGCCAGACAGGCCTCGCGGTTACCGACATCGACGGCGAAGGTCGCGACCTTAGCGCCCTTTGTCTCTGACTCGATCACTTCAGCTGCGGCCTGCAACCGATTGGCATCGCGGGCAAAAAGCGCAACCGAATGTCCCCGTCGTGCGAGCAGCCGCGCCAGTTCGAGCCCGATGCCGCTGGAGCCGCCGGTGATGAAGGCGGGGGCCGTCATGGGCGCCTAGGCGTCGCCGGCGAAGGCCAGCAGGCGGTCATAGGCCTCGGGGTCGTCGATCTGCACCGGCGGATGCTTGAAGAGAAACGCGCTTGCGTCCTGGATTGGGCCGGCCAGACCGCGGGTGCGGGCGATGCGGGCGCACCGGATCGCGGTGATCGCCATCGCCGCGGCGTTGGGCGAATCCTCGACCTCCAGCCGCATCTCGACGCTGGTCCGCGCCCCGCCCAGCAGCCGACCCTCTAGCCGCACATAGGCGACCTTGCGGTCCTGCAGCCAGGGCACGTAATCCGACGGGCCAATGCGGATATTGCCGTCCGCCAGCCGCGCATCCATCGCCGACTGCACCGCCTCGGTCTTCGATTCGCGCTTCGTCGCCAGCCGGTCCATGTCCATCATGTTCATGAAATCGGTGTTGCCGCCGACGTTGAGCTGGTAGGTCCGGTCGACCTTGACCCCGCGCAGATCCGCCAGATGTGCCAGCGTCCGATGCACCACGGTGGCGCCGAACTGGGCCTTGAAGTCGTCGCCCAGGATCGGCAGGCCGGCGGCCTCGAACTTCTTCGCCCAGGCGGGGTTCGAGGCCAGGAAGACCGGGATGCCGTTGACCACCGCGCAGCCCGCGGCCAGCGCGCAATCGGCATAGAACTCAACCGCTTCCGCCGAGCCCACCGGCAGGAGGATCACCAGCACCTCGGCCTCGGCCGCCTGCAGCACCTCGACCACCTGATCGCGCGACAAGGCCGGGGCGTCGGAGGGCACGAAGCTGACTTCGGGCGGCTGGTTGCGCATGAACGCCGAGACGCCGTCGAGATCGGGGCCGCGATGCACCGGCGCGGTCTGGTCCGACAGCAGGTCCCAGAACACCTCGGTGCAATTGGGTTCCGCCAGCACCGCCTCGCCGATCGGCCGGGCCACCTTGCGGCGGTCGACGTCGAATCCGGCCACCACCTCGATGTCCTCGGGCCGCAGCCCGCCCAGGACCGGAAAGCTGACCCCCACGGCGTCCGGACCCTTGGCGCGGCAGTAGGAAATCGCCTGCACCAGCGAGCTTGCGCAATTGCCGACGCCGGCGATGGCGGTGCGGATCGGCCCGCCTGTGGGTGCGCTCATGGATCCCTCGATCAGGTTCTTGTCGTCGGCGCGCTTTTGGCATGGGCAGTGCCAATGCGCCAGTGCGTTATTGCGAGAATTCGCCGTCGGTTACGGAGAAAAGCTCACTGAGCGCACGGCCCGTCTCGGGGTCAATCCCATGGAACGAAAACGCCGTCACCCGGGGCAAGAGCCCGCTTTCGTCGACGCTGACGAAGCCGTAGACCGGACGCACGAGCCGGCCGCCGATCCGGGTCCGGACCTCGGCCTTGAACGGGCCGGCCTGGCGCAGGCGCATCGGGAACATCGGCGCGGCGACGGCATTGACGATCCATTCGCCCGGCTGGTCCAGCGGCCGCACCCGCATCCCGAAGGCAAAGCGCCGCTCGAAGGCGCGCAACGCCATGCGCTCGCCGGTGGTGTTGTAGCGCCGCCAATAGACCTGCGCCGGCCGGTCGGGATGCAGAACGCCGCTGCCGTTGAACCGCGCGGTATAGACCACGGTGTTGGGGTTGGTCGAACGCTGGATGAAAAACAGCTGGTTCGGCTCTTTCGGCACCGGCCAGTCGGGGCGGATCAACGGCAGCCGGGCGGCCTCCGTCACCTTGACGCTGGTCAGGCGCGCGGCTTGAGCGGGTTTGGCAATACACAGCGCCAGAGCGCCGCCGATCAGCGCGCGGCGGGACACATACATCTTACAGGCGAAGCCTCTCGATTAGGACGAAACCATTTGCACGGCGACGTTACCATGCACCGCCGCCGCAGCAACATCGACGGCACGGACGATGTCCTCGTCGCGATGTTCCGCCGAAAAGAAGAAGCGGATGCGCGGCTGGTCCTTGGGCACGCCGACCTGCACGATCGGCGGGGCGTAAATGCCGTGCTCCATAAGAACCTGGCTGACCATCATGGTCTGCTCGGGGCTGTCGAAAAACAGCGGCACCACCGCCTCGCCGATGGCATCGCCCGGGTTCAGCCCCGCAGCGCGGGCGCTGTCGAGAAACAGCCGCGACTTGGCCTTCAGCCGCGCGACCCGATCCTTGTCGCCGCGCAGAATGCCAAGCGCTGCCCGCGCACTGGCGACTGTGGCCGGTGCCAAGCCTACCGAATAGACAAATCCCGGCAGCGTGAACCTGAGCCACGCGATCACATCCTCCGAGGCACAAATGAACCCCCCGGATGAGACGAAGGATTTCGACAATGTGCCGACGCTGAGCTCGATGCGGGACGGGTCGATGCCGAAATACTCGGTCACGCCCCGACCGTTCTCGCCCAAGACGCCGTAGGAATGCGCCTCGTCGACAAGCAGCCAGGCGTCGTAGCGCTCTTTCAGCGCCACCAGGCGCGGCAGGTCGGGAATGTCGCCGTCCATCGAATAAAGCCCTTCGACGACGACCAGCACGTGCCGGTAATCGCCGCGCACCGCCTCCAGCCGGGCCTCGAGGTCGTCGAGATCGTTATGGGCGAAGGTCTGGCATTCCATCTTGCCCGACTTGGCGCCGATCACGATCGAGTTGTGCGCCAACTCGTCGATCAGCACCAGATCGCGCGGCCCCAGCAGGTGGTTGATCAGGGAAACGTTGGTCAGGTAGCCCGAGATCATCGCCAGGACGTCGCCGACGCCCAAGAACTCCGCCAATTCCCGCTCCAGCGCGCGATGGGTGCTGCGCTCGCCGCCGACCAGACGCGACGCGCCGGCACCAGACCCGAATTCCCGCAGCGCGTCCGATGCGGCCTGCAGAACGTCGGGATGTCGGGCGAGGCCGAGGTAGTCATAATGGGCGAGGCTCACGTAGCCGTCGGGTTTCGACCGGTACATCTGCTCCAGCCGGTCGACGGGGACAAAGTAGGGATGGCCCTTTTCGATGATCGACTTGCCGGCTAACCGAAAGCGGCGCTCTGCAACTGCAGCAAAACTCGGCCGCTCAGGCTTGCCGTTTGAACCCATCATGTCCCTCCATGGCAGCGCGCTGCCTGTCCCGCTCCGAGCGGACCCTTCGTTTGGGCTAACCTAACCGATTTGTCTAGGGTCACAAGCCTGTTGCGCGTCGGCTGCGGTAAAAACGCGCGCAGGCCCGCGCCTGTAATTCTCTGAAATGATTGGTGACGCCGCGCGCGGCCGTTCCGCCTGCCCGAGTCGTAGGCAGTCCGGTCTCCGCCGACGCCGCGCGCTCCTTGGCGAGAAGCGGCCGAACCACGGTCGTCAATACGGCAGGGCGGACCCGGATCGGCAGGCGTCAGCCGGTCGACAGCCTGCCGGTAGGGACGATGATCGCTCACCGGATTCGCTCGTGAAACAACGGTGCAGGCCGGACGGATTTCGCCCGCAGCGGAGGCCTCGGCGTAGGGCGCTCGCACCGTGTCCGGAACGTCCCCTTGGCAGCGCTTCGCAGGTGTGTTCGCACCGTCGACGGTCGGGACTTGCCGCTGCCGTCGCGGCACGCGGGACGGGTCGGGATCGGCGGGAACTCGCCGACGCGCGCCGGCTCACGGATTAGCGCTGGACCGGTGCCGCGGCGCCGGTGCGCGGAGATCCGGCCCGGGGCAGGGGGTGAGCGTCGGGCCATTGGCCGCAGCCTGTGCACCACCCGCCGGCCCGCTGCGACATTTCCGTCGCCGCGCGCGCGGCCCAACACCGTGACCACTGGCAAATCGTCGCCGAACATGGCAGGTGCGGGGCCGTTTGATGCCGGCTGGAGACGGGGCGATGGGTTAGATGCCGGTCAAGGTGCGGGTCTTTCCGGACCTCGACTTGGTCTATACGCGCTACAGCGGCGCGGTGGCGGTCGACGACCTGCGCGCGGCACTGCGGCAGATGGCGGCGGCGCCGGGTTACCGGGTGCAGATGGCGCGGCTGATCGACCTCAGCGCGGCCGAGGACTTCGCCTATCGCTTCGACGAGATCCTCGACATGAGCCGTCCTGTCCGCGCGCTCTACGACAGCAGCCCCGAGCCGATCCGGATCGCCTATATCGCGCCGACCGAGGCGGCGTTCGGCATGGCGCGCATGTTCGAGACGCTGATCGGCGACAGCGACCGGCTGAGTGTCGCGACGTTCCACAGCGCCGCGGAGGCGCTGGCGTTTCTAGGGTTGCAGATGTCGATCGAAGACCTTCGGCGCCGCTGATCAGTCGAGCCCGGCAAGGTGGCTGGCGCAGCCGGTGAGCGCAGCGAAGTCGTCTTCGATCACCGACACGCCAAAGGTCTGCATGAAGCCTGCGAACCGGCCCTTATCGCGGAACCAGTCGTCGAATTTCAGCCGGGCGAGATGCGGCGCGAAGGCCCGTGCGACGCCGCCTGAGAGATAGACGCCGCCGAACGGTAGGTAGATCAGCGCCAGGTTGCCCGTGACCGTGCCGAAGAGCCGCACGAAGACCTCGGCCGCCGCATCCGACCTCGGGTCGCTGCCGTCGGCAACCGCGTCCATGATGTCCTTGGCCAGCTTCTCGTCGGTCTCGCCGTCTTCTTCGGCCAGCCAGCGGTAGATCCGCTCCAACCCGCGCCCCGACAACACGTCCTCGACGCCGGGCACCCCGTGGAAGGTCTCGACATATTGCGACAGCCGCAGATCGGCCTCGGTGCGCACCGGCATCGTGGAATGGCCGGCCTCCGACGGCGTCACCAGCCGGCCGCGGCCCGTCTCGTAGACCGCAGCGGCGTTGAACCCGGTGCCGACGCCGACCACCAGCTTGGCCGCTTGCGGGCTGTGTTCGGGCGTCGGCACGATCACCCGCAGCTTGTCCGCCGCCAGATAGCCCAAGGCGTGGCCCTGGGCCTGCAGGTCGTTCAGGATCGCCACCGTTTCGGCCCGGGTGGCGCGTGCCAGCGTGTCCTTGTCCATGCGCCAGTCGAGGTTGGTCAGCTCGCCGACCCCGTCGCGCACCGGTCCCGCCACGGCGACGCAGGCGCCCGAGCAATCGACGTTGCCCTCGCTTGCGAGGAACTCGGTCAGCACAGTCTCGAGCCCCGGATAATCCTTGTTGCGGAACCGCTTGACGGTCTCGGGCAGCAGGGTCAGCCCCTCGGCCAGCGCGACCCGGGTGTTGGTGCCGCCGATATCGGCGACCAGCGAATAGGTGTCAGCGGGACGGGATGGCATGGCGGTCAGCGGGCGAGGGCGGTCTGCAGCGCGTAATAGGACGCTTTCGGGGTTCTTTCCAGCGTTTCGAAATCCACATGGACCAGCCCGAAGCGTTTGTCATAGCCCAACGCCCATTCGTAGTTGTCCAAGAGCGACCAAATGAAATAACCGCGCACGTCGGCGCCGTCGGCGATCGCGTGGCGGACCTGGGCCAAGTGTCTGTCCAGATAGCCGATGCGCTCGGGGTCGTCGGCGGGGCGATCGGGCGGCGCGTCGGCGGACATGCCGTTTTCGGTCACATAGATCGGCAAGCCATGGGCATACTCCCTGTCGATCCAGGTCAGGAAATAGTGCAGACCCTCCGGCACGATCTCCCAGCCCATGCTGGTCGTCGGCAACCCGGCGGTCAGCTCGCGGAAATCGCCCGGCAGCCCGCTTGGGCCACGCGCGATCAGCTTGCGGGTGTAGTAGTTGATGCCCAGCCAATCGACCGGTTCCGCGATCACCGCCATGTCGTTCTGCCAGCCCGCGGGCATATGCGGAGCCAGAAGCTCCAGAACATCGGTCGGATACTCGGCGTTGCGCATCGCCCCCAAAAACCACCGATTGTAGATGCCATCATAAAGCTTGGCCGCCGCAGCGGCCTCGGGCGTGTCGTCGGCGGGCATCGTGTATTCGTGGTTGGTGACGCAGCCCAAGTTCCGCATCCCCAAGGCCCGCATCGCCTGGATCGCGCGGCCATGGGCGAGTCCGACATGGTGCATCGCCCGCGCGGCGGCCCGGATGTCGCGCATCCCCGGCGCATGCAGTCCCAAGAAATGCGATAGCCAAGCCACGCACCACGGCTCGTTGATCGGTGCCGCGGCATACACCCGGTCGCCGATCCGGCGCATCAGGACGGTTGCAAAATCCGCGAACCAATCGGCGATGTCCCGATTGCGCCAGCCCCCCAAATCGGCGAGCGCCGAGGGCAGTTCCCAATGATAGAGCGTCGCATAAGGCTTCAGCCCGCGCGCCAGCATCGCATCGACCAGACGGTCGTAAAAATCGAGACCGTCCGGGTTCGGCGTCCCGCGCCCTTCCGGCAGCACCCGCGCCCAGGAGGTCGAGAACCGGTAGGCGTCGAGCCCCATGCCGGCGGCGAGATCGAGATCCTCGTCGAACCGGTGGTAATGGTCGCAGGCCCGCGCGCCGTTTTCGCCGCGCACCACGTTGCCAGGCGTCGCGGCGAACGTATCCCAATGCGTCGGCCCGGCGCCGCCGAAGCCATGGCCCTCGATCTGGTACGACGACGTGGCGGCCCCGAACAGGAACCCGGGCGGGAAATCGGTGCGCTTGAGATCCATCGCGGCAGTTCCTGTGATCGCTAACATCGCCGCCTATAGGACCATGCCGTGCCGTCCGCCAGCGCCTATTGCGGAACCGGCCCGGTGGAGCCGCCGACAGTCAACTCGGCCTCCAGCAGATGCTGCCGCGCGGGCTGGTGCGGGTCCTGCACCAGCTCGATCAGCCTCTCGGCACAAAGTCGTCCGGCCAGCCGCACCGAGGACCGCGTCGCGGTGAAGGTCGGCACCACGCCGCCGTTTCTGAGATAGCTCAACTCGTCGTCATAGGTGATCACCGACACGTCGCGGCCAAGCCGCAATCCGGCTTCTTCGACGGCGCGGCGGATGCCCAACGAGGCGATCATCGAGGCAGACAGGAACGCGGTGGCGGGGTCGTCCGCGCCCAGGATTTCCCGGGCGGAGGCATGGCCGTAGGCCTCTGTCATTTCGTCGGAGCGGATCAGAGCCGGGTCCACCGGCACCCCGCGCAGAGACAGGGCGTCGGTATAGCCGCGCAGCCGCCGGGCGGCGAAGTCCATCGATTCGAGCCCGTTGATCAGTGCGATACGGCGGTGCCCGAGATCCAAAAGGAACTCGGTTGCGCGCTGGAACGCCCGGCGGTTGTTGACGTCGATCCAGTTGTAGTCGGTGCCGGACCGTGAGGCGCGGCCATGCACCACGAAGGGCAGGCCGATCTCCTGCAGAAGCGCAATGCGCGGGTCGTCCTCGCGCGGCCCGTGCACGATGATGCCGTCGACCGAGCCCTTCATCGCCAGTTCGCGATAGGCGGCCTCTTCGCGCGCGTCCGGCACCACCGACAGCACCATGTCGTAGCCGTGGCGCATATAGGCTTCGCCGGCACCGGCGATGAAGTCCGAGAAAATCGGATTGACCATCTCGTGCTGGCTAGAGACCGGGATCACATGGCCCACCGCCATTGCCCGGCCGGTCGCCAGCCCCTTGGCCCGCGCGTTCGGACGGTAATTGTGTGCCGCCGCCGCCTGCAGCACCCGCTGCCGCGTGGATTCGGCGACCTCCGGGTAGCCGTTCAGCGCCCGGCTAACCGTGGTCTGCGACAGTCCGAGACTGCGCGAGAGCTCTTTGAGGTTCATCGCCATGTCGTGCCAAAGCGCTTTGAATCCGTCCCGACGGTAATCCTGACGCGCGCGGGCGTCAAAGCCTGTTTCTCGCTGCACCGCAGAATTAACATGTTAAGAAATCAAGGGGATCCACGGCCAAAGGGCGACATCCGTGATTGACAGGCTGGCGGCAATGCAGGACTGTGAAGCCGTTCAAAGCGCTTTGGGATTGATTCCATGCGCTCAAGGGTTTTTTGCAGATGGCGCCGAAAAGGCGCCGCAACGGGAGGACAAACATGAAATACGCGCTTCGTACCGGCGCCGCCGCGCTTGCGTTGACCGCCGGGATGGCCAATGCCGGCAGCCACTCCGAACAGGTGACGGTCTTCGGCCCCTGGCTGGGCCCCGACCAGGAGAACGTCGAAAAGGTGCTCGCCGCCTTCGCCGAGGCCTCGGGCCACGACGTGCGCTACGTCGGCTCGGACAGCTTCGAACAGCAGATCATGGTCGATGCCGAGGCCGGCTCGGCCCCGAACGTCGCGGTGTTCCCGCAGCCGGGGCTCGCCGCCGACATGGCCAGCCGCGGCTTTCTGACCCCGCTCAAGGACGGCACCGGCGACTGGATCCGCGACAACTACGCCGCCGGCCAGTCCTGGGTCGACCTCGGCACCTATTCGGACGACACCGGTGCCGACCAGCTCTACGGCTTCTTCTACAAGGTCGATGTGAAGTCGCTGGTCTGGTACTCGCCCGAGAACTTCGAGGACGCGGGCTATGACATTCCCGCCACGATGGAAGACCTCAAGGCACTGACCGACCAGATCGTCGCCGATGGCGAGACGCCCTGGTGCATCGGGCTCGGCTCTGGCGGCGCAACCGGTTGGCCGGCGACCGACTGGGTCGAAGAGATGATGCTTCGGACCCAGCCGCCCGACGTCTACGACATGTGGGTGTCGAACGAGATGGCGTTCACCGACGACAAGGTGGTGGCCGCGATCGACGAATTCGGCGCATTCGCGCGCAACGACGACTACGTCGCCGGCGGCGCGGGCGTGGTGGCTTCGACCGACTTCCGCGATTCGCCCAAGGGCCTCTTCTCGTCGCCGCCGCAGTGCTACATGCACCGCCAGGCGTCGTTCATCCCGGCCTTCTTCCCCGAGGGCACCGTGGTGGGCGAGGATGCCGATTTCTTCTACTTCCCGGCCTACGAAGGCCAGGATCTGGGCAAGCCGGTCCTGGGCGCCGGCACGCTTTGGGCGATCACCAATGACAGCCAGGGCGCGCATGACCTGATCGCGTTCCTGCAGACAACGCAGGCGCACGAAATCTGGATGGCGCTCGGCGGCTTCTTGACTCCGCACAAGGGCGTCGACAGCTCGAAGTTCTCGGACGCGCCGACGGCCAAGATGAACGACATTCTCTTGGGCGCCACCACGTTCCGCTTCGACGGCTCGGACCTGATGCCGGGCGGCGTGGGCGCCGGCTCGTTCTGGACCGGCATGGTCGACTATGCCGGCGGCAAGCCCGCGGCTGATGTCGCCGCCGAAATCCAGGATAGCTGGGACGCGCTGAAATAAGCTAGGATTTGATCGGGCGCCCGCCTCGGCGGGCGCCGCAATCCATTTCCCGCGAGTTCCGCGGCAGGAGGACATCCATGACGACCAGATTTCTTGCATCCGCCGCGGCCCTGGCGCTGACGGCCGGCATGGCGGCGGCAGGCAGCCACATCGAGTTCAAGTTTCCGGTGGGCGAGGGCCCATTTAACTGGGACAGCTACAACGACTGGGCCGCCTCGGCGCCTGACCTCAGCGGCCAAAGCGTCACCATCTCGGGCCCCTGGCTGCAGCCCGAGGACGACTATTTCCGCGACGTGCTGGACTATTTCATGGCCGCCACCAACGCCGAGGTCACCTATGTCGGCTCGGATTCGTTCGAACAGAACATCGTCGTCGATGCCGAGGCGGGTTCTGCCCCGAACATCGCCGTCTTCCCGCAGCCGGGGCTCGCGGCCGACATGGCGGGCCGGGGGCTGCTCAACCCGTTGCCCGCCAGCATGGGCGACTGGGTGGCCGAGAACTACGGCGCGGGCGAAAGCTGGGTCGATCTCGGGACCTATCCCGACGAGAACGGCGCGGACCAGCTCTATGGCTTCTTCTACAACGTCAACGTCAAGAGCCTCGTCTGGTACAACCCGGAAAACTTCGAGGACGCGGGCTATGACATCCCCACGTCGATGGAAGAGCTGCGCGAGTTGACCGAAGCCATCGTGGCCGAGGGCGAAACACCGTGGTGCATCGGCTTGGGCTCTGGCGCCGCCACCGGCTGGCCTGCGACCGACTGGGTCGAGGACATCATGCTGCGCACCCAACCGCCCGACGTCTATGACGGTTGGACTACCAACGAGGTCGCCTTCAACGACCCGCGCGTCATCGCCGCGATCGAGGAATTCGGCTGGTTCGCCCGCGACGACGCCAAGGTGGCCGGCGGGGCCGGGACGGTCGCCGCGACCGATTTCCGCGACTCGCCCAAAGGCCTCTTCTCGTCGCCGCCGCAATGCTACATGCACCGCCAGGCGTCCTTCGTACCGGCCTTCTTCCCTGACGACGTCGAGTTCGGCCTCGACGCCGACTTTTTCTACTTCCCGGCCTATGCGTCCAAGGACCTCGGCAGCCCGGTCCTCGGCGGCGGCACGCTGATGGCGATCACCGATCCTTCGGACGCGACATCGGCCTTGATGGAATTCTTCCAGCTGCCGGTGGCACATGAGATCATGATGGCGCAGACGGGGTTCCTGACCCCGCACAAAGGCGCGAACCCAGAGGCGTATTTGAACGATACACTGCGCAAGCAGGGCGAGATCCTGGTCAACGCCACCACCTTCCGCTTCGACGGTTCCGACCTGATGCCGGGCGGCGTGGGCGCGGGGTCGTTCTGGACTGGCATGGTCGATTTTACCGGCGGCAAGGACGCCGCGGCCGTGGCCGACGAGATCCAGGCCAGCTGGGACGCGCTGAAGTAGTCTCGCTCACGGGACCTCACACCACCGATCCGGGCCGCATCAGGCCCGGGTCCAACACCAGCAAAGACGCCAACGCCGGGAGGGGCAAATGCATCCAGCATTACAAGGTCTTCTGACCATCGTGATCGGCGTGGGCGGCTGCGTCGGCTACTTCTATTTCTCCAACCAGATCCTCGACAGGGTGATCTTCCCGGCCCGCGGCACGAATGCGGGGCGCAACATCAACCGCGCCAACATGGTGCGGCCCTGGCTGTTTCTGTTCCCGGCGATCTTCGCGCTCGGGCTCTACCTGGCCTATCCGGTGTTCGAGACGCTGCGCCTCAGCGTCACCGACCGCGACCTCGGCGGCGCCTTCGTGGGCTTCGACAACTACACGCAGATGTTCGGCGAGGCGAAGTTCTGGGAGGCGCTCAGGAACAACATGCTGTGGCTTCTGATCGTGCCCGCCGCCGCCACCGGGTTCGGGCTTCTGGCCGCCCAGCTCACCGACCGCATCAGTTGGGGCAACCTGGCGAAATCGCTGATCTTCATGCCGATGGCGATCAGCTTCGTCGGCGCCGCGGTGATCTGGAAGCTGGTCTACGACACCCGCCCCGTCGAGCAGGACCAGATCGGTGTACTGAACGCGATCTGGCTGGCCTTCGAGCCCGGCTTCGCCTCGACCCTGATTCTGAAGCTGGGGCCGGTGGCGATCCTGGCCTGCCTGGTGGTCGCCGCGCTGTCGGTGATCGGATGGGTGGTCGGGACCATCCCGCGCATGGCCACCGATTTCGGCGACTGGTTCGGGTCGGGCCTCAAGGTCGCGGTGATCGCGGTGCTGATCGGATCGATCGGCTATCTGATGACCCAGATGCTGAACATCGTGCGCTGGACGCCGCCCTATGGCGAGCCGCAGACCTGGCTAACGCTGGGCTTGTGGAACAACTTCTTCCTGATGGTGGTGCTGATCTGGATCCAGACCGGCTTTGCCATGGTGATCCTGTCCGCCGCCCTGCGCGGCATCCCCGAGGAAACCGTCGAGGCCGCCATCGTCGACGGCGCCAACCCGTTCCAGATCTTCTTCAAGATCAAGGTGCCGCAGATCATGGGCACCATCGTCGTGGTCTGGACCACGATCACGCTGGTGGTGCTGAAGATCTTCGACATCGTCTTCGCGATGACCAACGGCCAGTGGGAGACCCAGGTCCTGGCCAACTACATGTACGACAAGCTGTTCCGGTCGTTCGACTGGGGCGTGGGCTCGGCCAGCGCGATGATCATCATGCTGCTCGTGACCCCGATCCTGGTCTGGAACGTCCGCAACGCCCGGAAGGAGATGCGCTGATGGCCGATATCGCTGACAGAGGCGCCTTCGCCACCGCCGCCGGCCAGATTCGCCGCGGTATCTTCGGGTCCAAGACGGAGGCCGGCGCCGCCGGGGGCAAAGCCACGCTGACCTGGGCCGTGCATCTCTCGGTCGCGCTGCTGGTCTTCCTGTGGCTGTTTCCCACCGTCGGGCTCTTCGTCTCGTCGTTCCGCACCGCCGACCAGATCGCCAGCACCGGCTGGTGGAAGGCGCTGTTCCCGGCCGAGCAGAACCTGACGATTCGTGCCGCCGCGCCCGAAACCCAGATCGAACAGGACGGGATGTTCGTGATCGAGGGCAACCTCTTCGAGGACGGCGCCGAAGCCGAGATCAGCGTCTGGGGCATCTCGTCGCGCGCCATCGGCGCCTTCGAGCCCGGCCAGACCGCCGAGCTGCGCCGCGGCGGCACCATCACGGTTCAGGCCGACGGCGCCTACCGGATGGAGAACGCGGACGCCTTCGAGGGCAGCCGCGGCCAGCGCGTCTTCGTCACCGCCACCACGCCGCCCGAATTCACGCTGGGCAACTACGACACCGTGCTCGGCAAGGACGTGGCGCGCAACCTGATCATCTATGCCGTCGCTGCGCTGATCTTCTTCTTCGTCCTGCGCTTCATCTTCCGAACCAACGAGTCGCCGATCGCCGGGGTCATCCCCGGGGCCGGGGGGCTGGTGCTGTTCGTGGCTCTGGCGCTGGTCTTCGGGCTGTCGAGCGGCGCGGTGGAGGGCGCGCAGACCACCGACGACATGGCCGGCGCGTTCTTTTCCACGCTCACGGTGACCATCCCCTCGACGATCATCCCCATCGTGATCGCCGCCTTCGCGGCTTATGCGCTCGCCTGGATGGATTTCCCCGGCCGCGCACTGCTGATCGCTGCGGTCGTCGCGCTGTTGGTGGTGCCGCTGCAGCTGGCGCTGATCCCGCTTTTGAAGCTGCACCTCGGCATCGGCATCGGCAAAGGCTATCTCGGCGTCTGGCTCGCCCATACCGGGTTCGGCCTGCCGCTGGCGATCTACCTGCTCAGGAACTACATGGTCGGCCTGCCGCGCGACATCATCGAATGCGCCAAGGTCGACGGCGCCACCGACTTTCAGATCTTCGTCCGCATCATCCTGCCGCTGTCGTTCCCGGCACTCGCCAGCTTCGCCATCTTCCAGTTCCTCTGGACCTGGAACGACCTGCTGGTCGCCAAGGTGTTCCTGATCGACGCCACCGGCGAGACCACGGTGATGACCAACGCCATCGTCGAGCTTTTGGGCACCCGCGGCGGCAATTGGGAGATCCTGGCCACCGCCGCCTTCGTCTCGATCGCGGTGCCGCTGCTGGTGTTCTTCGCGATGCAGAAGTACCTGGTGCGCGGGCTGCTGGCGGGGTCGGTCAAGTGAACCTGCTCGACCCCCAGGTCCGGACCGAGCCCGACGCGCCGGTCGATCCCAATTGGTGGCGCGGGGCGGTGATCTATCAGATCTACCCCCGCAGCTTCCAGGATTCGAACGGCGACGGCATCGGCGATCTCGCCGGCATCATCCACCGCCTGCCGCATGTGGCCGAGCTGGGCGTCGATGCGATCTGGATCTCGCCGTTCTACCGCTCGCCGATGCTCGATTTCGGCTACGACGTTGCCGACTATCGCGACGTCGACCCGATGTTCGGCACGCTCGGTGATTTCGACGCGCTGATCCAGCGGGCGCACGAATTGGGGCTGAAGGTGCTGATCGACCTGGTCCTCAGCCACACCTCGGACCGCCACCCCTGGTTCCACGAATCGCGCGCCGGACGCGACAATGCCAAGGCCGACTGGTACGTTTGGGCCGACGCCAAGCCTGACGGTTCGCCGCCCAACAACTGGCTCAGCATCTTTGGCGGGCCGGCCTGGGAGTGGGACGGCGAACGCATGCAGTACTACCTGCACAACTTCCTGATGGAACAGCCGGATCTGAACCTGCACAATCCGGACGTCCAGCAAGAGCTACTGGACGTCGCCCGGTTCTGGCTCGACCGCGGGGTCGACGGCTTCCGCCTCGACACGATCAACTTCTACTTCCACGACCCCGAACTGCGCGACAACCCGGCCCTGCCGCCGGATGCGCGGGACGATTCGATCGCGCCGTCGGTCAATCCGTATAACTGGCAGGACCACCTCTACGACAAAAATCGCCCCGAAAACCTTGAGTTCCTTCGGAAATTCCGCGCGGTGCTTGACGAATACCCGGCCGCGACCGCGGTGGGCGAAGTGGGCGACGCGCAGCGCGGGACCGAGATCCAGGCCGAGTACACCTCGGGCGGCGACAAGGTCCATATGTGCTATTCGTTCGATTTTCTGTCGGGCGATGCGCCGACCGGACGACGCTTTGCCAAGGTACTGAACAAATTCGACGCGTTGGCCAATGACGGCTGGGCCTGCTGGGCGTTTTCCAATCACGACGTCGCTCGGCATCCGTCGCGCTGGCAGCTCGGTGAAGAGGCGCTGCGGCTCTACGCCGCCCTGCTGCTCAGCCTGCGCGGCACGGTGTGCCTTTATCAGGGCGAGGAGTTGGGGCTGACCGAGGCTTATGTCGCCTTCGAGGAGCTGCAGGATCCCTATGGGATCCGATTTTGGCCCAAGTTCAAGGGCCGCGACGGCTGCCGCACGCCGATCCCATGGGTGCAGGATAGCGCCAATGGCGGGTTCTCGGACGGCAAGCCCTGGCTGCCTGTCGCCATGGAACATCTGCACCGTGCCGCGCTGGCCCAGGTGGCCGATCCCGACTCGACGCTCGCCTTCTATCGCAAAATGCTGGCCTTCCGCGCTCAGCACCGCGTCTTTGCCAAGGGCGAAATGCAGATCGTCGAGGCGCGCGAGGACTTCATTGCGATCACTCGTTCATTCGAAGACACGTCGGTCTTCTGCGCCTTCAATCTGGCCAACCAGGCTCAGCCGGTCACGTTGCCGCCCGGCGCCTGGACCCGCGCCGACGACGCGCCTTTCGAGGTGATCGAAAACGAACACGGCATAACGCTGCCGCCCTACCAGGCCTATTTCGGGCTCGGCGGCACATAAAAGACGACAAAGGGAGCGAGAGACATGGCCGATCTGAAACTGACCGACGTCGGCAAGACCTATGGCGGCTCGGTCGAGGTGCTCAAACACATCGATCTCGACATCGCGGCCGGCGAGCTGATTGTTTTCGTCGGTCCCTCGGGCTGCGGCAAGTCCACGCTGCTGCGCATGATCGCCGGTCTCGAGACGATCACCGCCGGCAGGCTGGAAATCGACGAGATGGTGGTCAACGACGTGCCGCCGGCGCAGCGCGGCATCGCCATGGTGTTCCAGTCCTACGCGCTCTACCCGCACATGACCGTGCGCGACAACATGTCGTTCGCGCTGAAGATCGCCAAGAAGACGCCCGAGGAAATCGATTCGGCGGTCAACAAGGCGGCGCGGATCCTGCAGCTCGAGCCCTATCTGGACCGGCTGCCCAAGGCGCTGTCGGGCGGCCAGCGCCAGCGCGTCGCCATCGGCCGGTCGATCGTGCGCGACCCCAAGGTCTATCTGTTCGACGAGCCCTTGTCGAACCTCGACGCCGCACTGCGCGTCGCCACACGGATCGAGATCGCACAGCTGAAGGAGTCGATGCCCGAGTCGACGATGATCTACGTCACCCACGACCAGGTCGAGGCGATGACGCTGGCCTCGCGCATCGTGGTTTTGGCCAACAAAGGCATCGCCCAGGTCGGCTCTCCCCTGGAGCTCTACGAGCGGCCCGAGAACGAGTTCGTGGCCCAGTTCATCGGCTCGCCGGCGATGAACCTGCTGCCGGGCGAGATCACCGGCACGGGCGCGCAGACCACCATCGCGCTCGAGGACGAGGGCACGGCGGTGTCGAACGTGCCGACGACCGGTGCCGACAAGGGCATGAAGGTCAATGTCGGCGTCCGGCCGGAGGATCTGGTCGAGGTCGAGGATGCGGAGGCGGGGTGCCTCTACGACGGCAAGGTGTCGATCCTCGAAGCGCTCGGCGAGGTCACGGTGCTCTATTTCGAGGCCGAACACGGCCGCGACCCGGTGATCGCCAAGCTGCCGGGGATCCATGACGACCTGCGCGGCAAGATGGTGCGGCTGACCGCCGACCCGTCCAAGGTGCACGTCTTCGCCAACGGCACCTCGCTGCTCTACCGCTAGCGCCGATCCGATTGAGGCGGCTCTGCCGCCGCTGGTGGGTTGCGCCGCCTGCGGCGTCGCGGTGGGCGAGGGGGTTTCACCCCCTCGCGCTCCCCCAGAGTATTTCCCACGAGAAGAAGCGGCGGTGCGGGCTCAGGCCAGGCTGGGCAGCCAGAGCACGATGCCGGGGAAGGCGACCAAGAGCGCGATGGTGACGCCGTCGGCGAGGAAGAACGGGGTGACGCCCTTGAAGACGTCCTGCACGCTGAGGTCGTCGCGCACGCCGGCGACGACGAAGCAGTTGAGCCCGATCGGCGGGGTGATCAGGCAGAACTCGGCCATCTTGACCACCAGGATGCCGAACCAGATCGCGCACATGGTGCCGGACATGCCGAAGGTCGACGCTTCCGCCGTGACAAACTCGCCGCCGTTCAGCGCCATGACCGCCGGGAACACCACCGGCAGCGTCAAGAGCAGCATGCCGATAGCGTCCATGAACATGCCCAGGACCGCATAGGCCAGAAGGATGCAGACCAGGATCAGCATCGGCGCCATCTCAAGCGAGGTGATCCAGTCGGAAAACGCCCCGGGCAGGTCGGCGAAACCCAGAAACCGCACGTAGATCAGGACGCCCCAGATGATCGCGAAGATCATCACGGTGAGTTTCGCGGTCTCGATCAGCGCGTCTTTGAGCGCACGCCAGCGCATGCCCTGGACCATCGCCATCACGAAGACGATGAAGGCGCCCACCGCGCCGCCCTCGGTCGGCGTGCCCCAGGCGTCGCCGAAGGGGTTGTAGACGAAGAAGATGATGATCACGACGACGGCCACGATGGGCAGGGCCGGGGGCAGGGCGGCGAAGCGCTCGCGCCAGCTAAACCCGCCGACGGGCGGGCCGACGGTCTTCAGCGTCAGCGCCAGACCGATGATCAGCGCGGCATAGACCACCGCCGAGAAGAGGCCGGGGATGAAGCCCGCGAGCAGCAGCTTGCCGACGTCCTGTTCGACGATGATGGCGTAGATCACCAGGATCGCCGAGGGCGGGATCAGCGAGGCCAGGGTGCCTCCGGCGGCCACGACGCCGGCCGCGAACTGCTTGTTGTAGCCGATCTTGAGCATCTCGGGGATCGCGATGCGGGCGAAGACGGCGGCGGTGGCGACCGAGGCGCCCGAGACCGCCGCGAACCCGGCGGTGGCGAAGACGGTGGAGACGGCGAGGCCTCCCGGCACCCAGGCGATCCACTTCTTCGCTGCCTCGAAAAGCGCCGTGGTCAGCCGCGCGTGATAGGCCAGATAGCCGATCAGGATGAAGGTGGGGATCAGCGACAGGGCGTGCGCCGAGACCTTGGAATGCGGCACCTGGCCGGCGATCTTGACGCTGATCTCGAGCGCCTTCCAGAACCGGTCCGGGTCATAGCCGAACTGGTCCCACCGCAGCCAGACCAGCCCACCGAACCCCGCGAGCCCGGCGGCGAAGGCCACGCGCATGCCCAGCACCACCATGACCAGCATCGCGCCCGTGGTCCAAAGCCCGATGGTGATCGAATCCATCAGTCGCCGCCCGTCAACAGCTCGGCCTCTTCGCGGGCCTGTTCGGCGGCCGACTGCACCAGCGGCACCGCGACGGGCGTCGAGAGGTTCAGCCAGAAGGCGCGCGCGTAGCCCCAGATCTGCAAGAGCAACCGCAGAACCAGCACCGCGAAGGCGATCGGCACGACGATCTTCGAGGGCCAAAGCGGCATGCTGACGTCGATCGAGCTGTCGCGGCTCCAATAGGGCCGCGCAAAATCGAAGCTGCGGTCGAAATGCGCCCAGGCGCCCCAGACGAGCGCGATCATCAGCACCAGGATCAGGATCGTGGTGATCAGCTCCATCAGCCAGAGGAGCCGCCCGCGCATCGCGCCGATGACGATGTCCATGCGGATATGCACCCCGTCGCGCTGCACGAAGCTGACGCCGAGGATCGCGATCACCGGCATCAGCGCCTCGATGTAATCGACATAGCCGAGCAGGGGTGCGCCGAAGAACTTGCGCCCCGTGACCGACCAGACGGCGAGGAACATCAGCGAAAACGCGGCGAGGCCGGAGATCAGGGCGGCGAAGCGCTCGAACGGCAGGAGCGCCCGGTCAAGCCGTGACAGAAGGCTTGAGTCTTCCAAGACGGCAGAGCTGCCGGCCATCTCGTCCCCGTCCCCTCGCGAAAAAGGCCGCGCCAGAGATCCGGCGCGGCCCAAGCCCGTTGGCGCGTCAGTTCGACATGCGCGCCTTTTCAAGCGTGCTGTTGACCAGGTCATAGAGTTCCTGGCCCGGCAGGCCCTGGCCCTCGATGTTTTCGATCCAAGCCGCGTGCGTCGGCGTGCCGGCGGCGGCCTTGAACGCATCGAGCTCACCCTGGGCCAGCTCGACCTTGGTCACGCCCTTTTCGGCCAGCACGCTGTCCCAGCGGTTCAGAAGGTCGCCGTAATTGGCCAGGTAGTGGTCGATCGATTCGCTGACCGATTCGTCGAGCGCGGCGCGGTGGGCGTCGCTGAGCCCCTCATAGGCGTCGATGTTGACCACGACGGGGCAGTTGACGGTGCCGGGGTTGAGGTTCGCGGTCCACCATTCGGCCTGGTTGATGGTGCCGAAGCTCAGATGCGCGTGCTGGGCGAAGGCGACGGTGTCGACGACGCCCGATTCCATCGCCTGATAGGCCTCGGTCGCGGTGACGCTGGTGGGCACGCCGCCCACGGCCTTGAACGCCTCGCCCAGGCCGCCGGTGGCGCGGACCCGCATGCCCTCGAACGAGGCCAGCGTGTCGCGCGGTTCGCCGGTGCCGACGATGTTGTATTGCGGCATTGGCGAGGTCATCAACAGCTTGGCGTTCCACTGCGCCATCTCGTCTTGCACCGCGGGGTGGTCGTAGACCGCATGGCTGACGGCGACCTCTTCGTCGAGGTTCGCCACGCCCAGGAACGGCAGTTCCAGCACCGTGATCAGGCGGTTCTTGTCGGGGTGGTAGCCGGCGCAGAACTGCGCCATCTCGAAGGCGCCGATCGAGATCCCGTCGAGGTTCTCGCGGTTCTTCGACAGGCCGCCATAGCTGATGTTGATGGTGAACTCGCCGCCGGTCTTTTCGCTGACCAGTTCGGCGAGTTTCTCCACATGCTCGGTGAAAGCCCGGCGCTTGCCCCAGAGCGAGGCGTTCCATTCGGTGGCCAGCGCCTCGCCGGCAAAGGCCACGGCGATGGCGGCAACCGCGGCGCGGCTGAGATAGTTCGACATGTTGGTCCTCCCGTGTTGCACATCTTCGTGATCTGCTGTCGGGTAACCTAAAGTGGCGCGCCGCGCGGTCCAACCCGAAAAAAGCGCGCGGTTTCAAGGGGAGAGCGCGATGGCGGCACCGGAAAACGGCTTTAAGGCGCGGATGCGCGCGGGCGAGATGCAGGTCGGCGTGTTTCTGGGCACGGCGAGCCCGGTGGTGGCCGAGATCGCCGCCGGTGCCGGGTTCGACTGGGTGCTGATCGACGGCGAGCACGGGCCGAGCGATATGCCGTTGGTCCAGGCGCAGCTGATCGCGCTGCAGGGCCGGGGGGCGGAGGCGGCCGTCCGGGTGCCGGTGGGCGAGGCCTGGATGCTGAAACAGGCGCTCGATCTCGGCGCGCAGACGCTGCTGGTGCCGATGGTCGACACCGGGGCAGAGGCCCAGGCGGTGGCCCGCGCCACCCGTTATGCGCCCCGGGGCACTCGCGGGCTGGCCGCCGGAATGGTGCGCGCCGCGCGCTACGGGGCCGACGCCGACTACATCGCCACCTCGGATGCCCAGATCTGCCTGATGGTCCAGGCCGAAAGCCGCGCCGCGGTCGACAACATCGATGCCATCGCCGGCGCCGACGGCGTCGATTGCGTCTTTGTCGGCCCGTCGGATCTGGCCGCCGACATGGGCTATCCGGGCGATACCGGCGCGCCCGAGGTCGCCGAGGCGATCGGCCATCTGATCGCCAGGACCCGAGCTGCCGGCAAGGCCGCGGGCATCTTCGCGGCCGATCCCGCGGGCCTGACGGCCTATCGCGACGCCGGCGTCACGGTGGTCGCGGTGGGCAGCGATATCGGCGCGCTGCGGGCCGGGCTTGCGGGGCTCGCCGGGGTCGCGCGGGAGCGGCTGGGATAGGCCCGGATGTTTCGCGCGCGAAACATTCCGCGGGGCAGAAAGTTTAGCCGCCCTGCGGCAAGCCGCTGATATCGCGACGGATCCGGATTAACCGTTTCTGCGGCTGCGAAAGGGCCGGGTCAGTCCACCGGCGCCACGCGCTTGAGATAGGCGGCGATCGCGGCGCGGTCCTCGCGCGGGAGCTGCGCGAGGTTTTCGACCACGTCGACCATATGGCCGCCGACGGTGTCGAACTCGGGCGTGAAGCCCGAGGTGAAGTATTCGACCAGATCGGCGGTCGACCAGTCGAGCTTGGCCGGCGTGATGTTGGGGATCTTGCCGGTGCCGGTGGGGTTCGGCGCGCCGGCGAGCCAGCGGCCGAAGTCCGGGCCGCCGAGCGCGTTGCGCGGCGTGTGGCATTCGCCGCAATGGCCGAGCGCCTCAGACAGGTAGCGCCCGCGCTGCTCTTCCTCGGTCAGATCGCCCGCGACCACCCAGCCGTCGCGGGCGAAGAGCCATTTCCAGCCGCCCAAGTTGCGCCGGATTGAGAACGGGAACGCCACGTCGTGGGCCCGTTTCGCGGTGGCGTCGACGGGCAGTGTCGCGAGGTAGGCGTGCAGCGCCACGATGTCCTCGGGCCTAGCGCGCGCGTACGAGGTGTAGGGGAAGGCCGGAAAATAGTGCCGGCCGTCGGGCGAAACACCGTGGATCATGGCGTTATAGAGCTGCAGCGCGGTCCAGCCGCCGATGCCGTGGTCCGGATCGGGCGAGATGTTGGGGGCGTAAAACGTGCCGAAGGGGCTCGCGAAGGCGCGCCCCCCGGCGAGGACCAGCTTGGCCGCGCCTTCGGCCTTGGGCGCGCTGTGGCACGAGGCGCAGCCGCCGGCGTGGAACACCAACGCGCCGCGCTCGAGGTCCGGTGCGATCCCGGCCAGCACCTCGGGCCCGGCCACCACCGGCCGGGTGATCCACCAGAACGCGGCCGCCCCGACCACGGCCAGGGCGGCCAGCACGCTGAGCGCGCGGCGCATGGGCGATCAGTTGTCGGGCTGGCGATAGACCTTGTGGCAGCCGCCGCAGGCGCCGCCGATCGCGCCGATACTGGCCTGCACCCCCTCGAGCGAGCCAGCCGCTGCCTGCATCGCCATCGCCGCCTCGGCCAGAGAGGTCGCCTTGCCCATCACGTCGTTCATGCTGGCCTCTTCCCAGCCGACCGGCAGCGCGCGGGTCTCTTCGCCGAGCTCGGCAGTCGAGGTGCCGGGCGGCCAATAGGTCATCTGGTTCATCGACGCCAGGGTCGCGAGGTTGCCGGCGGCAAGCGCGGCCGTTTCGGCGTTGTACTCGACCTCGCCCTTGGCCATGCCGCCGAGGATCCCGAGATTGTGGGCGTAAAGCTGCATATGCGCCTTGCGGGCCTTGACCGCCGGATTGCCCTGGTGGCCGCCGGCCAACGCCACGCCGCCCGCCAGCACGGCCGCGGCCACGCCCAGAATGACACCTTGCTTGAATTGCATTGCCGAAACTCCCTGCAAAATTGTCTGGCGGGCGAAGTGTAGCTGTGAGAAAACCAAAAGCCAGTCGCAATATTCGCAAAGGCCCGTTCGATTTTGCACAAAGAGAACTGGGACGATTTGCGCTTCGTGCTGGCGGTGGCGGAAAACGGCTCGGTCTCGGCGGCGGCGCGCGCGCTTGGGGTGAACCACGCCACCGTGCTGCGGCGGATCGCAGCCTTCGAGGCGCGCCACGGCAGCCCGGTCTTCGAGCGCACGGCGCGGGGCTACACGATCCCGGCCGACGGGCTGCGCCTGATCGAGGCGGCGCGCGAGGTCGAGAACGCGGTGCTGGCGGTGGACCGGATGATCGATGGGGCCAAGGCGCCGTTGCGCGGGGTGGTGCGGATCACCTCGACCGACACTTTGTGCCACACCGTTCTGCCGCGGATCCTGGCCGAGCTGGCCGGCGAAGCCGAGGGGCTGCGGTTGGAGCTGATCTGCGCCAACGCCCATGTCGATCTGGCGCGGATGCATGCCGACATCGCGGTGCGCCCGGCGCTGACGCTGCCCGACGATCTCGACGGGGTGGCGGCGGCACGGCTGGGATTTGCGGTCTATGCCGCGCGCCCTGATCCGGGCCGCTGGCTGGGCTTGAGCGGTCCGCTGGCGCGGTCGCGGCCGGCCGAGTGGCTGGCCGAGGCCGTGCGTCCGGGCGCCGTCGCCGGGTCCGCCGACAGCTTCGTCACCTTGCGCGAGATGGCCGCCGCGGGGCTGGGCCGGGCGGTTCTGCCCTGCATTCTGGGCGAGGGCGACCCGCGGCTCGAGCGGCACGGCGCGCCACTGGCGGAGGCCGAGGTGCCGATCTGGGTCGCGGCGCATGCCGATCTGGCCGGTGCGCCGCGCATTCGCGTGGTGCGCGACCGCCTGGCCACGTCGCTCAGGGCCCGCGAGGCGGAGCTTTTGCGGGGCGCGTGACCGGCGGCGCGGTGCCGGTAGGACCGGGGAGCTTATTCAGTTCAGCCTGGGAGGCTTCGCCGGGCCGGGTTAACAGCGCCGCAGGCGCCCCGGCCTAGGTGAGCTTGCGAACGCCCGCCCCGGTGGGCTGCCGCTTTGGCTGTCCTGGGCGCTCGGCTCACATGGAAGATGTACCTTGCTCCCAAAAAAGCGCGTCGTACAGCCGTCGAAGCGGCATCCCGCGGGCCGCCGCTGGGCCGTGCGGGCCGCCATCATGTGGGCTCGATCCGTTTGGGTGTCACCCTGACTACCGCGCCACCCGGCCGGACGGGAAACGCTCTGGCGTCAGCCAGTCGGGCCAGCCGAAGATGCGTTCGACCCCGAAGAGCACCAGGCAGACGGCGACGATCGCCAGAACCATCTTGACCATCTGCGGCGAGGGCGGGTGGCGGGCCCATTTCGCCATGCGGACGAACCAGATCGGATTCATGGCGCGGC
Organism: Rhodobacter sp.; assembly: GCA_030066215.1. GTDB lineage: Bacteria > Pseudomonadota > Alphaproteobacteria > Rhodobacterales > Rhodobacteraceae > JASJCA01. The sequence continues at coordinate 5,816 of JASJCA010000009.1, read as the reverse complement.
CTCCTTGCCGATTTCCACGAACCGCACCTTGCCGATGTAGGGCAGGTTGCGGTTCCGCTGGGCGTAGTCGATGCCGTAGCCGACGACGAATTCGTCCGGGATCTCGAACCCGGTCCAGGTCGCCTTGACGTCGACCTCGCGCCGCGAGGGTTTGTCGAGGAGCGCGATGGTCTCGAGCCGCCGCGGGTGCCGGGTGAGCAGCAGCTCGGTGACATGGGCGAGGGTGAAGCCGGTGTCGACGATGTCCTCGACCAAGAGCACGTCGCGGCCGCCGATCTCGCCGCGCAGGTCCTTCAAGATCCGCACCTCGCGGCTCGATTCCATCGAATCGCCGTAAGACGAGGCCTCGAGAAAATCGACCTCGACGGGCAGGTCCAGCTCGCGCACCAGATCGGCAATGAACACGAACGAGCCCCGGAGCAGCCCGACGATCACCAGCTTGTCGGTGCCCTGAAACGCCTGCTGGACATCGCGCGCAAGCTCCTCGACCCGCGCCGCGATCGACTTGGCCGAGATCATCTCGTCGACGGCATAGGCCGGCTGAGACATGGCGCCCCCTTGAATTCCCGGCCCCTTGATACGAAATGCCGCCGCCGAGGCAAACCGAGCGAAACCGCGCATGGCCCAACATTCGGAAACCAAGACGCTGCCCTACAGCGCCCAGCAGATGTACGACCTGGTGGCGGATGTGGCGCGCTATCCCGAGTTTTTGCCCTGGTGCGCGGCGGCGCGGGTGAATGCGGTGACGCCCAAGGGCGACGCGGTGGTGATGGAGGCCGATCTGGTGATCTCGTTCAAGGTGTTTCGCGAGAGGTTCGGCAGCCGCGTGACGCTTTGGTCCGAGGCGCGGCGGATCGACACCGAATATATCGACGGGCCGTTTAAGCACATGCAGTCGCGGTGGGAGTTCCGCGATGTCGACGGCGGCTGTGAGGTGTCGTTCTTCGTCGATTTCGAGTTCCGCAACGCGATTTTGCAGTCGGTGATCGGGCTGGTGTTCAACGACGCGATGCAGCGCATCGTGCGCGCGTTCGAGAGGCGCGCGGCGGTGCTGTATTCCTGAGGTCGACGTGCCTGTCGGCACGCCGACCGACCGGGGGGCTTTGCCCCCCGGACCCCCCAAGATATTTCTGGCCAGATGAAGAGGGAGCCGGGGGGGCTGCACACCAGCCGCGGTGCCACAGGGTTGGCGGATCTGCACGGGATCTTCGTTCGTTGTGTTAGCTTCGCCAGCTTAGCAGCCGCCGTTCGACCGCGCCGATTGCGGCGGAGGTGGCGACGCCCAGGGCCGACAGAATCACAACACCGGCAAAAAGGCGTTCGAGGTCATAGAGCGAGCCGGCCTGCAAAATGAAGGCGCCGATGCCGAACTCGGCGCCGAGCATCTCGGCGGCAACCAACAGGATAATGCCGATGGCCAGGCTGACACGAAGGCCCGACAGGATTCCGGGCAGGGCGCCGGGCAGCACGATCTTGCGGGTGATCGAGAGCCAGCGGAGGCCAAAGCTTTGGCCCATGCGAATCAGCGTGCGGTCGACATTGTCGACGGCGCCGTAAGTGGCCACGACGGTGGGGGTGAAAGTGCCAAGCGCGATCAGCGCGTATTTCGAGCCCTCGTCGATGCCGAACCAGATCACGAACAGAGGCAACAGCGCGATCTTGGGTATTGGGAATAGGGCGGCGACAAGGGGTACGAGACCGGCGCGGATGTAGGAGAAGAGGCCAATTGCGGTGCCGATGGCGATGCCGGCGCTGACGCCCAAGACGGAGCCGACAGCGAGCCGGGTCAGCGAGGGGATCAGGTGGTCCCACAGGCGGCCGGTTTCGAGGAGTTCGCCGAAGATGGCCAGCACGTCGGAGGGGCGCGGCAGGGTCAGCGGCGAGATCCAGCCCGCCCGGGTGCCCCATTCGGCCAGTGCGATGGGCGCGATGAAAGCCGCGAGGCCGATGAAACGGATGCGCTTTGGGCGGAAACCGCCGCCGCGGAACGGCACGTCGCGCACGTCAGTCCGTTGCATCTCAGGCAAGTTCCCGATCGGCGGCGGCGGCTTCGTCGCGCATCAGATCCCAAAGGCGGCGTTGGGTGGTTTCGAGGTCGGGATCGCCGAGCCGGCGGTCGGCGAGCGGGGTGTCGATTGCAATGACCTCGCGCAGGTGACCGGGCCGGCGCGACAGCACGGCTATTCGGTGACCAAGGCGGACGGCCTCGCCCAGGTTATGCGTGATGTAGACGGCGGTGAAGCGCTGCCGGGTCCAGAGTTGTACGAGATCGTCGATGAGAAGCTCGCGGGTTTGCGCGTCGAGCGCAGACAGCGGCTCGTCCATCAACAGGACCGCCGGGGTCACGGCGAGAGCGCGGGCGATGGCGACGCGCTGTTTCATGCCGCCGGAGAGTTGCTTGGGCACCGCGTCGGCGAAGTCAGAAAGCCCAGTTCGGGCCAGGACGTCCGCGATGATTTCGGTGGCCTGAGAGGTGGTTAGGTTATGATCTTCAAGTGCCAGGCTGACATTGCCCCGCACCGTACGCCAGGGCAGCAGCGCGAAGTCCTGGAAAATGTAGGTCAGCGGGTTGAGGCTGTCCTTGGGCGGGCGTCCGAGTTGCAGAACACGGCCCTGGTCGGGTCGTTCGAGCCCGCCGATCAGGCGCAACAGCGTGGACTTGCCGCAGCCGGAGGGGCCGATGATGCAGAGGATTTCGCCCTTGGGGATGTCGAGGCTGATGTCGGCCAGCACCTCGACCGGGCCGTAGCCGTGGCCGATCCGGTCGAGGCGAAGGTCCATCGTTTAGGCAGTTTCGACGTATGACGGGTCGACCAGGGTGTCGAGGGTGATCGAGTCCTTCACCAGGCCTTCGGATTTGAACCAGGTCAGCTGGTCCTCGATCGAGGCGAGGTTCAGCGCGGCGCCGGGCGAGAGCCGCATCGATCCGTTGATGATCGACGGAGCGGCCTTTTCGCGCGGGCGGTCGGTGTAGACGTATTTGTGGATCAAATCGACCATGGCGTTCATCGCGTCCTCGCCTTCCGACTTGTCGACCATGGCGGCGTTGAAGGCGTCGATGCCGCCGGAGAAGGCTTGCAGGAACGCTTGGGTTTGCGCGCGTTCGTTGGCGGCGTTGTCGGCGGAGGTGAAGGCGGTGGTGACCATGTAGTTGGGGATGTAGTCTGCGACGTTGCCGATGATGTGCACGGCGCCGGAGCCAGCCAGCGGTTTGGCGATGTGCGGCACGATGGACCAGGCGTCGATTTGGCCGGATTTCAGCGCGCCGATGATGGCGCCGACCTTTTGCAGGGGCTTGAAGGAGAGGCTGACGCCTTCGGCCTGCGCGATCTTGGAGCCCATGTAGTGGAAGGAGGACCCTGCCTGCGTCATGCCCCAGCTTTTGCCGTCAAGCATGGCGGGCGCGGTCAGCCCGGCCTGGAAGGCGGCGTCGGAGGCCAGGATTTTCTGGCCGTCGACGCCGGCCTCTTCCATCAGCGCGCCGCCGATGACCTTGATCGCGCCCTTGTCGGCGAGCGAGATCAGCCCGCCGGAGATCGCGGTGACGGCATAATCGACGTCGCCGCTGGCGATCGCGACGGCCATGGGCTGTGCGGCTTCGAAGAACTTGAACTCGACGTCGAGGCCGGCGTTGGCGAAAAGACCGTTTTCCAGCGCGATGAAGCTGGCGGCGTGGCTGGTGAAGCGCAACGCGCCGACGGTGATCTTGGTGCTCGCAAGCGCCGGGGTGGCCAGCGCGGGCAGCGTGGCGGCCGCGGCGGCCGATTGCAGAACGGTACGTCGGGTGAATTTGGTCATTGGTCTCTCCCTGGGTCGGACGGCCTGTTTCGTACGGCCTTGGCGCCAAGAGATAGGCGATTGCGACGGCGGGGTCTATTGCCGATGGTGGGCGTGCGGGCTATCGGGCGGATTGATGGCTGAGATGCGCTGTTTCAAGAGCTACGACATTCGCGGGCGGGTGGGCGAGGACCTGGACGAAGACATCGCCTATCGGATTGGACGGGCGTTCGTTCAGGTGGTAGCGCCGCGGGCGGTGGTGCTGGGCCGGGATGTTCGCAGCTCCTCGCCGATGCTGCAGGCGGCGATTGCACGGGGCGTGACGGACGAAGCCGCGGACGTGCTGGACCTTGGGCTCTGCGGCACCGAGGAGGTGTATTTCGCGACCGATCATCTGGACGCGGGCGGCGGGCTGATGGTGACGGCGTCACACAATCCCATCGGCGACAACGGGGTCAAGCTGATCGGCCCGGGCGGGCGGCCGATCTCGCGCAAAAACGGGCTGGCGGCGATGGAAGCCATGGTGCGGGCGGATGGCTTTGGTCCGGCGGCGGGCGGCGGGTCGGTGCGCGAGGTGGACCCGCGCGCGGCCTATGTGGGCCGGGTGCTGTCGTTCGTCGACATGAGCGCGCTGAAGCCCGCGACAGTGCTGGTCAATGCCGGGAACGGCGCGGCGGGTCCGACTTTTGATGCGATTGCCGCGGCGATGGCTGACGCGCCGGTAGAGTTCGTGCGGATCCATCACGCGCCCGACAGCAGCTTTCCCAACGGCATCCCCAACCCGCTGCTGTCAGAGAACCGGCCGGTTACGGCAGAAGCGGTGCGGACGCATGGCGCCGATCTGGGCGTGGCCTGGGACGGCGATTTCGACCGCTGTTTTCTGTTCGACGAAACAGGGGCCTTCGTGGACGGCGAATACATCGTCGGGCTCTTGGCGGCGGCGATGCTGGCGCGGTCGCCCGGCGGGGCGGTGGTGCACGACCCGCGGGTGATGTGGAACACGACGCGGATCGTCGAGGCGGCCGGGGGCGTGGCGGTGGCCTCAAAGACCGGACACGCGCTGATCAAAGAGACGATGCGTGCCGTCGATGCGGTCTATGGCGGCGAGATGTCGGCGCATCACTATTTCCGCGACTTCCTGTATTGCGATTCGGGTATGATCCCCTGGCTCTTGGTCCTGGCGCTTATGTCGACCACCGAGCAGCCGCTGTCGGCGCTGGTAGCCGAGATGCGGGCGCGGCACCCGTCCTCCGGCGAGGTCAATTTTCACCTCGCCGACCCTGCGGCCGCGATGACCGCCATCGAAGCGGAGTTCGCCGCAAGTGCAGAGATCGACCGTTTGGACGGGCTCTCCGCATCTTTCCCGGATTGGCGGTTCAATCTGCGCGTGTCCAACACCGAAACGGTCGTGCGGCTGAACGTGGAAACACGGGGCGACGCGCAGCTTTTGGCGGACCGGACCGCAGCGCTGTCGAAGCGGCTGAGGGCGTTTGCCTAGATAAGTGCAAGATCGATTGACTCCGCGGTACCGGCCTGCACCAGAAGACCTCCCGGAATGGCGGTCTCGCGTACCGCGTCCGGGCCGTCACGTCCCGGCCGATTGGCCGGTCGCGCGGTAGCGACGTTTGGCGCAGCCCAGTGTGGCCCGGTTGGGCCGCCACGATGGAGCTTGTGCCTCCAGAGGGACCACCGCCGCGATTATGTGACAATTGCGGCGTCGTAACATGGCCCGGGCTTGAGCATGACCGGACCTTGGCCGCATAGTCGGTTCCGGTCGGAGTTGGAACCGCCATGCACCCGTCGAGAAGGCAGCATGCGTGGGCTAAACCGGCGCGGGGATGGTGAATGGCAGTGACAGTCAGCGATTTCGGTTTGCCGGCCGTGGTGTATCTGTCCGCTTGCGTATGACGGAGCGGATGTGACGCGACTAACGGACAGATACACCACGGCCGGCAAACCGAAATCGCTGACTGTCACTGCCATTCACCATCCCCGCGCCGGTTTAGCCCACGCATGCTGCCTTCTCGACGGGTGCATGG